>JAZOWK010000019.1:0-24435 GCA_045659205.1 Faecousia sp.
ATTAAGAACCGTACCCTGATCATCCCCGGCAAGGTTGCCGTTATGAAGGCTGAAATTCAGGAGAAGCTGCCCAATTGGAACGTTGTCGTCGGGCCTCTGGAAGCTGTTCAGCTGCCCAAGTACCTGAAGGACAAGGAATACGAGGCTGCTGCCGCTGCCGCAGCTCAGGAGAACGCTGCTAAGGCTGCTACCGCAGGTACCGTAGAGGTCAAGGAGCTGTCCTTTGACGAGCTGCTGGCTACCAAGGTGCCCGCTATCGAAGTAAAGACCTGGGACAGCCAGTACAAGGGCTACAACCCCGAGTCTTCCACCTTCGTCACCATCGGTGAGCGTATCCACTGTATTGCTCCTTCCATCCGTAAGGCTATGGACGAGCGTGATCCCGAGCCCATTCTGCAGCGTGCATACGAGCAGATCAAGGCCGGCGCTACCTACCTGGATGTGAACATCGGACCTGCTGAGAAGGACGGCCCCGAGCGTATGATGTGGGCTGTTAAGCTGCTGCAGGAGAACTTCAACAATGTGCCTCTGGCTCTGGATACTGCCAATATGAAGGCTATCGAAGCCGGTATCAAGGTCTACAACCGTACCAACGGTAAGCCCATCGTTAACTCTGCTGACGCAGGTTCCCGTATCGGCTACATCGACCTGGCTGCCGCTAACGATGCAATCTGTATCGCACTTTGCTCCGCTGACGGTATTGCTAAGGACAACGAAGAGCGTATGGTTCACTGTGACAATATGCTGGAGCGTGGCTTGAGCCTGGGTATGGAAGCTACCGACCTGTGGTTTGACCCCCTGTTCCTGGTTGTCAAGGGCATGCAGGACAAGCAGATGGAAGTCCTGGAGGCTATCAAGATGTTCTCCGACAAGGGCCTGAAGTCCACCGGTGGTCTGTCCAATAATAGTAATGGCGCTCCCAAGCACGTGCGTCCCATCATGGACTCCGCTCTGGTCGCTATGTGTATGATGCAGGGTCTGACCTCTGCGATCGTTAACCCCAACGACCTGCGCCTGATGGAAACCATCAAGTCCTGCGACATCTTCAAGAACCACGTTCTGTACTCCGACTCCTACCTGGAGCTGTAAAAGCGCCTTTGGCGCATCGATATAAATCCCTTGTGGGATTTTCGATATGTGCTTTGCACTCGATATAGGCTTTGCCTTCGATATGCCCTGCGGGGCAAGTAGGGATTTATAGCATATCGAATGGGCAGCTTGCCCATATATCGAATTTGCGCGTAGCAAATATATCGAGCCGCAATGCGGCATATCGATTCGTTTTATTCCCGTAGTAACAAAATCGGGAGGGAGACACCTCCCTCCCGATTTTTGCATTTTAGACGAAAGTATTTCTAAAGTTGGGAGTTGTGTTCCGTTTGCGGTGCCCAGCATAAGCTGCGCCTGACAAAGCAGGCTTGTATGCCAATATGATTTTACGAAAGGGCGTTATTTAACTTCGTATATTCAGCCATTTGGCTTTATATAAAATGAATTGTTGGAGGAATTTCTATGAGCGTTTTAACCGATCTGATCTATGGCGGCTCCAATGCCGTTGCCGGCCTGACCGAAGGTGCGGTAAATGATGCCATCGCCAAGTATGGCGCAGACAAAGCCATTGCATTCCCCGATACCGCGTATTGTTTCCCCACCATTTATGCAGCCACCGGTGTCAAGGTAAAGACCCTGGGCGACCTTGTGGCCTGCGTTGGTGTACTTAAGAGCCTGATCACCAATCGGGAAGATTTGGGCCAGGCCCTCAATGCCGGTCTTGCTACCGCAGTGGGCGCTGAAATTATCGAAGGCCTGAAGTATGTAGAGGGCGGTGACCCCTACGCAAATGAAGCCGGTATCGGCTTCGTGCCTGACCCCATCATCCGTTCCCTGGGCGTGCCCCTGGTTACCGGTGATATCCCCGGTGTTGCCGTTGTGCTGGGTAAGGCTGACAATGCCGCTGATGTGGTAAATGTAGTTAAGGATTATCAGTCCAAGGGCATTATGACCTTTATGGTTGGCGATGTCATCGAGCAGTGCCTGGAGGGCGGCGTCAAGATGGGCCTTGAGTTCCGTGTCATCCCCCTGGGTCACGATGTAACTTCCGTGATCCACGTTGTTACCGTTGCCGTCCGTGCAGCGCTCATTTTCGGTAATGTGCAGCCCGGTGACCTGGGCGGCCTGCTGGAATACACCAAGAACCGTGTTCCCGCATTTGTCAACACCTTTGGCGCTATCGATGCCGTTGTGGTATCTGCCGGCGCAGGCGCTATCGCACTGGGCTTCCCCGTAGTGGTGGATATCGACCTGGGCGAAAATCAGGTTCCCGGCGCTCTGGAATCCGTTTGCGATCACGCAGAAACGGTGAAGAAGTCCCTGGAGCTGCGTAACATCAAGATCAAGGTCAAGGAGCTGCCCATTCCCGTAGCTTTTGCCGCTGCCTTTGAGGGCGAAATTATCCGTAAGGCCGATATGCACAACGAGTGCTGGTCTTCCAAGAATCCCACCGCTGAGCTGGTTGTGATGCGGGAGCTGAACGAGGTGGAAGATCACAAGATCACCATTATCGGACCGGACTTTGATGCAGCTACCGACCTGGCTTTGGCTACTTTCGTTGAGGTTGCCGGCCGGAAGATGCAGGTGGACTTTGAGAGCGTTATCGAGCGTAAGTTCCACGCCTGGTTTAACTATATGGAAGGTGTTATGCACACCGGTCAGCGCAACCAGGTTCGCGTTCGTGTGTCCAAGGCTGCCTTTGAAAACGGCCTGCGTTTGCGGCATTTTGCTGAAGTTCTGTATGTGATGATCATGGACGAGTTCGACACAGTTGTTGACAAGTGCCAGATCACCCTGATCACCGATCCTGTAGAAGCCGGTAAATTCCGTGACGAAGTGGCAATGCCCCGCTATAACCAGAGAGATGACCGTCTGGCATCCATGACTGACGAGGCGGTTGACCGTTACTACACCTGCATCCTGTGCCAGAGCTTTGCTCCCGCCCACTGCTGCGTGGTCACCCCCGAGCGTCTGGGTCTTTGCGGCGCTGTTTCCTGGCTGGATGCCAAGGCTACCAACGAGCTTGATCCCAACGGTCCTTGCCAGCCCATCTTCAAGGAAGGCCTGATCGATGAGCGCACCGGCCGTTATGAGAGCGTTAACAAGATGATCAACGAAGCTACTCACGGCGCTGTTGAAAATGTTACGCTGTACTCCATTTTGGAAGATCCCATGACCTCCTGCGGTTGCTTCGAGTGCATCTGCGGCATCGAGCCTGTTTCCAACGGTGTCATCGTTGTTAACCGTGAGTACAAGGGTATGACTCCCGCCGGTATGACCTTCGGTGAGCTGGCATCCTGCACCGGCGGCGGTGTGCAGACCCCCGGTTATATGGGTCACGGCCGTCACTTCATCGCTTCCAAGAAGTTCGTTTCCGCAGAAGGCGGCATCGGCCGTATCGTGTGGATGCCCAAGGAGCTGAAGGACGATGTGGCTGACCGTCTGAATGCTACCGCCAAGGAGCTGCTGGGTATCGATAACGTTACCGATATGATCGCAGACGAAACCGTTACCTGCGATTGCGAAGAGCTGTACGGCTGGCTGACCGAGAAGGGTCACCCCGTGCTGGGCATGGAGCCCCTGATGTAATTGAAAAACCTTTGATGCGGTGGGGGAAACCCCACCGCATTACCAAGGGTGAAACGAATTGACAGTTGACAATGGACAATTGTCAATTATCAATTGTCAATTGTAAATTTGCATAATCGAGGAATATTTCATGAAAGTAACTTTCCAAATCGAGGGCGCAAGCCCCATTTGTGTTGAATGTAACGCCGGTGATAATTTGCTGGAGCTGGCGCGGCGGGCCAATGTGGCCATCGATGCCCCTTGCTCCGGTAACGGCTCTTGCGGCAAATGCCGTGTTAAGCTGGTAGATGGCGATTTGCAGACCATTCCCAGCCGCCACATCACCGACGAGGAATATGAAGCCGGCTGGCGCTTGAGCTGCAACTGCAAGGTTGTGGGCGATTGCACCGTATTTGTGCCGGATATCGCATCTGCTTATCAGAGCCGTATGAAGACGGCAGATTTAAGCTCTCCTGAGGAAGTGGCTATCTTTACCCAGGCTCAGGAAGCGATTGTAAATAGCGGCATTTCTATGGAAAACGGCTTTATGGCTCTGCAGCTTACCCTGGATGAGCCGTCCGCTGACGATACTATGCCGGATATCGAGCGGGTAGAGCGGGCTGTAGCGGCCCAAACCGGAGCAGAAAAGGTGAAAGTGCCTTATTCTGTAATGGTGAAGCTGGCAAGCGTTTTGCGGGAAAACGGCTTTAAGCTTTGCGTCAAAGGCTGCCTGACGGATGGCGTATTTACCTGTATGGAAATCTGCCCCTATGACGATACCCGGCTGGTAGGCTGCGCCATCGATATCGGTACTACCACTGTTTCTATGGTGCTGACGGATTTAAAAACCGGTGAGCTTTTGGCAAAGGGCTCTTCCGGCAACGGTCAGATCCGCTACGGTGCGGATGTGATCAACCGGATCATCCAGCAGAGTAAACCCGGTGGCAAAAAGGCTTTGCAGGATGCCATCATTAAGGAGACCTTAAGCCCCATCATTGCCAAGCTGTGCAAGTCCATTGACTTAAACGCACGCTCTGTGCTGCGTTTAAGCATCGGTGCAAACACCACGATGAATCACCTTTTGGTGGGCGTGGATGCAGACCCGGTGCGTATGGATCCCTATATTCCCAGCTTTTTTGCCTGGAATGACCTGACCGCCGGTGATCTGAAGCTGCCGGTTAACCCCTTGGCGCCTGTGATCATTGCCCCCAACATCGGCTCTTATGTAGGCGGCGACATTACTGCCGGCACACTGGCTACTATGATGTGGGACAGCGACGAGATGACCCTGTTCATCGACCTGGGCACTAACGGTGAGATCGTGTTCGGCAACCGGGATTTCCTCATGAGCTGCGCCTGCTCTGCAGGCCCTGCCTTTGAGGGCGGCGACATTTCCTGCGGTATGCGTGCCACCGACGGCGCAGTGGAGGCAGTGACCATTGATAAAGCTACTATGGAGCCCACTATGACCATCGTAGGCGAAAACGGCCAAAAGCCGGTGGGTATCTGCGGTAGCGGCATCATCGATATTATTTCCGAGCTGTTCCGCACCGGCATTATCAATGCCCGGGGTCAGTTCATGAGAGATGGGGAGCGGGTCAAGCGGGATCAGCACGGTATGGGCCGGTATGTGCTGGCCTTTGAAAATGAAACGGAAACCGGTAGGGAAGTGGCCATCAACGAGGTGGATATCGATAACTTCATCCGTGCCAAGGGCGCTATTTTCTCCGGTATCGATACGCTGCTGCAAAGCGTGGATATGACCCCGGACTGCATCGAGAAGGTGTATGTGGCCGGTGGTATCGGCAGCGGTATCAATATGAAAAATGCCATCAACATCGGTATGCTGCCGGATGTGGAGCTCACCAAGTATCATTATATCGGCAATTCCAGCCTGACCGGAGCTTATACCATGGTGTTAAGCGACGAGGCAACGGCAAAATGCCACGAGGTAGGCGCCAATATGACTTATCTGGAGCTTTCCACTTATCCCGGCTATATGGATAGCTTTGTGGCCGCCTGCTTCCTGCCCCATACCGATGCAAGTTTGTTCCCCAGTAGCTGTTAGGAGTAAAATATGCAAGTAGAAAATCATAAAGAAGAAGTGCCTTTTTCTCACTATGAGGAGCTGTTCGGCAAGCTGGATGCAGCAGATGCAACCGGACGGATAAAGGATCTTAAGTGGGATGGAAAAGAATTTTATGTAAACCTCTTGGGCAGGGAATATGCCATTTCCCACCCGGTTTATGCCATCCGTGCAGTGGACGGCGGCGCAGTGCCTCCTCTGCCTACCCAAACCTTTTTGCTCCGCTATCTTTTGGAGGGCAAGACCGTGGCGGCTATGGGCAACTGGCTCACCTTCCGGGAGATGCCCTGGGGCGAGCTGTACATCAAGCCCTATACCGGTCGGGTGCTGACCCGTGCAGCCTTTACCCTGGGAACAAGGGTGGAGGCCTTCCGGAAAGCGGCCCAGGCTATGGGCGCAGAGGAAGTAAACCACGCAGACGCAGGCTTCCGCTTTCAGCTCATCGGTGGCTATGAAATGCAGATCCTGGTGTGGGAGGGCGACGATGAATTTCCCCCCAGCGCCCAGGTGCTGTACTCCGATAATTTTGTGGATGGCTTCCACGCAGAGGATCGTGTGGTGGCCGGTGATATCCTCATCAGCTGCATCAAGGCCAATATGTAAATCGTCTCCCCGGCGTCGCGCCGGGGAGCTTTTTGCTGGAAAAAGTGGGTAAAAGTTGAAAAATACACCATAATTATTACAAAAATGTAATATTTGTGCTTGATTATTCCATCCGAATGTGGTACAATCTATACGATTTTTGGCTTTGAAAGGAGTGGTACAGAATGCTTAAAAGAATACTGGCAGCGCTCTTGTGCGTGATTATGTTGGCATCTGTGCTGCCCGTGAGCGCTTATGCCGCGGCCGAAGATCAACCTACTGCCAACGAGCAGGAAGCTGCCCGCATCCGCAATGAGATCACCAGAATGTATTACCGGGTGCTGTATGCCAGCGGTATGGATTCTCTGCACGGTTTCTGCGGTATGATGTCCAGCTACCAGCTGTGGCTGCTGGGTGTCAATCCCTATCCCATTGTTTATAATGGTAACGACCATTACAATGGCTATGAGAATAAGACTATGACCCTGGGCGGTCATACGGTCAAGACCTATTCTGCCCGTGAGTATACCCTGGAAGAAGCCTTAAATACCGTGTCCAACAACGGCACAAAGAATGTGTATAACATTTTGGTAGGTTTCCAATGGACCAATACCCAGGCCGGCCAGCTTTACGGCCATTCTCTGGTGATCAATGCCATCATCGATGGCGTGGTATATTTCTCCGAAGGTTACGCTTCTGAGTTCAATCTTAACCCCGGTATGCCCTGTGTGGCTACCATTGAGGAATTTGCCCGGTCCTATAATGCCTGGACTTCCTTTGAAGGTATCGTCGTCTTTGGCAGAAAGGATTTCACGGATTTCTGCAAGGAGTATCCCACCCACCTGTTCGTGGAGGTTACCGACCCGGTTTATTCTCTCAGCCTGCCCAGCTCCCATTTGGGTGAAACCGTGCGGCAGGTGGCTGTAGGTGAGCGGCTGGAGGCCACCGCTATTTATGAAAATACAGACGGTGAGCTGTTCTATCAGATCGTTGATGATGGAAAGATCGCTTATTTCCCCGGCAGCGCTACCGAGCTGGTGTGCTTCAACTTTGAGGATGTCACCGCTACGGATGCCACGAAGCCGGAGCAGCTTGCGCTGAAGCAGGATTTCAATGTGAATGGCCATATCCGCAGCCGGGAAAACTGGATCAGCGGTGTGCAGCTGCAGGTTTCCGATGCAGAAGGTCAGCTGATGTTCAATCAGCACTTCGGCAAGACCGGTAAGGAAATGCAGCTGGGTCAGTGGTATGTAAATAACAGCGTCAATTTCCAGGATCTGGAGCAGGGTATTTATACATACGGCATCTACGCAGATGTGGATAGCTATTATATCGAAGAGGATGCTGTGGTTCTGGCAAAGAACAGCGTCTGCCTGTCGGAAAATACCTTTGCGGTGGACACGCAGTTGCCCCAGGAGCAGGATACTTCTGCCTCGGTGGAAGCCTTTACCCTGAAAAACGGCTGGGAATACGCGGACGGCAAGTGGCGTTATTATGAGGACGGTCAGGCTCGCACCGGCTGGTTCTGCTATAACGATATTGATTACTTCCTGCTGGAAGATGGCTCTGCTGCCACCGGCTGGTATACCATCAACGGTAAAAATCGGTATTTCACCTCCACCGGCGCAATGCGTACCGGCTGGCTGGAAACCGATGAGGGTACATATTATATGCTCTTCAATGGCATTGCCGCCAAGGGCGAGCGCACCATAAACGGTCTTAAATATACCTTTGATGAAAACGGTCTGCTGATTACAGAATAAAATATGAGCCTGTCATTTGACAGGCTCTTTTTTATTGAAATCGATGCCCCGGCTTTCGGTCCAGTAGGTAAGGGCATTTTGAATATCTGCTTCCGGCAGGTCAAAATATTCTGCCAGCTGCCAAACCTCCGTGTAACCGGCAGCAAAGGCCTCCCGGAAATCTTCCTGGGTCAGGAAATGCTCCGCGCACCAGCGGTTCGCCCGGTATTCGCTGCGCTCTACCAGCTCATAGGGGCTACCTACCTTGTGCAGCGCACCGGTGGCTGCGTGTCCCAGCTCGTGGCAGCATACGCCACGCAAAAGCTTTGTAGAGCGGATCTGGGCAAAATTCAGGAACACCGCGTAATAATTCTCGTCCCGCACCGTGGCTCCCGGCTGGGGACACCGGTCAAAGGGGATCACATCTATGTGATTTTCCCGGCAATATTCATAAAAATCACATAGCTCAAACACATCTCTACCTCTGCGTGTCCGCTCTGCGCTGGCGCATCAGACGCACCATATCCCGCACAGCTTCCTTTTCATCTTCATTAAGTTCCTTGAAATCTCCGTAAAAAGCTACATCCACCTGATCTAAAATATCCGTGCCTTCCGATGTGCCTAACAGGGTAGCCACGCTCACCCCAAAGTAGGATGCGATTTTCTGCGCGGTTTGGGCATTGACGCTTTTCTTGCGACCCATTTTCAGGTCCGTCATCAGCCCCCGGCTGATGCCCAGCTCGTCGCAAAGTCTGCCCGGTCGAATGCCATTTTGCTGGCAAAGGGCTTGGATATTCAGGTACAGATCGTCCATATACTTGCCTCCTGATACCCGTATCGTGTATGCGACCGGGTACATATTTTGTGGAACACCTTTATTTTAGTACTTGAACAAGTACTTGTCAAGGTTTTTCGCAGTTATTCGACAATCTTTTCCGCTTTCCCTTGGATGGCCTTATCATATAGAAGAAAAAGTCCAATAAGCCGGACTGTTATATGTGTTGCGGAGAAACTTGCCGAAAGCAGTCGGCAAATTAAGGGTTGACAAAGGCATCTTCCTGTGGTAGTATATACAGGCACTCAGGTGCGATCAATATCGCGGAGTAGAGCAGTTGGAAGCTCGTCGGGCTCATAACCCGGAGGTCGTAGGTTCGAGTCCTGCCTCCGCAACCAAAGAAAACACCCATCCATTCGGATGGGTGTTTTCTTTATTTGTCAAGTAGGAGGCATAAAATATGCTGGGATTTTGTTGCAAAATACAGTTTCCGGAATAAGCTGGTTTGAGGTGATTTGATGCAATATTGAAGAAAAGGTCCGGATGCGGTGGCGCAAATTCGTGGTGGGGCGCAAGCGCCGCAGCTGACCGGATGTGTTCAGTTTTATCAGGAAAGCGGATGCGTGCTGATCGTGGCAAGGATCTCTAGCCTGCCAAAGGAAAGTAAGACGGGATTTTTCGGATTTCATATTCACGAAGGGATAAGCTGCTCCGGAACGGACTTTTCCGGTACGGGTAGTCATTATAATCCCACGGGACAGATGCACCCGAAGCACGCTGGAGATCTGCCGCCCCTATTGGCCTGCCAGGGAAATGCGTATTTGTCCGTAAGAACAGACCGGTTTTCTGTAAAAGATATTATCGGCCGGACTGTGGTGATCCACAGCGACCCGGACGATTTTCATTCCCAGCCCGCCGGAAATGCCGGAAACAAGATCGCCTGCGGTGTGATCTGCAAAGAATAGTAATAGAAATAGCACCGTCCCATCCGGATGGGGGATTCTTATTGGGGTGGGTATATTTCCCGGAAGAAAATGGAAGAATAAGCATATCACAGTGAAGGGAGTGGTGTGCTTGTTTAAGCATGAAAAGCAGTTATTCCATGAGGTGGGGATCGAGCGGCCCAATCCCCAGTACGCGGCGCTTTTGCAGGAGCAGTTGGGCGGCGGCAACGGGGAGCTGAAAGCGGCTATGCAGTATATTTCCCAAAGCTTCCGCATCAAAGATCCCAAGATCAAGGACTTGTTTTTGGATATTGCCGCAGAGGAGCTGGGTCATATGGAGATGGTTGCTCAAACCATCAATTTGCTCAACGGCCACGATGTGGGTGCAGATCAGGTGAATGCCGGTGAGATTCAAAGCCATGTGATCCTGGGCCTGAATCCCGGCCTGATCAATGCTTCCGGTTATTCCTGGACTGCGGACTATGTGACCGTGACCGGGGATCTGTGCGCCGACCTTTTGAGCAATATTGCATCGGAGCAGCGGGCAAAGGTGGTTTATGAATACCTGTACCGGCAGATCCACGATAAGAAGGTGCGAGAAACCATCGACTTTTTGCTGAACCGGGAGGAGGCTCACAACCAGATGTTCCGGGATGCCTTTAACCAGGTGCAAAATTCCGGCTCCAATCAGGATTTCGGCACCACCAAGGCAGCAAGGATGTACTTTTCCTTGTCTGACCCCGGCCCCAATGCTTTTGCCGGCAATCCGGTAAATCCCCCTAAATTTTCTAACTGATTTGTTTGCAGCAAAATCCCCCTCCAACCGGAGGGGGATTTGGTGTTTTTTTAGGATCGGGTGAAGTAGGAAATCAGCGGTAAAAAGTTGACGGAAATTTTGAAATTCTGTAGAAATTTGCGGCAAGTTGTGTTACAATATAATAGCACTATTATGTACATTTCTGAACGGAGAATGAAGCTATGGTTTTTTCCTTACAAAAGGCAGGTCTGATGAAAAGATTTGCTGCCTGGATGCTGGATGGCATTCTGGTATGCGTTTTGGCTGCAGGTGTTGCGCTGGCGCTTTCTGCAGTGCTCAGCTATGACGGCCATTATGAGACTTTAAATGCCGGTTACGACCGGTACGAAGAGCAGTACGATATTACCTTTGATATCTCCCGTGAAGAATATGATGCGCTGCCGGAAGCAGACAGGAAGAATTGGGACGCAGCCTATGAAGCGCTGCGCACCGATGAAGGGGTGCTATATGCCTACAATATGGTGATCACCCTGACTTTGCTGATGACTACGATCAGCATTCTGGTGGCGATCATTATTGTAGAGTTCCTGATTCCCCTTTGGCTGGGTAACGGACAGACGGTGGGCAAGAAGGTATTTGGCCTGTGCCTGATCCGCAACGACGGTGTAAAGGTGAATAACCTGCAGCTGATGACCCGGGCGCTGCTGGGTAAGGGCACTGTGGAGACCCTGATTCCCGTTTATGTATTTCTTATGATCTTCTGGGGCACTACCGGCATGCTGGGCTTTGGATTTTTATTGCTGCTGCTCATCGCCCAGTTTATGTGCGTTACCATTACCAAGACCAAATCTGCCATGCACGATTTGATGGCAGGCACGGTTGTGGTGGATGCAGGTAGCCAGATGATCTTCCAGTCCACCGAAGAACTCATCGCATATTATAAGCAAGTAGCTGCCGAGCGGGCTGCCCGGCAGAAATATTGATAGAAAAACAATGTGAACATAGAAGGGAAAATTGCTATGAAAGTAGTCCTGCAAAATCTGACAAAGATCTTCCCCAGCCGGGATAAGAAGGCCGGCAAAGAGGTGGTGGCGGTCAACGACTTCACCTTTGAGATCCCCGACGGTAAGCTGATCGGTCTGCTGGGCCCCTCCGGCTGCGGCAAGAGCACCACGCTTTATATGATCAGCGGCTTGCAGAAGCCCACTTCCGGTAAGATCTTCTTCGGTGACGACGATGTGACCGAGCTGTCTACGGAGAACAGAGGTATCGGCCTGGTGTTCCAGAACTATGCGCTGTATCCCCATATGACGGTGCTGCAGAACATTCTGTTCCCCCTGCAGAACTTAAAGGGCGCAGATAAGATGACCAAGCCCCAGATGCTGGAGCGTGCACAGGAAGCTGCTCGATTGGTGCAGATCGACGAGCTGCTGGAGCGTAAGCCCAGCGAGCTTTCCGGCGGTCAGCAGCAGCGTGTGGCCATCGCCCGCGCCCTGGTGAAGATGCCCCGGGTGCTTTTGCTGGACGAGCCCCTTTCCAACCTGGACGCAAGACTTCGTCTGCAGACCCGTGAGGAGATCCGCCGCATCCAGAAGGAGACCGGCATCACCACCGTGTTCGTTACCCACGACCAGGAAGAGGCTATGTCCATTTCCGATATGATCGTTGTGATGAAGCTGGGTGTGCTGCAGCAGATCGGCAAGCCCCAGGAGGTTTATGACGATCCCACCAATCTGTTCGTTGCCAAGTTCCTCGGCACACCTCCCATCAATGTGCTGGAGGGTAGGGTAGAGGCCGGTAAGGTCTTTATCGGTGAAGAGGCGATTATGGATGTAGCGGGTGTTGCAGATCAGGAAGTGATCCTCGGCATCCGCCCTGAGGGCTTTGAGCTGGATGAAAACGGCTCGTTTACCTGCGAGCTGTCTAATGTGGAAGTGATGGGCCGGGATGTGAGCATCGTTTCCACCCATGCTGCATCTTTGAATCCTGTGATCCGCTCCATTATCAATGCCGATAACAAGGTGGATTTGGCCGCCAAAACTGTGCGTTACAATATCAAGCCCCATAAGTGCTTCCTGTTTAATAAGGAAACAGAAGAGCGCATCCGTTATGAGGTGAAGTGATATGGTGGATAGCAAGCAACAATGGAAGGGTTGGCTGTACCTGTCACCGGCAATTGTGATTTTGCTGGTCTTTACAGTTTGGCCCATCATCAATACGGTGCGTATGGCCTTTTTGGAAGGCTACCGCGGCCTGGAAGCAGCTGCCGGTGTGCAGTTCAGCTTCGGCATCGGTAACTTCCTGAAGGTAATCGAATACCGTCGGTTTTTACAGTGTCTGAAGAACACTTGTCTGCTTTGCCTTCTGACAGTGCCCATCTCCACCATTTTGGCGCTGCTCATCGCTGTGGCTTTGAACTCCATCAAAGCTTTGCAGAAGGGCCTGCAGACCATTTTCTTCCTGCCTTATGTTACCAACTCCATCGCCATCGGCATGGTGTTTGCGGCAATGTTTAACATCGTCGGCTCTTTCTACGGAACGGAAAATGAGCTGGTGGTTACCGCTGGCATCATCAACAATGTGATTGAGTTCTTCGGTGGCAGCCGTGTCAACTGGATCAACTACGGCTCATCCTATGAAGCCAATATGTTTGTGATGGTTGTATACATCGTTTGGAACGCGCTGCCCTTTAAGATCCTGGTGCTGCTGGGCGGCCTGCAGAGCATCAACAAGCAGTATTACGATGCCGCCAAGGTGGACAGCACCCCCCGGCGCCGGGTATTTACCCACATTACTGTGCCTCTGCTTTCTCCCATGCTGGCTTATGTTATTATCACCGGCTTTATCGGCGGTTTTAAGGAATACACCAGCATCGTGGGTATCTTCGGTGAGAATATGGGCCCCGCCAACGACCGCGGCCGGCTCAACACCATGGTGGGCTTCATCTACGATGCCCTGGAAAATAATCAACAGGGCCGGGCATCCGCTGCCGCGCTGATCCTGTTTGCCATCATTCTTGTTGTTACCCTGATCAATAACTGGGTCAGCAAGAAGCGGGTACATTATTGATAGGGGGTGGAAACGATGTCTGAGCATATTACCATGCGCGAAAAGAACATTCAGAAGGTTTCCGCCCAGCAGAATGTAGGCCAGGCTTTGGTGAAGTTTTTCATCTATGCCTTTTTGCTTCTGATGGCGCTGATCGTTCTGTTCCCCTTCTACTGGATGATCATTTCGTCTCTTAAGAGCCTGAGCGAATACCGGCTGAGCGTGCCCACCTTCTTCCCCCAGCAAATTATGCTGGGTAACTACGCAGAAGCCTTCACCACCGCTAACCTGGGCAGACTTTTCTACAATACTATGTTGGTAGGTGTGGTTTCCACCATTTTGAGCCTGGTGATCACGGTGCTTTCTGCCTTTGCCTTTGCCCGGCTGGAATTTAAGGGCCGTGACCTGATGTTTGCAGGCCTGCTTGCAACCATGATGATCCCCGGCGAGCTGTTCACCATTACCAACTATGCAACGGTGAGCGCCTTCGGCTGGATGAACACCTATACGGTACTGATCGTTCCGTTCCTGGTGAGCGTTTTCTACATCTTCCTGCTGCGGCAGAACTTTATGCAGATCCCCAACGAGCTGTATTTGGCTGCCAAGGTGGATGGCTGCGGTGACCTGAAATACCTGTGGAAGGTCATGGTGCCTTTGTCCCTGCCCACGCTGATCTCCATTACCATCTTAAAGATGATGGGCGCGTGGAACTCCTATATCTGGCCCCGGCTGGTTGCCAACGATGAGGCTCACCGTATGATCACCAACGGTCTGCGTAACGCCTTTACCGACAGCACCGGCGATGTGAACTATCCTGTGCAGATGGCTGCCGTTGCGCTGGTATCTGCCCCGCTGTTCCTGGTATTTGTATTCCTGCGTAAGTATATTATGGCAGGCGTCAGCCGCAGCGGTATCAAGGGTTAATAGACGCATAGACGTCTGTAACATAAAAAAACAAAACAAGAAAGGAAACCAAATCAATGAAGAGAAGAATCTTAGCAGCCCTGCTGATGGTAGTCATGCTCCTGAGCGTTATGACTGCTTGCGGCGGCAACAAGGCTCCCGGCGGTAACTTTGTTGTTCCTGAAGGCGGTTATGACGGCAGCGCCGTTACCATCACCTTCTATAACACCATGGGTTCCAACCTGGCTACCGTTCTGGATGCCTACATCGTAGAGTTCAACAAGCTGTTCCCCAACATCACCGTTGTCAGCACCAATGTTGGCAACTATGATGACTGCCGCGACCAGATCTCCACCGAGATCACCGTTGGCAACCAGCCCAACATCGCTTACTGCTACCCCGACCACGTTGCTCTGTACAACCTGGCAGGCGCAGTAGCTACCCTGGACAACCTGATCGCCAGCAAGGAAACCGTTACCCACGCTGACGGCACTACCGAAGTTCTGGGTCTGACCGATGCACAGATCGCTGACTTTATCGAAGGCTACTACAACGAAGGCAAGCAGTTCGGTGACGGCCTGATGTACACCATGCCCCTGTCCAAGTCCACCGAAGTTCTGTACTACAACAAGACCTTCTTCGAAGCCAACAACCTGCAGGTTCCCACTACCTGGGCTGAACTGGAGCAGGTTTGCGCTCAGATCAAGGCTATCGATCCCAACTCCATCCCTCTGGGCTATGACTCCGAGTCCAACTGGTTCATCACCATGTGTGAGCAGTACGGCTCTCCCTACACCAGCGCTTCCGGCGACCACTTCCTGTTCGACAACGAGCAGAACCGCGCATTCGTGAAGATGTTCACCGAGTGGGCACAGAAGGGTTACCTGACCACCCAGAAGCTGTACGGCGCTTACACCTCCGAGCTGTTCAAGTCCACCGACAAGATCAAGAGCTATATGTCCATCGGCTCCTCCGCAGGTGCTACCCACCAGCGTCCCAATGCCAATGCTGACGGCTCCTATCCCTTCGAGGTAGGCATCGCCACCATTCCTCAGGTGGATGCTTCCAAGCCCAAGGTTATTTCTCAGGGCCCCAGCCTGTGCATCTTCCAGAAGGAGAATCCTCAGGAAGTGATCGCATCCTGGCTGTTTGTTAAGTTCCTGACCACCAATGTTGCCTTCCAGGCTGAATTCGGTATGGCTTCCGGTTACGTTCCCGTAATCAAGTCCGTTTCCGAGAACGCCGTTTACGCTGATTTCATCAACAGCGCTGACGGCGGCAAGTATGTTTCCGCTCTGTCCGCTAAGGTTTGCCTGGAGCAGGCACACGCTTACTACACTTCTCCCGCTTTCAACGGCTCCTCCGAAGCCCGTGACCAGGTGGGCGCTCTGATGATCAAGTGCCTGGTTCTGGAGGGTGACAACCTGGATGCACAGATCGCTGAGGCTTTCCAGATCGCAGTGGAAGAGTGCGAGTACGCAGCCGGCTAATTCAATGAAGGCGTTTCGATTGCTGCTGACTTCCGTGATCCTGTTTTCTTTCTTGCTTAGCGCCTGTGGGGGCAACGCTCCCACAGAGCCTGCAGGGATCGCGGACTACGCTGCTGCCGTGAGCCTGGATATGAATTCCTCCACAGTAAAGCAGGAGGTCACGGTCAAGTCCTATATTGACGGTGACACCACCCATTTCTATGTTCCCGAAACACTGGTGGAAACAGGTGTTTTGAAGGCCAGATATCTGGCTGTCAATACCCCGGAATCCACAGGTAAGATCGAGGAATACGGAAAGGCGGCATCTGCCTTTACCAAGGAAAAGCTTTCTCAGGCCACATCTATTATTATCGAATCGGATGATTCCCAATGGAATTGGGATTCTACCGGCGAGCGTTATCTGGTTTGGGTATGGTACCGGACCGGAGAAGACGAGCCTTACCGGAATTTAAACATTGAGCTTCTGCAAAATGGTCTTGCTTTGGCAAATTCTGCAGGTCAGAATCGCTACGGTGAAACCTGCCTTTCTGCTGTGGCCCAGGCCCGGAGCCAGAAGCTGAGCTTATATTCCGGCCAAAAAGACCCGGATTTCTATTACGGTGATGCCTATGAGCTGACACTGAAGGAGCTGCGCTCCAACATTGAAAGCTACAATAATAAAAAAGTCGCCTTTAACGGTGTGGTGTATACCAACTCCGGATCTCAGGGCGTCTATGTGGAAGAATACGATCCGGAAACCGATCTGTATTACGGCATGTACATTTACTACGGTCACGGCTTGAACGGCACCGGCCTGGATATCATCAGTGTTGGTAACCGGGTGCGGATCGTAGGTACAGTGCAGTATTACGAGGCAGGGGGGAGCTGGCAGGTCAGCGGCCTGAGCTACCGGATGATGCAGCCCGATGATCCGGGCAACATCCAAAAGCTCAGCGAGGGCCACAGCGCAGCCTATGTCCTTACAGATCCGGCTACCTTTGTAAACGGACAGGTCACCATTTTAAGTGACGAAGGCCAGCGCACCATTCCTTATACCGAGGCGGTGCTTGGTACTTCCATGCAGATGCATGGCCTGCAGGTTGTGGATGTATATACCACGGATAACGGCGGTTCTTCCGATGGTGCTATGACTTTGACCTGCAATGCAGGCGGCGTTACCGTAACTGTGCGTACCGCGATTTTGCTGGATGAAAACGGCGATCGCATAACGGAAGATGTATATTTGGGTAAGACCATTGATGTAAAGGGCGTCGTGGAATATTACGACGGTGAATACCAGATCAAGGTCCTTACCGCAAAACATATTATAATTAAGTAAAGGAGCTAACCATGAAGAAAATGACTGCTTGGGCACTGCTGCTGGCTCTGTGTGTTGCCATGTTTGCAGGCTGCTCCAATGAACCCGAACAGGCTGAGCCTGTAAGCGGCTTTGAGAATGCCGTTTCCTATGTTAAGACCATTTATAAGAGTTCTGAAGGCACCGTCACCGCCAAGGATTATCAGGTTGTCGGCTCTGTTCCCGCAGGCGGCGAGACCTACGAGGTCACCTGGACTGTAGACGTTGCTGAAGATGTCGTCGCCATCGTTAAGGGCGAGGACGGCATGGTCACCGTGGATGTGAACGAGAACAGCTCTTCTGAAGTTGCTTACGTTCTGACCGCTACCCTGACCGACGGCACTACCACCAAGAGCCTGTCCTGGAATCACACTCTGCCTGCTGCTATGAATGTGGACGGCCTGACCTACCACGAGATCGTTGAGCTGGCTTACTCCCTGGGCGACAAGGTTGCTACCGAGGACAGCTACCGTCTGTTCGGTACTGTTACCAAGATCGACACCGCTTGGAATCCTGATTACGGCAATATCACCGTTACCATCGCTGTTGCCGGTAAGGAAGACAAGCCCATCCAGTGCTCCCGCCTGAAGGGCGAAGGCGCTGAGAACCTGAAGGTTGGCGACGCCATCACCGTTGAAGGCTTCCTGAAGAACTACAGCGGTACTTACGAGTTCGACGCTGGCTGCACCTTGATCGGCTACGGTGAGCATGTTGATCAGAGAGCTTTGCTGAAGGCTGCTTTCGAGCTGGCTGCAGGCGCTAAGATGGATTATCCCGCAGTTGTTACCGGTGTGATCACCAAGATCCCCTCCGCTTGGAGCGAGCAGTACGGCAACATCACCGTTGACATGGAGTTCGACGGCAAGACCTTCGAGTGCTACCGCCTGTCTGGCGAGGGCGCCAAGGATCTGAAGGTTGGCGACACCATCACTGTTGCCGGTATCATCAAGAACTACAACGGCCTGGTTGAGTTTGACGCTGGCTGCGTGCTGGTTCCCAACGATGCTTACCACTCTGTAAAGAACGCTCTGTCTGCTTACAAGCTGCAGGACGGCGAGGCTCAGGAAGCTGCTAAGACCATCACCGGCACCATCTCCTCCATCGATTCTGCCTGGAGCGATGAGTACAAGAACATCACTGTCACCATCATCGTGGCAGGTCTGGAGAACTATCCCATCCAGTGCTACCGCCTGGCTGGCGAAGGCGCCAAGGATCTGAAGGTTGGCGACACCATTACTGTCACCGGCACCCTGAAGAACTACAAGGGCACCTACGAGTTCGACGCAGGCTGCACCCTGAACTAATACATTAAATAGCGGACCTGCTGCAAAGCAGGTCCGCTTCGATATAAATCCGCCTATGCGGATTTTCGATATACGCTAACGCGTTCGATATGGGCTGACGCCCTCGATATGCTCACTGCGTGAGCGCGGTTTTATATCATATCGAATCGCAACGCGATATATCGATTTTGTCAAAGACAAAAATATCGAGTTGCGAAGCAACATATCGACATAATATAAAGGACAGAGAAATTTTACTTTCTCTGTCCTTTTGCTTTACATTTCTTGTGTCAGCTTGCGGTAAATTTCCATATCCGTGCGGATGATGGTCAGGGGAGAGATGGTTATGTACCCGTGGAGGGTTGCGTCCGTATCCAGGGTATCATCGCCCCTATCTTCCCAAACGGCTTTGCCGATGGGCCGGTACATATCATTTTCTTCCGGCCTAAAATTGTCGGAGTAGTAAGGGCCGCCCTGATGGGTGATGCGGATGCCCTTAGGATTTTCGGGAATGTTTACATTATAAAGGCTGTGGATGGAAAAAAGCTTCTTTTCCCGGAAGAATGCAAGAACCCGATCCAGTTCTTCTGTTGCCTTGTCATAATTTTTGGGGGAGGTGGAAAGGGCCACTGCCGGAACACCCAAATTTACAGCCTCGCACACAGCGGAAACTGTACCGGAGTACATAATGTCCGCGCCGATGTTCAGACCCTTATTTACACCAGAGATTACCAGATCAAATTCCATTTCCAAGCCTAAAATGGCAAAGCGCACGCAGTCTGCCGGGGTGGAATCCACAGACCAGACGGTGACCCCCGGCTCTAATTCCACCTGCTTTGCTTCAAAAGCCTTGTGGATCTCGATGCCGTGGCTTTTGCCGCTTTGTTCAAATTTCGGCACAACGGCAGTCACATCTCCTAATTTTTGACACCAGCGGATCAGATTTACCAGCTGGCTTGCGTTTATGCCGTCGTCGTTTGTCACTAAAATTCTCATAGCCAGCCCTCGTGGGTTTCCTTGTAGTTTTTCACATGCGCGTCTGCATCAGCAAGCAATGCGTTCATTTCCTCTGCGGAGTAAACCGTAGCGCCGCTGGCGCAGGCGTGGCCGCCGCCATGGTATTTTTCTGCAATGCAGTTGATGTGGACAAAGCGGGAGCGCAGCCGCACCCGGATAGAGCCTTCTGCATCGCCGTTTTCCACGAATACCATCCAGCAGATGCAGCCCCGGATGGAATCCAAATTGCCCACACAGGCGCTGGCCTGCTCTAAAGTTAAACCAAATTCCTGCTGCATAGCCTTGTCGATATAGATGTAGGCAATGCCACTGGGAGTGATCTGCATCCGGCGGTAGATCTCCGCTTTGAATTTCAGGTATTCAAAGGCTTCCAGGTAAAGCCGGGCAAACAGGGTATCCGTATCCACACCCACATCCAAAAGGATAGCGGCGCAGCGCATGGTATCACCGGACACACCTTCGTACTTGAAACGGCCGGAGTCGGTGACCATACCGGTGTACAGGTGGGTAGCTGCCAGGGAATCGATCTTCAGCTCATCTTTGAAGGTATCGTAGAATTTTACGATCATCTCGCAGCAGGAGGAGCGTTCTTCCTCCACCCAGGCAAGATCACCGTAGTTTTCTAAGGGGATATGGTGATCGATCTTAATAAGCTCTTTGCAGAGCTTATATTTTTTGTTGGAGATCCGGGCTTCAGAGGCGGTGTCCACCACGATGCCCAGGGCAGATGCATAAATTTCGTCTGCCACTTCTTCATCTTCCGGGCCCATAAATTCCAAGTAGGCTGCGGTGTCTGCGTCGATGAGGTAAACTTCCTTTTGCGGCCATGTAAGCTGGATGATGGCCTTCAGGCCCTTGGACGCGCCTACGCAGTCGCCATCGTTTCGCAGATGGCGGAAGATCATAATCCGGTCATATTCTTTTATTTTGTTGAGGATTTCCCTCATAACAGGTGTATTCATAGGTTTTCTCCAGATAATTTGTCTAAATCGTTAAGCATTGCCATAGCGGTCTGCCGGTCAGCCACCGTTGCGCCGCTGGCCTTTGCGTGGCCACCGCCGCCGTATTTTACGGCGATGGGGTTAATGTTGCAGGTGGCAGAGCGCAGCTCGCACAGAACGCCCTGCTCCGTTTCCGTAAAGTTGCACCAGATGTTTACCCCACGGATATCCGCCATGGTGTTGACCATACCACGGGAAACGGTAAAGGTGTCCACATTCAGGGCGGCCAGTTCTTCCTTGGTGGTGTAAATGTAAGCTACATTGTTGGGGGTAAACTGCATTTTCAGCACAAACTGGCTCTTGAGCTTTTTGCTTTCAAAGGAATCGGCATACAGATCTCTGTATATTTCTGTAATGTCAAAGGGCGTCTGCAGCAAAAAGGATGCAAGTTTGAAGGTGCGGGAAGTGGTGTTGTCGTAGCGGAAGCGGCCGGAATCGGTGACCATACCGGTGTACAAAGATTTGGCGGCAAGGCGGTTTAAGCGCAGACCGCTTTCCATAGCAAATTGGGCGATCAGACCGCAGCAGCTTTCAAAACTGCTGTCAATAACTTCGGCATCTGCAAATTTGTGGGTGAACAGATGATGGTCGATCCGCACAGTTCTTTGGGCTTGGGCATACCGCTCGTCGCTGATAAGGCCTTCGTCACCGCAGTCCAAAATCACCGACAAGGCGTTTTCAAAGTAACTGTCGGGGATCTCATCCATTTGTGAGCCTTCCATAAAGCTGTAAAAATAGGAATCGTCACCCACGGCATAGATTTCCTTTTCCGGGAAGTTTTCCTGCAGCAGGGCTTTCATACCGATCTGGCTGCCCAGCGCATCTCCGTCCGGCTTTTTGTGCCGGTGAATGATGATTCGGTCAAAGGCTTTTATTTCTTTTAATATAGCTTCAAACATAGCGATAACCTCGTGGCTTTTTTGAATGGTAACTGCATTTTTCCGGAGAATATTATACACGAAAACCCATAAAAATGCAATGTTTTACTTTACTTTCCTGCTGCTTTCTAAGCCGACTTTTGATGCGGGCATTGCCTTCGTGTTGAAAAGGATAGTGTAGATCCGGTTTTTTAAAATAGTTGATGCAAAATATCAACTTGCAGGCAAGCAGGATGAGATTTTTTGTTAAAAGGTACGAATTTACCAAAATGAGTGATAAATTTACCCGTTTTTGCTTATTCATAAATGGAATTTACTGTTAATTTCTAAAATGGTACATACTTTGGAATTTGGGATATTGAATATGGGACGCTAATATAGTATATTTAGCATGTAATATAATCGGCTGGGTTTATACTTTGGCCGGTAATTAGGAAGGAAGGCAAGACTATGAAGCGAGATTTCAAAAGTTTATTCTCCTTGATGCTCGTGGCGGCTGTCTTGGTCGTAGCATTCATTTGCACTGCTACGCCTGTAGCTGCTACGGGTGAACCTTTCACCGTAGGTGACACACCTTGTGCTACCTGGGATGAAGCTGTTGCGACAGCTGGTGGAAGTGGTACGATTGTTTTGAACACAGATGTCGACCTGAGCGGTGAAGATACTCTTTGGTTGCCTGCGGGTGTGACACTGGATCTGGCAGGTAATGTCCTGACTGTAAGCAACGGTCTTAACGGTGCTTCTAATGGCACGAACCTGATCGACAGCACCAATGGTGCCGGTCTGGTGTTGTGCCCCAAGGGCGAGCTGACTTTGGACAAGGACAACGCTTACCTGCCCGTTTGGACCAGTAAGGATTCCGTTGAGGGTTATAGACTGGTGCAGCCCAATGTTTCTTCTACATATCAGAAGTTTGTGAAGCAGACTGACGGCAACTACTATTTTGCATTCCGTCCCGGCTTTGGCTGGATCAATGGTGTAACCAGCTTTGCCGATACATATCTGAATGAAAATGAAGACCACGGCCTGCAGATGGAGTTCGAGGTACTGACTGCCAACGTTTATGCAGCCAACGATTCCGATATGGAATCCAAGGTCTTCTACTTTACCGCTTCTGATTTCAATAAGGTTTACGTCGATCCGGTTGACGGCCAGCGCAAGATGTTCTTTGCCAAGATGACCCATGGTGACCGGGTAGAGCAGCTGCGGGTCAAGACCGTGATCTTCTCCGAGGATACCGGTGTGCGTTATTCCAGCGAGTCTATGTCCGGTAAGGCTAACATCCTGGACTTCACTAAGAATACTCAGACCGGTAAGGCTTCAGCTGGTACAATGATGGATACCCTTCGGATAGCCTCTGGTGCAAGCATCTCTATCCCCGTTGATAAGCCCGGTACGCTGCGTGTGGAAAGTTCTACCACCATGACTACCAGTTATCGGGAATTTGTCACTGAAGCAACAATTTACGTGGAAGTGAAGTTCTCTGATTTTACGTGTACTCCCACCGACTCGACAAAACCGCAAAATGATTTTATTTCACTTCGTTATGTTGAAAAGAAAGACTTTGTCAGGGTCAATGGTCAGGGTTATGTATATGTAGGTAATCAGAAGGTCGGCGATCTGAGTACGGATGGCGAAGCGGATCTGGTTATCGCCATTGATACGGCAACGGGTTATTTCAATGCCTGCAACCGTACCACCTCTGAAGTTTTCGAAGATATAACGAAAGCATATGATGGCAAAAATTATCCCGTTACCAGTGACTATTTTGCAGTCTATAATTCTGGCGCGGTGCATTTGGATGTTTCTGACCTGAAGATCTATACGGATGTCAATGACACCTTTAACGATCTTCTGCAGGACGTCACTACCTCTGTGGAGGCAACCGTGGCGTGGGATGATAAGCACGACGACGATGAGATCCGTCCGGACAGCGTGTACGTATCCCTGTACAACGGCCAGACCTTGGTTAACCGCGTAGAGGCCACCGCTGCAAATGACTGGAAGTGCACCTTCACGGATGTGCCCAAGTATGATGCAGCTGGCAAGGAGATCGGCTACACCCTGGCTGTGGTTGTCGGTGACCTGCCTGAGGGCTATAATAAAGCGACCCCCAGTGGCTATACCATCACTCTGACCCACAAAGTCGAAACAGAATATCTGTTCAAGAGTGATTTCAGTGTTGCAGATGACGGTAAAGATGGTACTGTTAATGATGCCAATATCCGTAGCATCACCGCAAAAGCCGATTACCACGAGGTTAAGGATGGCTACCTGATCGTTCGCGGTAAAGCTGACGGCACCCAGCAGTTGCTCTATAAGGAAGCGAAAGAGGCCGATTATCCTGTGATTGGTATAAGCTTCAAGGTGCGCCTGGAAAGCGCAGATACCGTGCTCCCTGGCGATACCAATACCTGTACTGTTCTGCGTACTAACACCACCTCGGCTTCGTCCATAGCTAAGTTCTATGGAACAAAAGTGTTTGTGGGAGGCAAAAACTGCACCCTGAGCGCCACTGACTGGGTAGAAGTGCGCATTGAGTTGGATTTAACCGGCAATACGCTTTCCTATCAGCTGATTGACCAAGCCAACGGTACTCAGGTTGGCGAAACTACATTTAGCGCCGAAGGCGGCAGAGTAGAGCTGCGTACTAATAAGCAAGGCGAATTTGGCCTGTGCTTCGATGATCTCAAGATCTACAAGACTGTTGCCAAGACCAGCGTTGCCGGTTCTATTTCCTGGAACCACGGTGAAAATGACCAGCAGCCTGCTTCTGTTACCGTGAATCTGCTGAAGGACGGTGTGAAGATCGATTCTGCGGTTGTGAATGCAGAAAACGGCTGGGCTTACACCTTTGCAGACCTGCTGAAGAATGATGAAAACAATGAAGCTTACACTTACACCGTGAGCGTGGATGCAGTAGATGGCTACGAAGCATCCATCAATGGCACTGCTATTACCCTGACCTACGTGCC
>JAZOWK010000020.1:0-13989 GCA_045659205.1 Faecousia sp.
AAATTGCTGTGGCAATTTGGGGCGTTCATACTTAGAACTTGGGTTTTATCGCTTTGTGATAATGTGCGTAAGTGCAGGAAGGATCTTTGCTCAAGACCTTACTTTCCGTCACTTCGCCAATGATCAGGGTATGGCTGCCCAGATCCATTTTTTCCAGCACCTTGCAGCTGAACATAGCATTGGTATGCTCTGTCAGATAAGCAAGGCCGTTGTGGCTGTGCTTTACCCCATAGCCGGCAAACTTATCCGTATCCCGGCCGGACTGCATTCCAAAATTGCGAATGGTCTCAAAAGGTACGCTTTCCGTCAGCACGCTGACATTAAACACACCGCTTTTTTCAATCATTTCCCGGGTCAGATTGCCCTTCTGCACCGAAATGGCCAGCTTATTGGGCTGTTCTGCCACCTGGAAGCAGGTGTTGGCTATGCAGCCGTTGTCTTTGTCCGATTCCCGGGCACTGATCACATATAAACCGTAGCTTAAATTATACAGCGCCGTGGGATCTTCCGCAGGTTCCTCCTGCTTAGCGAAAGTAGCGCTCCAGCAGGCCCTGCAGAGCCTTGCCATGGCGAGCTTCGTCCTTAGCCATCTCGTGAACGGTGTCGTGGATGGCATCCAGGCCGTTGCGCTTAGCGCAGGCAGCCAGGTCGAACTTGCCGGAGGTTGCGCCGAACTCGCAGTCAACACGCCAAGCCAGGTTTTCCTTGGTGGTGGCCTTCATGTTGGGCTCCAGGTCCTCGCCCAGCAGCTCTGCGAACTTGGCAGCGTGTTCAGCCTCTTCCCAGGCAGCCTTTTCCCAGTACAGGCCGATCTCAGGATAGCCTTCCCGGTGTGCGATGCGAGCCATGCACAGATACATACCAACTTCGGAGCACTCGCCGTTGAAGTTAGCCATCAGCTGCTCGAAGATATACTTCTTGTCTTCCTCAGAAATATCGGGGTTGTTCTTAACGGTCTTTGCATAGATGCCGTACTCGTGCTCGGCAGCCAGCTTCATATCGCCCTTCTGCTCTACGAACTTGGAAGCAGGGACCTTACATACGGGGCAGCGGAACTCAGCGTCCAGCTCCTCGGCAGTGTGAACATAACCACAAACAGAACAAATAAACTTTTTCATAATAAAATCCTCCAAAAATTAATTAATATATTATTTATAATAGGTATTACTCAGAGACTTCCTCAAACTGGTCAGCGCCTACACCGCACAGAGGGCATTCAAAATCCTCGGGCAGCGCTTCGCCTTCATAAACATAACCACAAACGGAGCATTCATACTTCTTCATGCGCTTTCACCACCTTTGCTTTGAATTTCCACGCACCGGGCGCACAGGCCGGTGAATGTCAACTGGCAGCCACTTACCTGACCGCCCATCATTTTTTCTGCTTCCCGGCTTAAGTTCTCCGGGACGTTCATGCTGTGCAGATCACTAACGGCGTAGCAGCCGTTACAAACAAAATGCACATGGGGTACTGTGTTGCCGTCGAAACGCTCAACACCACCTACCGTACCTACGCTGATGATATCCCCCTTCTGCCGGAACATCGCCAGGTTACGGTATACCGTAGCCAGGGAAATATCCGGGATCTGCGGCTTCAGGTTGTTATAAACCATTTCCGCGGAAGGATGCTCATTGGTTCCCTGCAGGTACTCTAAAATGGCGTTGCGCTTACGGAACTGCTTGGTCGCCGCCATACGGGCACCTCCTAAATAAGAATGATTATTATTTACATCCTTAATATAGCACAGCCCTTTTCTCTTGTCAACACTTTTTTGAAAAATTTTTCGTATTTATTTTCCCGATCGGTAACCCCTCCCTGCCGTTGCACATCCGCCACGCCCCTTCCCCCAGTGTCCACTCATCAGTGGACACTATTTTAAATTCATCGCCTCAAGCGATACCACAATTCAGCATTCTGCATTCATAATTCTGCATTAAAAAAGACGAGCGGTTTTCCGCTCGTCTTTTCTATCACTATGATAACGGTCCTGCTCCCTTTCCTTTAGTGTTCCACCAACCATCTGTCGGCCTCATTTGCTCCATATAAGCGAAAAACTCCTCTACCGTCACACGATCTCCTTTGTGAGGGATCTTCTTCCAACGCAGCTGCACCATTGGATCCGGGTTTTGTTGCGCTGCATTTATGGTTTCCTGAAGCAGCTGATACGCTTCCTTTACAGAAACGCCCTCAAAACGGGCAACATCCCGCAGCATAGCATCAAATTTACTCTTTTGCATAGTCACACCTCCCCATATAATATATCACATTGTGATTATCTCCACAATACTGAAATATGCATTTCTTGCCTATAATGATAAAAAAGAAAAGGCGGTGAGAAATGTGCTGGATTACAGTCCTATGTGGAAAACTATGGAGAAAAAGGGCATCTCCCAATACGCTCTTATAAAAGCCGGCATTGACAACAAAACCCTGGATTCTCTGAAAAAAGGAAAGAACATCACCTTACTGACCTTGGAAAAGCTCTGCAACATACTGGATTGCACACCCAACGATGTCATCCGTTTTACAGATTAAAAGCACCTGCGACGCAGGTGCTTTTGTTATAATTAAATTCCATCGCCTCAAGCGATACCAAAATTGTCAATTATCAATTCTCAACTGTCAATTTAAAAGACGAGCGGTTTTCCGCTCGTCTTTTTATGTTTTCTTAATAAACTTTTCTTTGCACTTGGGGCAAGTGATATTGATTTTGCCCTTACCTTTGGGAACGCGCACCTGCTGACGGCAGCGGGGGCAGGCAAAATACCGGTGATCCCGATCTTTCAGCTTCTTTAAAAACTGCAAATACCGCTGATTTTCCCGGTACCGCTTATAGGTCTGCCGGGAGAAGGTGCGAAACAGCGCCCAGCCCAAAAGCACATAGGATACTAAAGTCATACCCAAATTCAAAAGAGGGATATATACAAAAGAAGTCAGGATAGCAGAGCCAAGGCTCAACACAATGCCGCAAGTTAAGATCGTCGTATTCAGCTTATCCGTACCATAGCGGCCGGACATAAACCGGGCAAAACCCATTTTCAACCGGGTAAAAAATCCCATGAAGCAACCTCACAATATTTGATGGTATCATTATATTGCTTTTTTCCAGGATTTCAACCCGGAAAAGGAATTGTTTACGGAATTTTAACGAAAAACTCAGATGGGGAGCAGCCCCATCTGAGTTTGTAATCCTTATTTCTTTGTTCCCTCAACGATACCGTTGGCAAGACCTACAAGGCCCTGCATTTCGCTGGGAATGATAATCTTGGTAGCAGTACCGTTAGCCACCTTTTCCATAGCCTCGATGCTCTTGAGCTTAATAACCTGCTCATTGGGCGCTTTTTCGTTCAGCATTGCCAAAGAATCCGCCAATGCCTGCTGCACAGTACGGATAGCCTGAGCCTCACCGTCTGCCTTCAAAATGGCAGCCTGCTTTTCGGCCTCTGCCCGCAAGATAGCAGCCTGCTTTTCCGCGTCTGCCCGCAGCACAGCGGACTCCCGCTCACCTTCTGCGATCAGGATGGCAGACTTCTTCTGACCTTCTGCCTGCAAGATGGCCTGCCGACGGTCGCGTTCAGCCTTCATCTGCTTTTCCATAGAGCTTTGGATATCCTGAGGAGGCAGAATGTTCTTCAGCTCCACACGGTTGACCTTGATGCCCCAGGGGTCGGTGGCTTCATCCAAAATAGAGCGCATCTTGGTGTTGATCACATCACGGGAGGTAAGAGTCTGATCCAGCTCCAGATCGCCGATAATGTTACGCAGCGTGGTGGCCGTCAAAGTCTCCATAGCGGTCATAGGCTGCTCCACACCGTAGCAGTAAAGCTTGGGGTCGGTGATCTGGAAATATACCACCGTATCGATCTGCATAGTAACATTATCCTTGGTAATAACCGGCTGGGGCGGATAATCGTGGACCTGTTCTTTCAGGTTCACCCGACGCACGATCCGGTCGATAAAGGGGATCTTGAAATGCAGACCAACGCCCCAAACTGCCTGAAACGCACCCAAGCGTTCAATGACATATGCCCGGGACTGCTGCACCACATTGATATTGGAGATCACGATCAAAAACGCGATCACCACCACGGCTGCCCATACGATCCAATCCATAATCATTCCTCCGTTACATAAATTTTTACGCCTTCTACCCGGTCCACCTTTACCACCGTACCGGCAGAAATCTTCTCTCCGGTGGTGCTGCGGGCGGTCCAGATCATAGCATCCAGCTTTACTTGTCCGGCGGGGACTAAATTATCAATATCCTCCAGCACCACACCGGTCTTGCCGATCACACTGTCCACATTGGTAGCGGTTTTCTTTGTGCTGGTGAGCTTTCGGGCAACGGGCCGCAGAAGCGCCAACAAAGATGCAGACACCACAAAGAATATAGCGATCTGCAGCCACAGTTCATCCGTCAGCAATGTGATGATCATCGCTGCCAGCGAGCCGCCGGCAAACCACACAGAAACCATCGCTGCAGTAGAACCTTCCAGCAACAGGAAAAGCACCAAAAGGCCAAACCAAACAAGGGTCATCCAATCCATTTTGTGTCCACCTTCCTTTCTGCTTTTATTATAACAAGAGCAAGCAGACAGGTCAATGCTCATCTGTATTATTTACAAATCTACCATAATATTTCGCAAAAAGGTTGCAACCTAAAAACAAGTGATGTATAATTAAGCTGTAAAATTTTGGGCAACGGCCCATACATATGGAGGAAAAAGTCATGTTTCAAGCAATGATCGACGTTTTGAAGGCAAATCCCCGCAAGATCGTCTTCACCGAGGGCCACGATGCCCGTATTCTGGAAGCTGCTGCCAGATTGAACGAGGGCAAGTTCCTGACCCCCATCCTGGTGGGTAATGTGGACGAAGTCAAGGCAAATGCTGCCAAAGGCGGCTTCAACATCGAGGGTGTGGAGATCCTGGATCCCGCTACCTATGCCGGCATGGATGCTATGGTAGAAAAGATGGTTGAGCTGCGTAAGGGCAAGATGTCTGCTGACGAGTGCCGCGCTGCTCTTTCCAAGGGCAACTACTTCGGCACTATGCTGGTAAAGATGGGTTATGCCGACTCCCTGCTGGGCGGCGCTACCTACTCCACCGCTGATACCGTCCGTCCCGCTCTGCAGCTGGTTAAGACCAAGAAGGGCGCTAACCTGGTGTCCTCCTGCTTCATTCTGGTTCGCGGCGACGAGAAGATCGCTATGGGCGACTGCGCTATTAACTTAAGCTACGAAGACAGCGTGGACAAGGAAGGCAACGTCACCGTATCTGCTGCCCGCAAGCTGGCTGAAGTGGCTATCGAGACCGCTAAGACCGCTCAGGTCTTCGGCATTGACCCCAAGGTTGCTATGCTCAGCTTCTCCACCAACGGCTCCGGCAAGGGCGGCACTGTGAAGCTCAGCCACGATGCTACCGTGGTTGCCAAGGAAATGGCTCCCGAGCTGGCTATTGACGGCGAAATGCAGTTCGACGCAGCTGTAGCTCCCGAAGTGGGCCAGCTGAAGTTCCCCGGCTCTCCCGTTGCCGGCTACGCAAACACCTTCATCTTCCCCTGCATCGAAGCCGGTAACATCGGTTACAAGATCGCTCAGCGTTTGGGCGGCTACGAAGCCTACGGCCCCATCCTGCAGGGTCTGGCTGCTCCCATCAATGACCTGTCCCGTGGCTGCAACGCCGACGAAGTGTACAAGATGGCCATCATCACCGCCGCTCTGGTGTAATTTAAGATCCAAAAGCCGCTGCTCACGCAGCGGCTTTTTTAATGCACAATGCATAATGCAGAATGCATAATTGCGCCCACTTGTGACAACGCCAGATGTCTGTTAGTTTGTTTACATACAGACAAGTATATCCTACACGCGTGTTGCATATTTAATATTCGTTTCTGTGGAAAATGCCTTCATTGTGCATTGTTCATTATGCATTGTGCATTGAAAAACAGCGCCACTTAGGTGGCGCTGTTTTTATTTAGTTTTCTTCCGATTTTTTCTTGCGAAGCATCAGCAGTACCACAACCATACCGGCAAGACACACCAGCGCTGCGCCACCGATGAGCAGCACATCGAAGTCATCACCGGTCTCCGGGCCTACGGGCGGTACGCCCTCGTAGACATTTTCAAACTGGACACTTACATGATTTACAGGAACGGGATTGTCGTCCACAAAGAATGCCAGTGTTCCGTTTTCATCATAGTCTATCTTCAGGGTCAGGGTGTAGACCGTATCATCGTAGATCATATGCTCTTCGCCCTGATCCACTTCACTGATCTGCAGCTCGTAAGTGCCGACCACAGTATAATTGCCCCGCATTGTAAAGCCAGCCTTACCATCCTGGTCACTGGTATAGGTGCCCATGAGCTGACCGTCCAAATAGACATCAAACTCGAAGCCTTCCGGACCTCTGTACTGATTCATCCGGTTACAGATCACGGTCTTGTTGATCTCCACCTCCAGGAATGTCAGGTACTCATTTTCAAACAGCATCTGCTGAACAGGTGTTGTTTTACCTTCCACGGTCACGGTCTTCCGGGCCTGCAGCTGACCGTTGCCATCATCGGTGACTTCCACAGTAAGCACATACTGGGTCTCATCGTAACGGTAGCAGTCCTCAGGATCAGGCACATATTCCCGAATCAGGTAAGTATAAGTACCGGTCTTGGTGAATACCAGATTTTCAAAGGTAACAGAGCCATCAACTGCGTTGGTCACGGTCTGCAGCAATTCCTTGGTGTTTGCCTCCAACAGCTGGAAGGTGAACTGGTCAGCTTCCAGAGTCTTGCCGTGGAGCTGCTTAACTGCGGATACTTCCACAGAAACAGGATCTGCGTGATAGTAGTTATGGAACGCGCCTGCGTCCAAATTATTCTGCTCGCTGTCCTGGATCTGCACGATGGATTGCAGCGCTCCGGCACCGTCATCGTATACCACTACATGTACATAATAGTGGGTATCGTCAAAGGTCACGCCGCCCTTTGCGGTGCTCATATCCTCGGTCATCACAAAGTGATAATCACCTGCTGCGGAATAGGGCAATGCAAAGATAATGCTGCCGCCGGCTGTATTGGTAGCGGTAATGGGATTGCCGGGCAGGATGTTATAGTCCTTATCTGCCGCGTGCAGCAGGAAGGTGAACTCGCCGTTTATCAGATCCCGGCCGGTCAGCTCCTTGGTTGCCCGGATATAAGCGGTGGTGCCGGTGGCGGTGTAAGTATTGTTAATGCCCACAATACCCTCTGTGCCATCCACATATACCTTGGCTTCCAGCTGGCCTTCACCGTTATCGGTGACCTTAACTACCACATTACGAACAGCAAGGTCATAATTCACACCACCCAGATTGCCGTCAAGCTCCTGCACAGTGTAGCTATATTCACCTGCTGCATCATAACTGATGGCATCAAAGCTGAATTTGCCGCTTGCGCCGTTGGTAACAGTCTGCACTTCTGCACCGGTAGCATCCTTCAGTACAAAGGAGAACTCCCCTGCCTTCAAGGCTCTGCCATCAAGCTCCTTCATACCCGCAATAGCGATCTCCACAGGTGCAGCAGTGTAGCTGTTATTGAACACCAGCGCAGTGCCGTTGCCGCCCTGCTGACGGATAGAAGTGCTGTAAGTCAGGCCACCACGACCGTCATCGGTAGCGGTAACCGTTACGTGATACATGGTGCGGTCATAAGTAATACCGTTATCAGCATAGTTTACCTGCTCGCCGGCAATGTAGTAATAAGTACCGGCCTTGGCAAGCTGGAAGGAGAACTTGGTCTCATCACTGTTTCTAACAATAATGGGGCTATAGTTCAGGGGTCTGAAAGAAGCATCTGCAGCGATCAGTGCGAAGCTGAACTCACCGTCCACCATAGCACGACCGGTAAGATTCTTGGTCACCGGAATTTCTACGGTAACGGGCCGCAGGACATAATCGTTTTCAAACACCACACCGGTAACCGTTTCCTGTGTTTCCTGATTAACAATGGTCACATCCGCATCCAGAAGATTAGGATCGTCATTGTCGGAAATGGTGATGGTAACGGTAAATGCGTTGGTATCATAGATCACACCAGGCGCACCGTCATCCAACTCCCGGATCTCGTAAACATAGGTATTGCCGATATCCGCAACAGAATAGGACCGGGAGAAGCTGGCAGAGCCATCAAACTTGGATACCGCAGCTTCGCCTACCTGCGCGCCGTTTGCATCATACATTGCGAAACGGAAGCCTTCCAAAGACTTATCCGCGCCAGTTTCATTGTTCAGCTGCTTCTGGATATTTACCGTCACATTGGCAGTGCCGGAGGGGGTATATACATTTGTAAATTCGTTGGGAATCACATAGCCGCCGGTTACTTCACCCACAGTAACCTTCGCGTGAGCCACCACATCGATAATCTGCAGCGCGCCGGACATATCGGGGTCTCCTACCACCACTTCGAAGATGCCGTGGCCAGCATCATAGGTGATATTGGGGTCAGTGCCGGGCAGCTCGAAGACACGGAAATAATAGCGTCCGGGGGTGGTAAAGTCCACATCCTGCAGCGCAGCAGAAAGGTCAGCTTGCTTATCCGCATCCGTTCCCTTAATGGTAACCGTACCGTTATTCAGCCCGTCCCATTCACCGTTTACGAACATTTCCACGCTGAAATGGAATTCGTCGCTATCCCGCCAGCCGCCTTCCACTAACTTATACACGGGCAGCTGGATATTAGGTGTAACAGAGGCTGCTGTATAGCTGTTATAAAGCGTTGCTGTTGCGATACCGTCATTTTCGATAGTACCGGTCAGGCCGGTGCTGCTATCATCCAGTGTAAAGCCTGCAGGCAGATCATACTCCGTAACGGTATAAGTCACACCGGCCTCAATGCCCTGGATCATCACGGAATCATCGTGACCCAATGTGATCTCAAATACACCATCTTCATTGGTGGCAACAGAAGAGATGCCGGTGGTAGAGGTAACATTAAAGGTAGTTTCTGCAACACCAGCGCCATCCAGGTCCACTTTTACCTTAAATGCCTTTTCAGGGATCTGATAGCTGTCACCGTAGCTGTGCAGCACTTCCTTGGAGATCATCAGGCTGCCCTGGGTCACCAGAGCATTGACGAAGTTTACACCGGAAAGCTTATAAAGCTCCACCGTGCCGGACTTAACGCTGCCGCCTACAGGCGCGTAATCCGCGTGGGTCAGCTCCCGGATGGAATAGACAACACCATTGGGAAGATCCGTCAGGTAAACCGTTTCTCCGTGGCCTACTGTCACAGTAGCCTGACCGTTCTGGACGCTCAAAGTGCTTTCTGCGCCATCAGCATCCGTAAAGGTCACATCGCCGCTATAGGGCTGGCCATTCAGGGTCAGGGTGATCTCAAACCGGAAGTTATCCACCTGGGTGCCGGGAACCACCTGCTCAACGGTCTTGCTCAGGCGAATACCGGTAGCCGGTGTTACCAGAATACGACCGTTGTTGCCCAGGAAGTTATAAATATCATAGGTAGGATCGCCGGGCTTGGGGTGATCCACTACGGGATAATCCGCATATTCCAAAGTGCCGGTGTAGTTCTCATCCACAGTGGTGCTGGGATCGTCCTTGGGGGTGTTGTAACGCACCACCCGGTAAGACACCGTGCCCTTGGGGATGTACCATACGCCAGCATCATCCTGCTGGGCATTGCGCATAACCTCAGGAGAAACTTCCACATATTCTGTGGTCACCACTGCGCTGCCGCCATTGGTCTGCGCAGTAATGTAAGTACGAGGTGTATAGGCAGTACTGTTACCATCGTACAAAGCCGAGCCTCTGTCGTCTGCGTAGATCCTGGTATTTTCAATGTAGTAATACCGCTCATTCTCTTCAGACGGATGCAGGTGAGAAATGGTGGCTAAATGGGTATGGGGATTGGTATAGTCAATGCTGGGGTTATTATGATCGTCGCTGCCCCAGCGGTTGGTGTAGAAATAAAATCTACCGTCAATTTCGTGCTTGTGCGCGGCATTTGCCATAATATCCTGAATGGTCAAGGCATTGACACGATCCTGCAGGCCCACCTCAAACAGCAGGCGGATCGGCTCTGCCGTTTCCTGGGTCAGCACGATATTTCGGGCATTTTCCAGGCTGTCGCCTTCCAGCCGGACACGGTAAGTGACCATGGGGATCAGCGCCGCGGGGATCTTAAAGGTAACGCTCTGGTGGCCGTTTTCAATGTTGGTCTTCACCATAACGATGATATGCATCATATCACTGTCTTTGATGTTGCCGTCAGAAACGCCCAGGAAGCCGTAGCTCTTATTGATATATACTGCGTTATCCGGCTTATCAGCAGCGGTATGCTCCTTATCCCAGGCGGCAATAAAGTTGCCCTCGCCATCGGCATACCAGCCGATATAATTGCTGAATGTACCGTCAGCGTTGTACGCAAGCTGACCGTCCCGCCATGCGTTCTGCAGCAGCGGGATCGCTGCATCACCGGCAATGCCCAAACGCTCGCCAACGGTATTCACCAGCTCCCAGCCGTAATCGGTATAAGTACCGGCATTGCCGAAAACACCGTTTGCCATAGCATAGGCTACTGCAGATCCGGAGAAGAATGTGTTGCCCACAACAAGGCCCTTCACATCCTTGACTTCCATAAATTCGCCCAGCTCGTCTTCAAAGGTCACATAGCCGTCCAGCTCCACCTTACCGGAATTGACCAGTGTGGGATAATACCGGGACTGGATAATGATCTCATCGACGATATCTGCAAATGCCTGGGTCAGCTGCGCAGCATTGTTGGCCGCAAAATACTTATTCACATAATTCTTTTGCGCCGCAGAGGTGATCAGGCTGTTCTTTTCCACCGTCAGCTGCACATTGTTATTGCCGGTTGTGGAAGGTGTCGTCAGCACCAGGTTGGTAGTGCTGGGACTGGTGATCGTATTCCAATAACCGTTGATGGTGTTGGGGGTGACGCTGGGATCCAGCACACACAAGCTGGTGGCGCTGTTTTGCACCGCGCCAAGGCCCAGAGTATAGAACCGGCAATCTCTGCCGTATTTTGCTTCCATGCTGGCCTTAATCCAGGCTGCGGTCAGCTGAGTCAGAAAGCTAATGCCGTTATGAGAATCAGTGCCTCTGCCGGTGTTGGAAGTGCCAATGCTGGTATTGCCGTTATTGGTAGTACCGGCATAATTACTGGTAGCTGTAGTGGGCGCGCCGTCGCTCATAAGCACCATAATGGGCATTCTGTCCGTGCCACCCAGGATGTTACCGGTGGGGATCTTTGTATCCTCTACCGCAGCGAACTGCTGCCAGGCCAGATACAGACCGCTCTGCACATAAGTGCCGCCCACCACATCCTTATCGTTTACTCTTACAGCAGCGCCGGTTTCTGTTTCCAGGCCCCGCTTAACAGCCACAGCCGCGCCGGTGATTACATCCACCTGCACATTTTGCCAAACATCGTTCCGGTTACCGGGACGGTCTTCTACCAATACCCGAACAGTTTCGGTATCCTCAGTCAAATTAAGCTGCAGATACTCATAGGTCGTGCCACCGTTTCCGTCAGGTACGGCAACACCCTGATACCGACCCAAAGGCAAAAGCACCTGTGCGCTGGAGGCCTGAGATGCGCCCGTAGTGGTACTGCCGGAGTAGACTACCACGCCCACCCGGTTATAGTTATTAAGGCCAATGAGCTGATAAATCGCATCGTTGGCAGCATCCACCATAGCCTCTACATTGGAAGTATCCAATGTAGAAATATTATTGTAGCCGGGTACATTTATTTCCGTCATCATAGAGCCGGAAAGGTCCAGCACCAGCATAGTATCCGTAGGAACAGTGGAATAGCCCACGATTTCCTTATTGGAAGCGATCGCCGACAATGCCACAAGGAAATTATCCGGGTTGAGCATCGTCACCTGTTCGCCCCGCTGGCTGACCGCGCTGCTGAAAGCGCTGGCATCCTTGAAGACGGACTTATCCGTCCAAACAGCGCCGGCAAACTCCGTATCCAAATGATCAGGGCCAAAATAGTCCTTCCACTGATCCATGGTGCTGTCATCTGCGATCCGCTCCACGATAAAATCACTTTGCGCCGCATTGGTCTGCATAGCAATGGCAGGCACAAACGAAAGAATCATCGCCAGGGTCAGCAACCAGCTTAAAGCCCTTTCCAAAATGCTTCTTTTCTTCATCTTCCATTCCTCCTTAAAAGGATCTGTTCACAGCTTTTTACCGGTCTTTCCCTACCCGGCAAAAATGCTGAAAATCTACAAATATCAAGCCTTTTCACCATTCAGGCTGCAAAGCTAATAAGCTAATTTTATTATACAGCTTACACAGGCGCTTGTCTATGAAGAAATTGGAATTTTCCTGCCTATCCCTTCCAAAATTTTGGCATAATTTTAATGCAAAATACACAATAAAAATGCGGAAGCAATTTACAATTGACAATTGATAATTGACAATTAACGTATCGCTGCGCGATATATTTAAATAGTCGGCTCTGCCGACACCATAATTGTCAACTGTCAACTGCAAATTATCTATTGCCGTTTTTGCAGCTCATTCTGAGGTCAGGAGGGGCGCAAAGACAAACAAAACGAGCCTGTCAGCGTACATAGGTACGCTAAGGCTCGTTTTGTGCAGTAAGTCAAAATATATTTTTACAATGTTCGCACAACGCAACTAACTATATATGTTTTCAGGGGCCGTGCAGCGCACAGCCCCTGTGTTTATAACATATTTTGACGATTTGCGTTCCTCGTGACCCTCAGAAATTACATATCGAAGGGTTCCATGCCCAGAACAGGGTGTCCAGCATTGCCCAGGAACTCCAGCAGCTGCTCGGGATCCTCGGTGCAGATGGTTTCGTCAGCGATCATATCGGTGAAGTTCTCAACACCGTACAGCTCCAGAACGGTAGCATCCAGGCGCTCGCGCATCTGATCCTTCAGCATCTTGGGCATCCACACGATCCGGCCGGGGCCGCCTTCTGCCGCAATAAACTTCTTGGAAGAGATGAAGTGCTTGCCGTGGCCCATAAAGCCGGGGGTCTGAACACCGCCGCCGGTCATGGAAGCCATTTCGGAGAAGCTCATACCCAGGGGGGTCATACCAGCGTGCTCACGGCAGGTAATAACAACACCCATGGAGCAGGGCTCCACGCCACAGATACACTCGAAGCAGCCGCAGGAAGTCATGGGATCCTGGAACAGGGAGTACAGAGTGATCCGCTCAACAGCACCCTGAGAGTACTTGTTGACGGCAGCGTCCATGGAGTCGTAACGGCCCAGACGCTCGTCCTGGCAGCCTCCCTTGACGATGGGCTGGCAGGGACCGTGGGGATCCAGCTCCTTGGTAGCCTTTGCGTCCAGCCAAGAAACAGCGCCACACAGACCCAGACGCTCGGGGGTAACGATACAAACGTGGCTGGGGGAGAAGGCCTGGCACATAATGCAGGTGTAGAACTCGTTGACGGATTCGTCGGTCATAGATGCCAGACGGGCGTCACGGGTATTAAAGATCTCGTTGGCCTGAGCGCGCAGCTCCTTGTTCTTCTCAGCATCCACAACGATGGTGACCTGGCACTTGTCAGCAACAGCCTCGAACTCGCTCATAACCTTGGCGTACAGAACCTCGCCCAGGTGACGGAACTTAAAGCCAGCCTCAAAGTCGGTCTTGGAGATGCGGATACGGATCATATCACGCTGACCGGTGTGCATAACGCCTTCGATGCAGTTCAGCCAAGCGTGGATCTTACGCTCCATAACGGCCTCAAAGTCAGCCTGCATAGCCTTGCCGGCCACGTCGATGGTGTAGGACAGAGAAATCTTGGAGCCAACGGGGATCTCGTCGATCTCGGGTCCAATGACTTCGATCTTGTGGTCCTCGACTTCCTGCATGGACTTGGTCTGAACCAACTCGAAGCAGTCAACACGGGAACCGTCAACTTCAACCTGCATATCGCCGCGGCGGATGATTTCGCCTTCGAATGCGGTAGCGTAGGA
>JAZOWK010000021.1:0-23264 GCA_045659205.1 Faecousia sp.
CTCCATTCAAAATTCTCTAGAGCGATCTAAAGCAGAAGGATTGATTGAATAATGTGAGGTGATGAACAATGAATAAGGAAGAGTTGTTGAAACTTTCCCCCGGAGAATTAACGGATATGGGTATTTGCCCCACCTGCTTTAACCGTGAAAACGGTGGTGCTCTCTATGGCGATTTAACGGATAAGATGTTGTATGAAGATGAGGAAATTGAGTGCTTCTATGTGGGCAATCCAAGAGCAGAGGGACATATTTGCATCGCTACAATCGACCATTATCATGATATGAGCGAAGCACCCGATGAGATCAATGAGAAAATTGTTCGCTTTGCCAAGCAGTTCATGAAGATCCTTTGTGAGGTTTATGGCTGTGTGCGGGTGTATCTGTGTACTATGTGCGATGGCCCTAATAACCACTATCACGTCCAGCTGATCCCTCGCTATCCTTACGAAAAGCGTGGCAGCCGGAACTTTGTAAAAGAGAGAAAAGCGTATCAGTTTGATAAGCAGCGGTATGAAGCTGTGCGAGATCGGATCGCACAGTATGTCAAAGAAGCGGGTTGCAAAGCATAAGGGGAAATGAGATGATCCATTTAGTTGATATAGATCCTAGCAACTGGCGATTAGATCTAAAGGTTGCGGAATCACAGAAAAATTATGTTGCGAGTTCCGCTGTCATGTTGGCAAGAGCATATGCATATCGGGAACAGCGAAGCAGAGCGTTTGTCATCTACGATGATGAAACCCCGGTCGGCATGGGAATGTACCACGATTGCCCTGAACTGAATGCCTATGATCTCAGCCAGTTGTTCGTTGACGAGCGATACCAAGGCCGTGGATACGGCAAAGCGTCTACCCAATTGGTGCTGGATGCAATGAAGCAGGATGGAAAATACAGTAAAGTTGTCCTGTGCTACATTGAAGGTAACGATGCTGCCAGAAAGCTTTATGAGAATTTTGGCTTCGTTGAAATTGACCGTGATGAAGACGAAATCATTATGGAACTGATTTTGAACAAGTAATGGTATCAACACCGCAATCGGTGTCTGATTACAAATCAAATAAGAAAGGGTGGTTTTTTATGAAGATGAATCGTGTATGGAGGGTTCACGCTTCCTAACCCTCCGAATCAATTTTGGAGGAATGTAAATGGAAAACCAAACCAACATGGCAAAGGGTTCCCTGGAACCACTTACCAAAGAAACTGTAGCAAAGATTTCTGGGTGGGAGTACGAAGCGCCCTATGAGGCTTACAGCTTCAAAGGACATCACGACGAGTATCTGTTGGATGAATCCATATGGGGCGTAGAGCAGTTCTGCTTGACCTATGACGGCATTCTTTTGGGACAAGTGGCTTGCCAGTACGAAGGGGACGATCTCTGGGTTGGCTGGTCTATGGTACCGGAGCTTACGGGACAAGGAAACGGAGCAATCTTTGTAGAGCGTTGCGTCCAGGAGATCCGAAGAGTGAAGGGCCATACCGGACGGATTCTGCTTCGTGTTTCGGCTCGCAATAAACGGGCCATCAATGCGTATCAAAAGGCGGGTTTCCGATATGTGGAAACCATCCAGGATGAAATCGCCTTCTCCGATCATATGGAAGACTTTTGGGTGATGGAACTGTAAAACAGGGGCGGCGGTCTGGTATCCCAGACCGCCGCATTGTTTCACTGTAGAGAATGACTAATTGCATTTCTTTGAGAAAGTGATATAATTATCCTAAAATGTAGTTCGAGAATCTAAAAATAGAATTTGCGAGGGAGGCAAAATGTTGGTTTCTAGCATAAAAGAGGAAGATTTATCCGTTGAATTAGTGGACCGGTTATTATTTCAAGGCTTAGAGGATACTGGAGAAAATGTAGATTGCGTTCTTGTATTAGGAAGTGTGAAAGCTGCGCAGTACAGAGTTCCTGTAGCGGTCGAGGCATATAAAGCAGGACGCACAAGCAAGATTATGTTATGCGGTGGCAAAATAAGAGATTTCACTGATGGGAAGTACAGTGAAGCCGAGCATATGCGTCAGGCAGCATTGGTGTTAGGCGTAGCTGAAGAAGATATTATCTTAGAGAATAGATCGCAAAACACTGTGGAAAACATTCTCTTTGCGCTGATCGAATTGCAGCGATCTTTTTGGCTAAATAATGTTCATAGTGCGTTACTGGTCACTACTGCCTATCATATGCGGCGCAGTTTGGCGATTGCTCGTTATTTGCTTCCGAAACACATTACGGTCATTCCTTGCCCGGCGAATGATAACAATACCAGACGCGATAATTGGATGAACACGCCGGTAGGTATTGAACGGGCAAAAGCTGAAGCAACGAAAATTGTAGGCTCCGTGATCAACGGTATTATTCCAGACTTTGAAATATAATCGTGCAGGTAACAACAGCCAATTACCATAAGGAGAGGAAAAATGAACACCTTATTTGTAGGATTCAAAGGCATAAATAACGCTTCTTATAAGTTGGTTTCCTTGTTGAATGGCGATAAATTGTTTCTCACAAACTCTTTTCATGGGTTGGCTAAAGATATTCAAGGATTAACTCCTGAGTATTCTAAAGTCTATATGTTTGGAATTGATAAGAACCTTACAGACTCAGTTCGCATAGAAAACTGTGCGGAACGGAACGGCTGTATATTGACATCCAACCTTTTTCTGGATGATATAGTTGAAATGCTGCGTATAAATGGAGTAAGGAGTAGCATTTCTGATAGCCCCACAAAGTATCTCTGTAATGATGCTTATTTCAGAATGCTAGAACGAGTGAGCGGAAATGCTGCATTTATTCACATTCCATCCAGAAAAAATATGAGTCCCCAGTTATTTGACAGTTTAAAGCTTGTATTCAAACAGCTTGCAATAGGAACAGAATTGCATAATCAAAAGGAAATAATATAATTGCCCTAACAAGCAATTGCTTATAGGCATAAAGCAAAGCGCACCGATCCTGCCACTACGGTAGAATCGGTGCGCTTTTAATCCTTTATGTGTTTCCGGGCCTTGATGCATTCCGGTCTTCACCCAAAACCACCATTACTATGAATCAAGTATATCCTCCAGTAATGGTTCAATGCCCACATCCTTGATATCGTTTACCAGGCGCTGTGCAGAAAAGCGATTAACATCCACCGCAACATATCGTAATATATTGGCTGCAGTTTCTTTTACAACAAATGAGTAGCTGCCCTTCAAAACTTTGTATGCCAAATACGCAAAAGGATCATACGCTTCAAAGGATCGTCCACAGATATCTTGATACGAACGATCCACACTCTGAATAATATGCTGCGCATGAACATCATCTATATCCATAAACTTTAACAGCGCATCGGTAAAGCCCGGTTGCCTCTCGCAAATATACTTACTGATTCTATCTGCGGTCAGTTCATAGATAAATGTTTCAATGGAATCATCCATTGTTCGGGCTTCAATTTTTTGTAGAACCGTCTGTTCGTTTTGCGCATTCTGGTGGTACTTTACGCTTTTTTCAAAGTATGTAGACAACTGGCTTGCATCAGCATATCTGTATGCAGAATCAGCATTCGCTGCTTTTTCTGCCACACTTCTGAAAATATGATGTGTGTTCGTTGGGTGCCCAGTCATAATGTAATTTATAATTCTGCCCAAAGAATATACATCACTTCGCTTGTCTCCGTCCCGTAATAGCATAAACTGCTCAGGCGCGCAATAATAGTATTGTCCCACTTGGTTTGTCATTAGTGTTTGGTGCGATGTAAAGATATTTAAGTCCTTTCCTAATCCAAAGTCGGCGATTTTCAAAACACCGTTGATAATAAAAATATTATTGGGACTCAAATCTCGGTGGATAATATCTCGGCCATGTACCACCGTCATAATATAAAGAATCTGTCGAATACAGTTTATTCTGATAGCATCAGTTATGCCAGGTAATTGCAAATAGTGATCAAGCCGTTGTTCTGCCGGTTCCATTGTATAGGAGCAGGCTGCGGAGTCAAAAGTAAACACTGTAATTATGCCATGCGCGTCCTGTAAAGACTTTGTGATATCAAATTCTCTTTTGAAACGGCTACGAATCCCCTTGTCTGCAAGAAATTCATCTTTAAGTTTTTTAACAATTAAACCTGTTGATTTTTGGCGATATACATTTGCAAAACCGCCCGATCCAATCAACACCAAATCCTCATCCTTCTTGCATAGGTGATATCTGCCATTGCGATGCGTGATTATATAGAGGTCACCCGCAACAATTCGATTCAGTTCCTGGAATATTTCCTGTGAACGTTCTGCGGCTTGTACTTCGGTAAGACCACAATCTTGCATGATGTATGCCGTGCTAAAGATTTGTGACAGAAACTGGTCAAATCGGTTTGCGTTGAGTAATTCAACCAGTTTATCATACACATATGCCCACCGTGATGGGAATCCCTGCTGATATTGATCTTTTGCATTGTAGTGATTATTAAAAAAGCTAACCAACTGGGGCCCAGATTTGTAGCTATAATAGTTTCCGGTATTCCCGCAAAAAATATCGGCAATACTGCGTAAAGTTGCCTCTGATATCATAATATAACTCCGTATTTCTATCAACCTATATTATAAAGCGGCTTATGCATAGTTCGGCTGTTGGTGAATTCTCCAGAGTGGTAATGCTTCGCTTTGGTAGGATTCAGGAACCACGAAACCCAGCATGCCCGGCGCAACATCTGGAGTAAGGCGCTCCACTTTTCCGTCAGGAGCTGTCAGTTGACCATACTGGCGTGAAATAATTGTACTAATTGAACCCACCAAATCAAAGCCTTGTTCTTCCTTGTACTCACGTGGATAATATAAAAACTCAACATAACCTATCTCTTTGGAATGATCATCAGAATAATATGCTCTGCTGGTTTCTTCCCAATCTCCAAACATCATTAAGGCCAAGGCAATTCGTTGCTCGTTTTCCAAGGTGATAATAGATTCCTTACAACGAAGCTCCACAGATCCAATTGTAAACTCCGCTTTTCCGTCAACACCAACGCTATGCGGTTTTTCCTTATCGGGGTATAGCCGGATCGATAAGGGTGGAGTTGTTCCAATAAAAGCATCTCCTAAACGCATCATGCCATTACGCTTAATAGCTGTATGAAATGACAATGATGCAGTACTTTCATTACGCTGAAAATCATTTGCCGATACAAGCGTCCACATGCCCCAAAGCGACCAATAGATCGCGAAAAACAACTCCGTATCAACCATTCTCGCATAGCTAATAATTCGATCAAGGTATTCTGTTTTTATAGTGTAAGCATCAAAGGCAGTATGCTGACGATAGTTTTTAACCTCTACCAATAACTGACTCCTGTCTTCCAAAACAAGCCTATAATCGGGTATAAGAATGTCTGTATCACGAGAAAAAACATCTCCTGCGTCTTCCTTTTTTACAAGCAGACACTTTCCGAGGGAAGCAACAACATAAGCAAACATCGCTTCCGTACGACGACCATATATCATGGAGTCGGTATTGGCTTCTGTAAGCGACTCACTAACAAGCTGGACGAATGCAGCTTTATCCTCTACGCTCCCCAGTTCATACTTTCTGCTTCTACCGACCGAATCAAACAAGTCCAGCACATCAAATCGCATAGGATCTCTTTTCAGGCGCTGAGTAGCTTCAATACAATCATTCATTTGCGATCCATCCCATCTGTAATGTATATTCATTATAGCACATACAAAAAGACTGCGCTAGTATTTATGAAGTGATAAAATAATGGTAGGCACTTTCGTGTCTACCATTATTTATCACTATAACTTCCACTAAAGATAAAGTCCCAACTTATATTTTTCATTCCAACAAGAGAACGAGAGAATTATAAATCATTGCGGTGATCTGTATCGCGTGCCAAAGCTTCATCTACGGCACGAGCAATAAAAGCATTTACCGACTCTCCGCGCTTGGCTGCATGCTCCTGGATGATAGCCTTTTTTCCTTTAGGAACACGAAAACGGATGTCTTCAACTTTATCGTGCAGCCACTTATCTCGTGCTCTTTTTTGCGCGTCAGTTGGTGCCATAATCATCCCTCCATTATGAAATGATGGTAGCATAGATCGTTATATATTGTCAATTGGCAACATGCATATATACGGCCCCGTATTTTACATATACGGGGCCGTATTTTTGTGCAATATTCCATGTTGATATACGGACCCGTATATAGTATAATACAGATAGAAAATAAAACAACGGCAGTGCAAGGGAGCGCCAACTCCCATGCACCTGCGCAGGTGAGTTAGGCACCTACACAACGGGATTACCCCGCACCGCAGGGATATTATATCCTTTTTGTATCTTTTTTGCAAGAGGGAAAGTATATCTTTGTAAGGTTAACCCCGGCTATCATATTATGATTTGCACCGTGTAGAGCTATCAGCCCTGCACGGTGTTTTGTTTTCTCTATAACAAAATTAGGAGGAAACACTATGGAAAACAAGAGATTTTTGACAGCCAACGATGTAGCAGAGTACATGGGCATCTCAGTGCCTATGGCCTACAAGATCATTCGTCGCTTGAATGATGAATTGGTAGCCGCCGGCTATATCATCGTTTCCGGTCGTATCAGCCGTAGTTATTTTGAAAAGAAGATCTACGGCGGTATCGCGTAGGAGGTGAGCATATGCCTGTTTATAAGGAAAAGGACAGAAACACCTGGACGGTTAAAATCAAACATAAAAACTGGAGCGGCCAAATCAAGTGGGTTACCAAAAGAGGTTTTGCAACCAAGCGGGAAGCACTTCAGTATGAGCGTGACTTTCTGGCCCGTAAGAGCGGCAATCTGGATATGTCTTTTGCAGATTTCGTCCAGGTCTATCGGGAAGAACGGGGAGCCCGGATCAAAGAGAGCACTCTGTCAATGAAAGACAATATTATTGACACCAAACTGATACCTTACTTCGGCAAAAAATGTATGCGTGAAATCACTACAAAAGATATTATGCTTTGGCAGAACGAGCTGCTGACTTACCGCGATCCCAAGGATGGCAAACCCTACTCTAAATCGTACCTGAAAACGATTCATAACCAGTTGAGCGCGATTTTCAACCATGCGGTCCGTTACCACAAGCTTTCGGAAAACCCTGCCAGAACGGTTGGAAATATGGGCAGCGAAAAGGGCATCGAAATGAAATGCTGGACCCGTGAGGAATATCTGAAATTCTCTGAATATATGATGGATGATCCTGTGGGCTACTACTATTTTCAAATGCTCTACTGGTGCGGTCTCCGAGAGGGTGAGGCACTGGCATTGACCATCGATGATTTTGATTTCAAAAAGAAGACCGTTTCCATCACAAAAACCTTTCAGCATCTAAAAGGAAAAGATGTGATTACCGAACCCAAGACACCAAAGAGCAACCGCATTGTGGAAATGCCGGCATTCCTGGTAGAAGAAATCCGGTACTACATCGAGAAACTGTATGATCCGCAACCCGATGACCGGCTGTTCCCTTTATCCAAGAGTTATCTCTACCGCAAGATGGAACAGGGCAGTAAGGAAATGGGCATTCAGCGTATCCGGGTGCATGATCTGCGGCACTCTCATGTGTCCTTGCTCATTCATATGGGGTACAGTGCGGTGGCGATCGCAGAGCGAATGGGGCATGAATCTATTGATATCACTTATCGGTATGCCCATCTGTTTCCCACTGTGCAACGGCAAATGGCTGCTGATTTGAACGCGTTGCAGGAAGGAGGTGATGAAAATGTCTGCTAAGGCTCGCGATGGGCAGGGACGATGGCGTTGCAAGACGATTGGTGTTCGGGTATCTCCTGAGGAAAACGCCGAGATCGAGGCATTGGCGGCCTTATCTGGGATGTCCAAACAGGATTATTGCATTCACCGGATGCTACAACGGGATGTTGTGGTGGTCGGTAACCCAAGAGTGCATAAAGCACTCAGAATCCAAATGGAACAGCTCTGCCGGGAGTTTAGCAGACTGTGCAACGTAAATGATGTCAGCGCAGAGGCATTGCATGTTCTGGAATATCTTACAAAATTATATAAAGGCCTAGAGTACTAACAACCACAAGACCCTATACCCGCCACGGTATAGGGCCTTGAACTTATAGGTTGATTTATAGCTATATCTATTGCAGATAGCAGCATGGACTAACCTTTTTTCAGCAATATGTTCAGTTCTGCACGCTCTGCCTCAAATTTCATACTTTGCATAGTTGACTCAGGGATCTGATGATATTTCTGATAGCAAGCGAATTCAGCTTCCATAACTTTTTTCTTAACTATCTGGGCATCGATATCGGTTACTGGGGTTTCCAGCAGGATATCACAAAGCTTATCAAGAATATCTTGTACTTCTTCTGCCTTCTTGTAAGCAAACCCGCCCAAAGTTTCCGGTAAACCACGGCAAGTTAAGTAACCCTTTGTATTCTCCAAACACATTTTCTCAAACACTTGCATGGTAAGCGAGCCATCCCTTTCCAAAACGGAAAAGACAATACCTCCCTCGCCAATCAGATAACCATACTTCTTGCTACCATTCTCATCAAAGTGAAGTGCCTGTCCGTATGCTTTTTCTATTCTCTTAAAGAAGGTTTCTAAAATACTTATCGTATCACTTATTGCTGTCATCAATTATGTACCTCCCAATGGATTTAGTATTTATATTATACACCTCATCTCATCAAAAAGCTAGAAAAACTCTCATGGATCCAGTGATCGGCAATGGGAAAGGTTTTGAACACCGAGTATACGACAAGGAGATCACAGAAAATACTTTTCAAAAGTTTTGAAAAGCTCTAGTTTCGATTTCGTGGTCGTTTGATCTAAAAATATGAAAATTCATTTTGTACTACAATAAAAACGTCTCTGTTTGCAGAAATGGAGGTGATTTTTCTTCAAATAGTGGGCAAATAAGCTACTATTGTGAACAATTTGCGAACTTTTGCGCGAATATATTGACAATAGAGTTGATAATCGCTATACTAAAATTAAGTAAATATAGAAATGTGGAGCCGGGGTATCATATGCTTATTTGATATACCCGGGATGTGACGGAGCTGGATCACTCCTTTCGGAGTAAGGCGATCCAGTTGGAGATGATGGGATGATTGATGCGGCTGACCGGAATTTCCTTATTCCGTGCAGCTGCATTTTTTGTTACATAACTAATTCTGAAAGGATGATTGATATGATTGTTGAAGCCATTAATAAGCGAACCGGAAAGACTGTGAAAATTGAGGAGGCGTATTCCGGGCAGCGTCTTACCTGTCCGTACTGCGGTGTGGAAGTGCACCCTGTGCTGGAAGTGCAAACACCGTTCTTCCGCTGTTACGAAGGAGGAAAGCACACCAACTACCTCTGTGAGCAGTTGGAGAGAACAAACAGGGCATATGATCCTAAATTAACGGACATAATGCAACTGTTTGACAATCTGTTTAACCCGGCCAGAGAAAAAGAAGTATCTCCTTGGGGGCCGGAAGAGGATGAGGATCCTGGTGTGCTTGATCCGGAGGATGAGACTATAGATGGAGACGAGCACACGCAGGCACCCGAAGATGGCACAGATGACGAGGACGAGGTTGAAGCTACTTCCGGACCTGTGATCGTACCCTGTAAAACGTTGAGCCAGCTTTGGAAAGCCGGTATTCACAAGTTTGGGCATTCTGAGCGTATCGGTTCTCATTTGAGATCTGACATTTTCCTGTGGTACAAGGATTTTGACCGTTTTTTTGTTCGCAATACATCCTTAGAGGAACGGGTGATCGCAGTTCGTCCCCAGTGGCCGATCAACAGAGCCAATGCCATTCTCTTTGCGTCCTTTAGCGGCATTCGTGGAACCAGCCAGTATAAAACGAAGTATTTTATACTGGTGTTCCGAGACCGCAAGGAATACAACAAGGCTTGCAAGAAGCTGTTCAGCCGCAGTACAGATGATGCTGGAACAAGCCGAACGAAAGCAAAGTATGATATGGTGTTGGTGGCCGGTGATTGGACGGAACTGGATGAATCTGAATACGGCACTTACGGTGTGAAAAGTGGCGAGCATATTTACGGCGCGCAGATATCGGATTTCTATTCCAGGAACCAAATCTTCCCTATACCCCAGCAGAAACGCAAAGAAAAGTGATACTATAGCGAAAGGCAGCCGAGTGAGAATCACTCGGCTGCCTATTCTTATGCTGTGGTATATGCCTTGTGGTATTGCTGCTGCGTATCCACAAAGCGATCGTACTCGGATGCTTTCACCGTGTAATGCCGGCAATTTAATTTAATGCGCATATTCTGTGGGTGGGAAGAAAGGGAGACTTTAATATTGTCCGTGGGTTCGTTTGCGGTAATGTGCATCTCGGTTTCTGCGGAATCCACTGGTATTTGCACAAGGGCGGTATGCTGCAGCTGCAGTCGCTCTCCTACATCGATACGCTCAATCTTAGAAGGGTCACTGTTGACCAAAGGCCTGCGATCCATTTTCTGCTTAATGGCAAACAGCTTCTCTTCATTCACAAATTCGTTTCGTGTTTCGTAAGGGTCGTCAATATCGTGTCCAATCACATATTCAATTTCCGGCTCACTCAAGCCGAGAATGTGTAAATGCGTACCAAAATTACGACGAAACAGATATGCAGTAGGGTCTTTCCGATCCTCAAAGGGCAGGCTGTCTCTATCGGATATGGGGTCCTCTTGAAGGTCCTCGCTGATGGATGCCATCTGAGAGGCTTTAATTTTGATGCTTTGAAACAGGGTGCGGGCAGCATTCGTTAACTCCCGGGCAGAGCACCGAACATCCCATCGGTCATTGTTACACACAATGGGGTAATCGTCGATTGATTTGTTGAGCTGCGACTCTATATACTGACGCCTCTCGTGGATCAGAGCAGCGACCTTGCCAGGCACTGGGATAATGCGATCTGCATTCCTAGTCTTTCCACCCAGCTTACCTGCGTTGGTGTCATAGCCGGTGGTTTTGTAGATCCACACCACCAGGCATTCGGGATGGGTTTGCATTGGCTTGATATCGCCGTAATCCACCGCGCAGGCTTCTGCATTGCGCAGGCCCAGCGAATACATTAAGAGCAAGCCCATATTCTGACCGGATTGCAGAGGATCAGAAAGAAGTGCCTTGGCAACTGCCTGTTCCTGCGGGATGGTCAGTGATTTGCTGAGCAGCGCCTGATTGGCTTTGACTTCCTCGCTTTCCGTTGTGGCTTCGGGATTTAGGGTGCTCTCCCAGAGCACATTATCGCATTCGCCATGCCTGGCGGCTGTTTCCACGACGTAGTAGATCAAACGGCGAAAATCCTGCAGCGTGCTTTCCTTGTAGGGCATGTATTGCTTGCTCTTTGTATCCTGACCCCGTTTGATCAATGCCTGAATAACAGCGTCGTAATCTTCCTGGGTATAGGCGCTTATCGGGGTTTCATCGTGCTTACGAAGCAGCGGAATGATTTGGTTGCAATACCGCAGGTGGTTGCTTCTTTGGGTGGAATCTGCCTTCCAGTGTTCCTCGAAATCCTCGTAGTAATCGTGATAGATACCGTAAAAGGTATGTTCTTCACCAACAAAACACTTCCACTCAGTCATTGGAATCCTCCTTTCCGGCTGTGTCATATACGGCGATGCTGCCGGTTACGCCGTGATCACATTCGACCAAAACATCAATATAGCTTCCGCTCACTTCCTTGGGAGAGGACACCGTGATAGAGACGGCATTATAATGATTCTTTTTATGGTCTGAATAGATGGTGGTGTTGCGGGTAAATGTTGAAAGCTCGGATGTGCTTTGGACGGCATTCTGTACACCGGTTTCGTGAGCATGGCTCCATCTGTTCAGTTTTTGCACCATCCCGTACTGGACCAGATCGTTTGTGTAGTCACAGTAATGCTGAGAGAACGTATCCGGAGCCTTGTTTCCCACAACATAGGAAAGCTCACCTCGGTTAAAGAAACAGGTATGGTTTGCCCGGTGCTTGAAATTGCTGTAGAAAATATCGCCCTGATACTTGTTCATATCTACAACGAGCGCTTCTCCGTCACCGGGCAGGACCAGTTCCTGGGTGGGAATATTTGCCTTTTCAATCAGAGCGCGGCAAATCCGAATGGCAACATCGTACTTGCAGAAGGATGGCTTAGAAAGCGCTGCAACGCTTCTTTTGTTATCAGGCATAATGATTGGCAAATGCCGCAGCTCTGCTTCTGTAAAACCATGCATAGTCTGCAGGTAGGTTTTTCGGCTGTTCAGCATATCCGCCAATAGCGGGGCTACAGGTACTTTTCTGCAGGCAGTGCCTTCTGAGTGGTAGATCACTGCACCTTCATCCGATAGGAACTTGTATACCAAAAAGCGGTATGCCTTCAAGCTGGGAATGGTCTCAAAATCATCCCAGGTTAGTGTGCAGGCTTCCCGGGTGCTCATACCGGTAAACAGATGGATCGGACCAAGAAGCAAGGTGCTGTCTTCCTCAAACAGTAAAGCCTTTCTTGGACCAAAATCTGATTCACCTTCTTCACGAACATAGGTAAGGATACGGGCCTCCTCTTCAAAAGTGAAGGTCTTTTTCGTCAGCATATTTCGTAAATTGCGCAGCTCTTTGGATGCCCGATTGCTGATTTCCGGCAGAAGCGCGGGGATGGGGTTTGCTTGGATATAATTGCTTTCCTCCGCGACACGCATAATGATGTTTAATTGCTGCCAGAACTTAACAACCGCGAGACTGTCTTCCGGGATGACGGATTGCATTGCATTGCGGTAATCCTCGTCGCTGGCATTTGCCGGACAGAGCGCGGACAGTGTATTCTTCTCAGGGCTGAAAAGGATTTTCCGGGCAATTTCGTCATGGTAATCCCGTCGTGCCAGCAAGCGACTGCGGCAGCAAAACCAGATGGTCTTGAGGGAGCATTGGCCGATACGCTCACCGTAATGATCCAGCATATCTCCTACGACATACGGGTAAATGGCATCTGAATAGGCTATGGTCTCCATCTTACCAATTACGGATTCCCGATCCTTACAGCGCAGACCTTTCTGTGTTGCGGGAGAATTCCAGACTCGTCCATCCTTCTTATTTGGGGATACCGTTTTTCCTCTGTAGTAGGCCTCGCCAACAAAAACGCCATACCTGTCCCGGTGTACGGTATAGTACAGCGAGATCTCGTTGGAGAACTGATAGACAGATGGCCGCTTACGGTGCTTAACAGAGTCCGGGTCGATTTTTGCTTTTTCAAATGCTTCCCGAAACTTCACGAGCGTCGTTGGCTTTTTCAGCTGTTGCTGGGTTGCCTGGATATATTCTTTTTCAACGATAAGATTGGCCCCGTCTTTGTCGCACTGGGTAAAGAAAATAGGAATCGGCGCATTGGGATCGATGCTGCGTCCTGCGAACAAAAGCATTTTCTTTCTGGGCTGGGTAACCGTGGCATTGGATGCAATTGCAATGATCTTACCGGGGAGGAAGCCCTGCTCCAGTAGGAGCGCACAAATGTTATTATCAGATGCAGACACAAAGGTCTGAGGAAGTAATGCAATGAAATTTGCCTGATCGTTACCGGCAGAAAGCATTGTGCCAATGTTGAATTCTTCCTCTGTGAATGGGGATACGATGGCGATCAGGTCAAACCTTTTTGCGTAACCTGCAATGTCAGAAAAAATACAGAACTTCAAGTTTTTGAATTCCATTCGATAGGCGGCAGCCACATATGTGTTCGGCACGGCAACATAGCATTTACATGCGTACTTTTTTGCTTTTTGAGACCACGCAAGGAGAAAGTCGGGACCCGGGTTTACAATTAGGACCTGAGACGCATTCCGGGCCAATATCTCAAACTGCTGCAGGAAGAAGGAGCATTCAAATCTGCCGTCGTACTTGCTTCTGATCTTAAAATCAGATCTCTGTCCAAATAGTCCCGGGAAGGGGTAGAGTGCTGCGCGGATGACATCACTGGGCCTCTCGTTCCGGATATCTTCAACCATATTAAAGGTCGATTCGGTAATGCTGATGCCTTCTGCGGAATTCTGCTTTCCTTTGATCGCTTGCTGGAATTCCAGCCAGGGATTAAATGCATCCTCAATCTGTGTGCGGTGCTTGTTATATTGGCAGTAGTTCGCAAGGAGCCTAAGACCGGAAACCTTGTGCTGCCGGTAGAACCGAATGGTATCCACCAGCTTGGAACTGACCATTCCTTTTAGCTCTGGCATATGATTGTAATACACGGCTTGCCAGCAATGAGTGAAATTGTCCTTGGCAAGTTCAAAGGAAGTATAGAGTTCCTTGTTTTCCTCATAGAAGCTTTCAATCTTGGATTTATCAATTTCCGCAATTGGTAGCTGAGACTCCTTTGCGGATCTGAGGATCAGGTAAAGCACATAGGCTAATTTTTCGAGATGTCCTTTAGGGAATATAGACACAAGCCGATCCCAGTCAGCAACCAGGAATGGTGCGAAGGCCTCAAAAAACAGCCGGCAATCTTTATCCATGCCTGCCGAAACAAGCTCACTGCAAAGAGCGAAAAAAGCGGCACTGTCATTGTAGGGTTTCCCATTAGGGGGCAGCAGCTGATACCGGGCAACCTCTGTATCAAATTCTGCCGAGTGAACCCCATCTGCGTAATCAGGCTTTCTGGAGTGCTTTATATTGAGCTTAGCCAGAGCGTAGTGGCGGACAATATCATCGTAATGATAGATATCTATATTGAGTGCGATGAGCTTTTCTAAGATGGACTGATGGATATTGCTCATTATAAAACACCTCCGTAAGCAAAGTGATGAGCCAGGTGATTTTGCAGGGAAAATGCATCTTTAAAACAATCTTACCACTTAAAATAAATTATTGCAAGTATTCTCGAAAAGAAGCAAGTGGGAAACTGTTGGTCAAAAGTTGGTCAAATTCAAAATGGCAGATTTTGAATTGTGCAAAAGAAGAACAAAAAGCACCGTATTTTGCGGAAAATACCACAAAATACGGTGCTTTTCTAACTATTCAAAGAACCTCGCAGCCACATAGGGTCATTCCCACTCAATAGTGCCTACGGGCTTGGGGGTCAGGTCCATCAGGACGCGGTTGATGCCGTCGACCTCGTGGGTGATGCGGTTTACGATCTTATGCAGAACGGCATAGGGGATTTCTTCTACGGTGGCGGTCATAGCGTCCACGGTGTTCACAGCCCGGATGATGGCGGGCCAGCCTTCGTAGCGGCTCTCGTCCTTAACGCCAACGCTCTTGATATCGGGAACGACCACAAAATACTGCCATACCTTTTCGGCAAGACCGCAGTTATCGAACTCCTCGCGCAGGATGGCATCTGCTTCCCGCAGAGCGTGGAGACGGTCGCGGGTGATAGCGCCAAGGCATCTTACGCCCAGACCGGGGCCGGGGAAGGGCTGACGGTATACCATACCGTGGGGCAGACCCAGAGCCTCGCCAACTACGCGGACTTCGTCCTTAAACAGCAGCTTGATGGGCTCTACCAGCTGGAACTGCAGATCTTCAGGCAGACCGCCCACATTATGGTGGGATTTTACGGCTTTCTTGCCCTCGGCAGCCTTAATGCTCTCCAGAATGTCGGGGTAGATCGTGCCCTGAGCCAGGAAGGAAACACCGTCCAGCTTTCTTGCTTCGTCGGCAAAGACATTGATAAATTCGGCGCCGATGATCTTACGCTTGCGCTCCGGATCGGAAACGCCTGCCAGCAGATCCAGGAAGCGGTCAGTAGCGTCTACGTAAACAAGGTTGGCATCCAGGCCTTCCTTAAAGATCTTCAGCACATTTTCAGACTCGTCCTTGCGCATCAGACCGTGGTTTACATGTACGCAGATCAGCTGCTTGCCGATGGCTTTGATCAGCAGGGCGGCAACAACAGAAGAGTCCACACCGCCACTAAGCGCCAGCAGAACTTTCTTGTCCCCAACCTGCTCACGGATCAGGGCGACCTGCTCATCGATGAAGGCGTTGGCAAGGGCAAAATTGGTGATCCGCTCCATAGAAGCGGGACGAACATCACAAGACATAAAGATCCCTCCAAAAAGTAAATGTAAAATTCGTATGCTTTATTATACAACTATCTTTTTTTATGTGCAAGAAAAAAATACACGGAAAGACAAAAAAATACGGCAGGCATAAATGCCTGCCGTTATGGAAGAATTACTTCTTTGCGAAAATGACCTTAGAGCCTTCGATCTCCAGGGTAATTTTGCCGTTAGCAACGGTGCAATTGGCCTTTTCATCAGGCTCTTCTACGGGCCACATAGAGGTGGCATCGTATTCCATATCCACGGTTTCGCCTTCCATGGTCACGGTAGCCTTGCCGGGAGCGGTGATCTCAATGAACATATACTCGTCCAGCTGCTCTTCAGTCATACCCAGGGAGGTGAACATTTCACGGCCGATCGTCATGCCTTCGGTTTCCATTTTTTCCAGGTAGTACTTACCTACTTCGTTGCTGCCACCGCCCAGACCGGCGCCGCCGCAGGCTGCCAGGGACAGAACCAGCATCAGTGCAAGAGCGATACACAAAAATCTTTTCATAATGAGTTCCTCTTTTCTTTTAATGTGGCAAGTTGATTGCCTGGTATCATTATATCACGGATGATATAAAATGCAAGGCTTTCAGCGGTTTTCCAGAGCCATAACTTTGTCGATGCGGCGCTGGTGGCGTTCGTTGTGGGAAAATTCCGTACCCAGCCAGGTGTCCAGAATTTCCAGCGCCAGCATTTGGCCTACCACACCTGCGCCCAGAGCCATCATATTGGTATCGTTATGCTCCCGGGTGAGGCGGGCAGACATTACATCGGATAAAAGAGCGCAGCGCACACCGTCAATTTTGTTGGCGGTGATGGAAACACCGATACCAGTGGTGCAAAGGACGATGCCCTTTTCACATTCGCCGCTGGCGACTGCCTTGGCGGCGGGGGCGGCAAAGTCAGGATAGTCGCAGGAATCCAAGGTGTGTGTACCAAAGTCCACCACTTCGTGGCCCTTATCCTGCAGGTGCTTCACCATAACATTTTTCAGCGCCAGGGCGCCGTGATCGCAAGCAATAGAAAGTTTCATAATATATTCTCCTTTTGTGAATTATAATACGAAGCCGCCGTTTACTCCCAGCACCTGTCCGGTAACGAAGGGCGCGTCGGCAAGATATAAAATGGTATTTGCTACATCCTCTGCCGTACCGTTACGGCCCAGGGGGGTTTGTTCTTTTAAATATTCAAGGGTTTCTGGGGAAACCTCTTTGCACATATCGGTTAAGATGACGCCGGGAGCAACGCAGTTGACCCGGATGCCACTGGGCCCCAATTCCTGAGCCAAAGCTTTGGTCATAGCAATGACCGCGCCCTTGGTGGCGGAATAGGCCACCTCACAGGATGCGCCTACCTGCCCCCACATAGAGCTGACGGTAATGATCGAGCCTGCCTGCTTTTTCAGGAACAGGGGTGTGGCTGCCTTGATGCAGTTATAAACGCCCTTGACATTTACAGCCATCAGCCGGTCAAAATCCGTTTCCTCCATTTGGTGGAAAAGACCGGTGTGGCAGATGCCTGCGTTACACACCAGTATATCCAGCTCTTTAAAAATGGAAAGGGCGGCCTGCACACTTTCCTGGTTTGCCACGTCACAGCAGATGGCAGTAGCGCCGGTTTCCTGCCGCACTTTTGCCGCGGCTGCGTGATCTTTTTCGTATAAGAAAAATACCCGGTGGCCGGCTTTAGCAAAGGCGGCCACGGTGGCTGCGCCGATGCCCCGGCTGCCGCCGGTAACAAGAACAGTTGCCATAATCGGTATCCTTTCGGTGAAAAAGGCTGCTGCCGATGGCAGCACCCTACTGAATTTATCTTCTGCGACTCCGGGTGCGATGATCAGAATACTGCCGGATGGAGGAGATCTTGCTGTCGGACTCCGTCATAAACTGCTTGAGCTTTTCTTCAAACAGCTGATCTGCTGTTTTGGGGGCGGGGGGCGGTGTTGGTGCGGTGCGTTCACGGCGCATCTGGGGGGCAGCGCTGCGGGTCTCCCGCTGAGGCTTTGCTTCCAGCCGCTTAATGGAAAGGTTGATCTTATTGCCGTCAATGGCGATGACCATGACCTTCACATCCTGACCTTCTGTCAGGTGCTGCCGAATGTCGCTGACATAGCCTGCGGATACTTCGGAAATATGTACCATACCGGTCTTATTTTCCGGCAGTGCGATAAATGCGCCAAAATTGGTAATGGATTTTACTTTGCCTTCTACTACAGCTCCGACGGTTAACTCCATTGTGTTACTACAGTCCTCCAAGTCTTATCAGGGATTTTCAGGGGTGAAAAATACCGTGCCGGGGTCTACAAGACCGCCCTCTTCTGTGGCGATCTGCTTGACGCTTTCCACAGTGCCTAAATTGTCGATCTTTTCCTGAAGCTTTTCGTTTTCAGGAAGAAGCTCGCCGGCTTGTTGGCGCAGAGCCTCGGTGTTGTTATTGGTATCACGGATGAGCGCGCCCAGAGTCAGCAAGGTCACTGTAGACAGTACGACCGTAGCAAGCACCAGACATTTGAGCATCGGTGAGCTGGGGCGGTATATCAGGCGAAAACGGCTGAAAAAGCTCTTTTTCGTTGCCATGGGTTACACCTCCGTGCCGTTTTGTTTTTTGCAAACGGTTATTCCACTTTATTATAACCCACTTTTTTGCTGTTGCAAAGAGAAATTTTGCGATTTTTGCAAGAATTTTGAAAATTTTTCGGAATGGTAGGGTGAAAAACCGGTAAATTTTGTAAATAAGCCGCCAAAATTCGGTAAAAACAGGGCGCAGCCATCGGCCAAAGGTGGTTTCCCACAGTAAAATGCCGCCAAAAAGACCTATAGTGTAGCCAAATCTGAGGTCGCCCCTTGCAATGCCGAAGGCAAAAAAGATCCAGATCGGGAAAAGCGCCAGTATAAAAAGAAGATCGGCTATATGCTTGTGCCGTTGCCGCAAGGGGCGCAGAAATCCGTAAAAAACACCAAGACCGATCCCTAAAAGAAAAGCGCAAAGCAGGCGGTATGCGGCAACGGAGGGGGGATTCATCCGAACAGACGGCGCCAGAAATTGCCGCCGGTTTTGGGCTCTTCGTATTGCAGCAGGCTGATCTGCCCATCCACAGCCACCTGCCCGCCGTCTAAGGAAAGGGTCTTCAGCTGCAGCTGCTTGCCGCCTACCAACAGATCACCCATACAGGTGCGCAGCACAACGGCGGTATCGTCAAAGCTCAGCACTTCCGTTACACCGGTGAGCGACAGCTTTTGCCTGCCCTCCAAGGACAGCTTGTGGGATTGTTCGTTTTGCGGCATACTGACCCCTCCTTGCAAGAAGAGCTTATGCAAAGACTGGGGAAAATAGACCTTGCCAGAAAAAGAAAAGTGCATTATATTTTAATATAGTAAAAGAAAAGGAGCAGACCCTATGCTGTTTGATACCCACGCTCATTTGAACGATCCTGCTTTTGATGCTGACCGGGAGTCCCTTTTGGAAAGCCTGCCGGAACAGGGCATCGGCTATGTGATGAATGCCGGCTGCAGCTTGCAGTCTTCCAAAGATATTATTGTCCTCGCGGAAAAATATGATTATCTGTACGCTTCCGTTGGCTCTCACCCTGATTCCTGCGATGAAGTAAATGACGCGGTTTTGGATGAATACCGCGCCCTGTGCCGCCATAATAAGGTCAAAGCCATTGGCGAGATCGGCTTGGATTACTATTATGAGGATATTCCCCGGGATACCCAAAAGAAAGCCTTTATTGCCCAGCTGGAGCTGGCCCGGGAAGTAAAGCTCCCCGTGATCGTCCACGAACGGGATGCTCACGGGGATGGTATGGATATTGTACGGCAGTTTCCTGATGTGACCGGTGTGTTCCACTGCTTTTCCGGCTCTGCGGAAATGGCAAAGTGGCTGGTGGATCGGGGCTGGTACATCGGTTTTACCGGTGTGATCACCTTCAAAAATGCCCGGCGGGCAGTAGAGGCCGCCCAGGCCATTCCTATGGACCGGATCGTGCTGGAAACGGACTGCCCTTTTATGTCTCCTGAGCCTTTCCGTGGCAAGCGCAATGACCCCGGCAGGCTTTACCGGATGGCAGAGCGCCTGGCAGAAATTAAGGGTCTTACCTTTGATGAGGTTTGCGCCATCACAACGGAAAATGGAAAACGGCTGTACCGAATTTAATTTTTATTTCGAATCGCCTTGACCAGCTGTTCTACAAAACCCCACACCGGCGGTTCTAACCATTTGTCGTAAAGGATACACATATATAATGCCTGGTGCCAGTTTTCCAGGGTGGCGAAAGTGACTTTTTTCCGGGATTGGACACAGGCGGTGGGCAATATGCAGACGCCCATACCCGTTTCTACCAGATCCAGCGCCACCTGGGCGGTGTTTACGGAGCATAAGATCCGCTCTTCCACCGGTTCTCCATTGGCCCAAAGTCCAAAGCTGGATTCCGTGCCAACATTAAAGGCGATCTGCGGCTCGTGGGCAAGCTGCTGGGGGGTAAGGGCTTCGTTGCCCGCCAGTGGGTGGTCTTTGGGCAGAGCCACGGCAAAATTTCGTTCTGAAAGCTTGCGGAAGTGCAGACTTCTGTCCCGGTTGGTGGTATCCACGATGGCCATATCCAGCTTTTCCTGCCGCACTAAGTCCATCAGCTCTTCGGCAGAGCCTTCAATAATACGAAAACGGATGCGCTCGTTCTGACGGGCGCATTCTGCAATTTCGCGGGCAACTGTACCCTGCAGAAAACCGGAAACGATGCCCATACGGATCACCACCGGGGCGCTGGTCATAGAGTCCCGCAGGGTCATGGAAGCGGTGTTCAGTTCCTGCAGAGCGGTATCCACCCGTTCCTGAAAATAACGGCCGGCTTCCGTCAGACGGATGTTTCTGCCCACCTTTTCAAAAAGCTGTACGCCACCCAATTCTGTTTCCAAATGGTTGATGGCGGCGCTTAGGGAGGGCTGGGAAATACCCAGCCGGGCAGCTGCCAATGTGTAATGCTCCACCTGAGCCAAAACGGAAAAGTAACGCAGGTAATTGTAGTTCATATCAGCACCTCGATAATCTATAGATAAAAACTATAAATAAAATATCATAACTATATTGGTTTTTGCAAGAATTATTTGTATAATCCCTTCGTGCATAGCTGAGGAAAGCCGAATCCCGATAGGTTTTGACAGGCTGTTTTCCGCCAATATTGCGGAAAATCCCTTGACAATACCAATGGGTATTCCCTTCGGAATTTTTCTTATCTTGCCGAAAAACAGCTCTGCCAAAACTGCACAGCACCCCACAGCAAAGAGTTTTGTTTTGGATTTTTGTGCAGATGACGCAGCCTTGCTGGCGCAAGGCAAGAAAGATAAGTAAAAATACAAACAAAAGAACTGCTGTGGGGCTGTCGGTGTTCGACTCTCCTCAGCTTAAGAAAAACCCTTGGAAAAAGCGAAACAAGGATTGCCTTTGGCACGCAGATGTGTTATGATGTTCGTTGGAAGACAATTGTTTTTCCGGAACATATACTTAGGAGCAAGATCTATGGCTTTTACTTATAAAGGATTGGCTGAGGAGCTTTCCCGGCACATTGTCACCGATGAAGAGGTGGACCGTCAGCTGCAGCGGCTTATGCAGCAGAACCCCCGGATTGCGGAAGTCACCGACCGTCCTACGGAAAATGGTGACGAGGTGGTGCTGGATTACGCAGGCTTCTGCGACGGCGTTCAGTTCCCCGGCGGCACCGGCGAAAACCAGACTTTGGTGCTGGGCAGCGGGATGTTCATCCCCGGCTTTGAAGAGCAGCTGCTGGACAAAGTCCCCGGCGAAGAGGTGATTGTGAAGGTCACCTTCCCCAAGGAGTACCACGCGGCAGATTTAGCCGGCAAGGATGCAGAGTTTAAGTGCGTCATCCATCAGATCCGGGTAAAGACCCCTTACGATCTGGACGATGTGTTTGCCAAGGAAGTTGGCGGCTGCGACACTTTGGAGCAGATGTGTCAGAAGATGAAGGAAAGTATGCAGGCTTACACCGACGAGCGGGCCGAGATGGATCTGCAGGATCGGCTGTTGAACAAGGCTGCTGAAACTTTGGAATTTACCTGCTCTGCCGAAGAGGTGGAAGCAGCTGTAAATGAGCAGATGAAGTCTTTTGAAGCCCAGCTGTCCCGTCAGGGATTGAGCGTTGAGATGTACTGCTCCTTTATGAACACCACGGTAGAAGCGCTCCGCGCAGACGCCGAGCCTACTGCAAAGGCAATGCTCCGGAATCAGGCGGCAATTTTTGAAGTTTGCAAGCTGGAAGACCTGGAAGCAACCCAGGAAGAGATCGGTGAAGCTGTGGCGGTGATCGCCCGGCAGAACGATATGACTGTTGAGCAGCTTAAGCCCTACTATACCGCAGAGTTTGAAGCAGCAGTCACAAAAAGTGTGCTAACCGGCAAGGTTATGGCTCTCATTCGGGAGCATGCCAATGTAACGGTGGTATAAATTAGTTTAATAAAGTGCCGAAAAAACGGCACCACATTTAAGGAGGAAACATACTATGGCAATCGTTTTTGACGAAAATGGCAAGTACGTGGACGAGAAGGGCCTTGTAAGACTGGACCCCACCAAGTTCGCTGACTGGCAGATCGCAGAGGAAGCAGAAAAGTCTCTGCCTTCTGTGAACTACTTCCGGGAGAAGCTGGGCCTGCTGGAGGAAGAAATCATCCCCTACGGCAAGACCCCCAAGATCGACTTCATTAAGGTTATGAACCGTCTGAAGGATAAGCCCGACGGCAAGTTCATCGAAGTTACCGCTGTTACTCCCACCCCCTTCGGCGAAGGTAAGTCCACCGTTTCTCTGGGTCTGATCGAAGGCCTGGGTTATATCGGCAAGAATGCCGGCGGCGCTCTGCGTCAGCCCTCCGGCGGCCCCACCATGAACGTTAAGGGTACTGCAGCTGGCGGCGGCAACGCTCTGCTGATGCCCATGACCGAGTTCTCCCTGGGTCTGACCGGCGACATCAACGACATCATGAACGCCCACAACCTGGCAATGGTCGCTCTGACCGCCCGTATGCAGCACGAGCGCAACAACACCGACGAGTGGTTGGCAAAGAAGGGCCTGAAGCGTCTGGACATCGACCCCAAGCGTGTGGAGATGGGCTGGATCATCGACTTCTGCGCACAGTCTCTGCGTAACATCATCATCGGTATCGGCGGCCGACTGGACGGTTTCATGATGGAATCCAAGTTCGGCATCGCTGTTGGCTCCGAGCTGATGGCTATCCTGGCAGTTGCTAAGGATCTGAAGGATCTGCG
>JAZOWK010000022.1:0-2914 GCA_045659205.1 Faecousia sp.
GATACAGATACTCGATTTTGATTTCCTTTTTTCCTTTGCTTGTACTGCCGCAACAGCAGCATTCCTCTTTTGCCTGGGGCTGATTTTGCAGTGCGGGAGCAATCCAGCCGGTATCATCTCCTACATAGGCGATGGCACCAATAGGACACAGATTGCCGCAGCCATGACAGTGGTCAATGCAATTGTCGGGATTTACTACCACCGGAACGGGTGCTTTGCTCTTGTCATAGACACCGTGGGTGCATTTAGCAACACAGGAGCCACATTCCTGACAGGTCAAAATGTCGATAACAGGATACCATTTTTTTGCCATATTTCATATCTCCTTTATACCAGTAAGAACTGAATTGCGTTGAAGAAATAACCGACGATTATAATGCCAACGGTGCAGATGGCAACAAAGACACCCAGCAGTTTCGGCTTGATGGCTTTGCGGAGCATGATCATGGAGGGAACGCTTAGCGTCGTCACACCCATCATAAAGCTGAGAACGACACCCAGCTGTGCACCCTTGGCAAGAAGGGCTTCCGCGATGGGAATGGTGCCGAAGATGTCCGCATACATGGGCACACCTGCGATGGTGGCAATCACAACACCCAGAGGATTTCCGGTGCCCAGCAGTTGGATGATAAATTCTTCGGGAATCCAGTTATGGATGATAGCACCGATGCCAACACCAATCAGCACATAGGGAGCCACCTTCTTTGCGGTGGAAACCACCTGTTCCCAGGCGTACTGCATCCGGTCTTTGACGGTCAGTTCCTCTTGGGGAACATCCACGGCCTTACCTCTGCGGATAAACTCCTCTACCTGGTTTTCCAGATGGAGCTTTTCGATCAGCGTACCACCGGCTACAGCGATCACCAGTCCCAGTACCACATAGATAACCGCAACCTTCCAGCCGAAAATGCTCATCAGCAGCACCAGACTTCCCAGGTCCACCATGGGAGAGGAAATCAGGAAAGAGAAGGTCACACCGAGGGGCAGACCCGCACTGGTAAAGCCAATAAACAGCGGAATGGACGAGCAGGAGCAGAAGGGTGTTACAGTTCCCAGAAGTGCAGCTACGCAGTTAGCACCGATGCCATGGAATTTGCCTAGGATCTTCTTGGTTCGCTCCGGTGGAAAATAGCTCTGGATGTAGGAGATTACGAAAATCAGCACACCCAACAGTACCATAATTTTGATTATATCGTAGAAGAAAAACTGAACGCTGCCGCCGATCCGGCTGGTGGGATCAAGACCAACGGCTTCTATAAGGCTGCCGATCAAACGATTCAGCCATTGCATTCCCAGGATTTCATTTTGAATAAATGACCACATGGTTATCATCCTTTCATATTCTTATATTGAAATATATCAATGTGTTGTGTTGTGAGAAAGCCGTAGCTTCCTACGGCTTATTTTTCTTTGCAGCAGCAATTATCCGGAACATTGGCTGCAGTTAGAAGCTCACGGAGCATTACACTGAGTTCTGCTGAACTTTCGCTGCAAATGGAGTAGTGCATCCATTTACCCTCTTTCCGCCCGTTGACAATTCCGGCATCGCAGAGGATCTTCATATGATGGGACAGGGTCGGTTGACTGATGTTCAGCGCATCCAGCAGCTTGCAGGCACACATTTCTCCGTTGTGAAGGAGCTTCAAAATCCGAATCCGGTTTTCATCACTCAGAGCCTTGAAAACAAGCACCATGTTCTTTTCGTGAAATTCCATCAAGCCACCTCCTATTGATGTTTGTCGATATAATAGCATATACATTGATAGTTGTCAATGTATAGTGGGATAAAAACGAATTGTCCTTGTTTGTGTCTGCCGCCTCCGGTTTTAGCCGGAGGCTTTCTTTTTTGCCATTAGGTGAAAAATTTTCTTTTCGGGTGTTTCGTTTTTGGGGCAAAAGCGTGCGGTAGGTAAATGAAGGGATTATTTCCGCCAAACTAATTTTTCAAAAGGTGTTTAGTTTTGTGGGTTTTCGATGCCTACCAAATGAGGAAGAAAATATTTTTCTTATCGGGGTTGCCTTTTACCCCTCCTTATTTACGGATATATGAGGGTATTTTTGCAAGTCGCTTTTCGGCAGGAGGTGATGGTCACAAGCACCACCTCAAAAAATATTTTTTGAGGTGGGTTGACTTTGCCCCCCACAAATGTCCGGATATGTGAAAGGACTTTTCCTCGGCAGAATTTAATACCGAAACTCCCCCTCAGGCGATGATCAAAAGCATCACCTAAAGAGGTTTCAGAAGTTTCTTCTGAAACTGGGTTTACAAAAAGGGGTCTGAAAGTCGGAATTAGTGAAGGGACTTTCAAAAAAGTTTCTGAGCCAGGGTTGACTTTTGCCCCTCCTCACTTCCGAATAAGTGAAAGGATTTTCAAAAACCTTTCACCGGTGCCCTGACTTTCGGGGCCGCAAATGTCCGAATATATGAAAGCTTCTTTCAACTGCACCTTGACAACTGAATAACCTGCCCTCCCACAGACTGTGCCAAGACTGCCCAAAAGCACGAGCGCGGCGACGCTGCGGAAAGCCCCCGAGCGGAACGAGGCAGGCCTACATTCCTCCAAAAATTGGAGGAATACAACCATGCTACTACCAAACAAAAAGCGAAAGGAGGACAAGTATCATGGAAAAACTGCACCTTATCAGCGCAGAAACACTGTTCTACACACCCCTTGACCATCCCCGGATGCTGATTGACGGCATCCTATCCAACGGTCTTGCCATTCTGTCCGGCGATTCCAAGATTGGCAAAAGCTGGATGGTTCTATGGTTCTGCTTGAAGATTAGCCGGGGTGAGCCGGTGTGGGGACTTCCTACATCTAAAACGGATGTGATCTACCTTGCCTTGGAAGACAAGGATTGGCGAATACAGCAGCGTATGCAGGATCTAATTGATGTCCCACCGACGAATCTG
>JAZOWK010000023.1:0-27026 GCA_045659205.1 Faecousia sp.
TCTTCGTTGGCGGTGGTGATGATGGCATAGACCTTCTTGTAGCCTTGCGCCTGCAAAAGCTGCTCCAACGCGGCATACAGCTTTTTGCCGATGCCCTTTTTGTGGGCCTCCGGGCAAAGGTAGATGGATGCTTCCGCGCACCACTGATAGGCCGCCCGTTCAAAGGGTCGGCTGCCGTAGGCATAGCCTAAAACTGTGCCGTTTTCTTCCCAAACCAACCAGGGAAACTCCGCGGTAATTCCCAAAAACCGCTTTGTGAATTCCTCCAGGGTGGGCACTTCGTATTCAAAGCTGATAGCCGTTTTTTTCACATAAGGTCCATAAATTTCCAAAATCCGGGGCACATCCTGCACCGTCGCCTGCCGAACAGCCATTTGATCACTTCCTCATTTGTGATAGCACCATTGTACGACAGATCCTCCCTGCCGTCAACAATCATAAATAAACCCTCTGCCATTGGCAGGGGGTTTAAGCAATTAAAGCTGTTTTTTGTTTACGTGGAAATTGGAATCGGAAAGGGCCCGTCTGTATTCAGAGTAACCGATCATCTGATGCCGGATCACATCCGCATCATTTCCGCCGGGCATATCCACTGTCCAGACATCCAGGCTGCCAAAGTCAATAAAGCGGTCGATCCGGGCATCCCCATATATGCCGCCTTCCACCACAATGTGGTGTCTGCCGGTGGGGATGGTAATCTCAAGGGGGGCTTCTGTGTAAAGGATGGTCAGAGAATTTCCATCAACGGAGATCTTGCCCATGGTGTTGCCCGAAGCCGGTGCGCCACCGTTGATGAAAATGGTAGCCGTTCCGCCGGAGTCGGAAGAATATTCATGGGTATCAGACTGTGCGGCTGCCGCAGCAACTGCCGCACCCATACCGAGTTTCTTGATAATTTTTGCGATAATTGCGCCCACGCCGGCAACTGCTGCCACAACCAAAAGAATGCGAATCCAAGGATAAGCCATGACGAACCTCCATACATCTATTTTGTTGTGCTGAATCAAGCATAACAAACGGACCATATTTTGTCAAGTTCTGCCGCCCCATCGTTTGACATTCCCCGGCTACCTTTATATAATAAGGGCAAAAATATGGCTTGGGAGGGATTTCTATGCGTCCTATGAAACGCGCGGTCCACATTGATTTTCACACGATGCCCGGCATCGACAATTTTAACGAATCCTGGGATGCCGCAGCCTTTGCCCAGCGACTGGCGGATGCCCATGTGGGCTACATCAATATGTTTGCCAAATGCAACATCGGCTTTTGCTACTATCCCAGCAAGATCGGTCCTGTCTATCCCGGCATGAAGGGAGATATGTTTGGAGATTTGCTCCGGGAGTGCCACAAGCGGGATATTGGCGTAACCGCCTACTTTAATGCAGCCATAGACCAGGAATCCTGCCGTGTCCACGCAGATTGGTGCAGAGTCCAGCGCAATCCCGTCCCCAACACCGATGCCCAGGAAATGGTCATCGGCACAGCAATGGATACAGAAACCTCGCCCTGGATCAAACGGCTTACTTGCTTTAATACCGGCTTTGGGGATTACCTGAAGGATATGCTGAAGGAGTTCCTTTCTATGTATCCGGAGGTGGACGGTGTGTTCTTTGACTGCATCAACGACCGCCCCTGCTACTGTAATGACTGCTTGCAGGAAATCCTCACCCAGGGTGGTGATCCTCTGGATGTAGAAACTGTGCGTCTGCACACCTTGCAAACCAACCGCCGGTACTGCCTGGAGCTGAAGGAGATCATCGGCGACCGGTATATGCTTTGTAACAGCCAGCCCTACTGGCGCACCAAAGATTACAATACCCACATTGAAATCGAGTGCCTGCAAAACGGTGGCTGGACCTACGAATTCTTCTCTCCGCAGGTGGCTTACGCCAGAAACATCAAGAAGGATGTCCTTTATATGAACGGCCGCTTCCACAAAGGTTGGGGCGATTTCGGTGGTCTGAAAAACAAGGCTGCCCTGGAAAATGATATGTACGATGCCATTCGTAACGGCATCGGCTGCTCCATCGGCGATCATATGCACCCGGCGGAAATTTTGGATGAAAAGGTCTGCTCTATGATCGGCGAAATTTACAGCCAGATCGAAAAGCTTGAGCCCTGGACCGAGGGTGCGGTGTATCAGGCCGACATTGGTATCCTCTGCTCTGCCGCAGAAGAAAAGCACCATGTGCGCGACAGCTACAGCGGTCTTTGCCGGATGCTGGATGAACTGAAATACACCTATGATATCCTCAATGAAACGATGGATATGTCCCGTTATAAGCTGCTGATCCTGCCGGACGACCTGCGCGTAGGTCCGGAAATGGCCGCCAAACTGGAAACTTACTTAAAAGCCGGCGGCAAGGTGCTGTCCTCCGGCTTTGCCGGTATGGCAGAGGATAAAGATGAATTTGCCCTGCCCCAGTTTTGGCCGATGCAATGCACCGGAAAAGCAGATCACGAAAACAGCTTCTATCAGCTATCCGAGGGAGATTCTTTCCGGTATGCTATGTACGCCCCCACCATCCAAACCGATCTGCCTGCAAACAGCCAGGTCCTTGCCTGGCAGGTCGCGCCCCAATTTGAGAAAACCTGGGACGGCGTCTATGCTTATATTTACAATCCTCCCAAAAAGCGTGCTGGCATCCCTGCCGCAATGAAGGTTGGCTCTGTGTGTCATATCCACTTCCAGGTGTTTGACGCCTACCGGAAGTATCTGTATCCTGCTCACAAAGAATTGGTCCAAAGTTGCATCCGGCAGCTGCTCCCCAACCCCTCCTTCACCTGCACAGATATCCCCAGCACAGCCCGGGTAACCTTAACCGCCAAGGGCGATCAGAAGATGGTACATATCAAGGTAACCTATCCGGAACTCCGGGGTAGCTTCGGCATTATCGAAGAACACGCTTACCTGCCCGCCGGCGCCACAGTTACACTGGAAGGCACTTTCCAAAAGGTTTACACCGCACCGGATCGGCAGAGCCTGCCCTTCACCTGCGAAAACGGAAAGACCACCATCACCCTTCCCCAAATCTGCGGCTATCTGCTAATTGCAGCCGAATAAAACAAACCTGCCACCCATCCGGGTGGCAGGTTTATTGTTCGCAATTAGCCCTTAACATCCGCCTGTGGCGCAGACAGTAAAAGGGGAAGAAAACAATCCGAAGGAAATGCCACCGGGGAGAAACATCCCAGCATTTCCTTCGGATTCAAAACAACCTAGTCCGGTAGGTGCAACGAATAACCTTCGTGGCCTTGCCGCAAAAACCAGGTTCTTTCATCTGTATTCTAGCATCACAAAAGGGTAAAATCAAGAGAAAAATCCCCTCGGATTACTCCGAGGGGATTCATTATTGGAAAATATTAGCCCTTAATTGCAGCCTGAGCAGCAGCCAGACGAGCGATGGGAACACGGAAGGGGGAGCAGGACACATAGTCCAGGCCCAGCTTGTGGCAGAATTCCACGGATGTGGGATCGCCGCCGTGCTCACCGCAGATGCCGATGTGCAGGTGCTCGTTGTTTGCACGACCCTCGGTGCAAGCCATGTTCATCAGCTTGCCAACACCGGTGGTGTCCAGACGAGCGAAGGGATCGGACTCGAAGATCTTGGTGTCGTAGTAAGCGTTCAGGAACTTACCAGCGTCATCACGGCTGAAGCCGAAGGTCATCTGAGTCAGGTCGTTGGTGCCGAAGCAGAAGAAGTCAGCATTCTGTGCGATCTCGTCTGCGGTCAGGCAAGCTCTGGGAATCTCGATCATGGTACCGACCTCGTACTTCAGCTCCATGCCGGAAGCAGCGATTTCGGCGTCAGCAGTCTTGACGACTACTTCCTTGACGTACTTCAGTTCCTTGACTTCGCCAACCAGAGGAATCATGATCGCGGGAACGATGTTCCACTGGGGGTGATTCTTCTTAACATTCAGAGCAGCGCGGATAACAGCCTTGGTCTGCATAGCAGCGATTTCCGGATAGGTAACGCTCAGACGGCAGCCGCGATGGCCCATCATGGGGTTGAACTCGTGCAGGCCGGTGATGATCTCCTTGATCTGCTCAACGGTCTTGCCCTGGTTCTTTGCCAGCAGCGCGATGTCTTCCTCAGTGGTGGGAACGAACTCGTGCAGCGGGGGATCCAGGAAACGGATGCAAACGGGCATGCCTTCCAGAGCCTCGTACAGCTTCTCGAAGTCGGACTGCTGGTAGGGCAGGATCTTGTTCAGAGCAACCTCACGCTCCTCAACAGTGTCGGAGCAGTTCATTTCACGGAATGCAGCGATACGGTCAGCCTCGAAGAACATATGCTCGGTACGGCACAGGCCGATGCCTTCTGCGCCCAGCTCGCGAGCGCGCTTTGCATCCTCGGGAGTATCGGCATTGGTGCGGACCTTCAGCTTGCGGAACTTGTCAGCCCACAGCATGATGGTCTCGAAGTTGCCGGAAATTTCAGCGTCAACAGTGGGGATGATGCCGTCGTAGATCTTACCGGTGGAGCCGTCGATGGAGATGTAGTCGCCCTCGACATAGGTCTTGCCGTTGAGAGTGAACTTCTTGTTCTCCTCGTCCATAGCGATCTCGCCACAGCCGGAAACGCAGCACTTACCCATACCACGAGCAACAACGGCTGCGTGGGAGGTCATACCACCGCGGACAGTCAGGATGCCCTGGGCAGCCTTCATACCGGTGATGTCTTCGGGAGAGGTCTCCAGACGGACCAGGATGACCTTCTTGCCGGCGTTGTTCCATGCGTCAGCATCTTCAGCGGAGAAGACGACCTGACCGCAGGCAGCTCCGGGAGAAGCGCCCAGACCACGGCCCATGGGCTCGGCGGTCTTCAGCACCTTGGCATCGAACTGGGGATGCAGCAGGGTGTCCAGGTTACGGGGGTCGATCATAGCAACCGCTTCAGACTCCAGCTTGCGGCCTTCAGCAACCAGATCAACAGCGATCTTCAGAGCAGCCTGGGCAGTACGCTTGCCGTTACGGGTCTGGAGCATATACAGCTTACCATGCTCGATGGTGAACTCCATATCCTGCATATCCTCGTAGTGGTTTTCCAGGATAGCGCAAACCTCGGTGAACTGCTTGAAAGCCTCGGGGAACTTCTCTTCCATCTCGGCAATGGGCATCGGTGTACGAACACCGGCAACAACGTCTTCGCCCTGTGCGTTGGTCAGGAACTCGCCCATCAGCTTCTTCTCGCCGGTAGCGGGGTCGCGGGTAAATGCAACGCCGGTGCCGCAGTCGTCGCCCATGTTACCAAAGGCCATGGACTGCACGTTAACAGCGGTGCCCCAGGAGTAGGGAATGTCGTTATCACGACGGTAAACGTTTGCACGGGGGTTGTCCCAGGAGCGGAACACAGCCTTGATGGCACCCATCAGCTGCTCCACGGGATCGCTGGGGAACTCTGCGCCGATCTTGTTCTTGTACTCGGCCTTGAACTGGTTAGCCAGTTCCTTCAGGTCCTCGGCAGTCAGCTCAACGTCCTGCACAACACCCTTCTTTTCCTTCATTTCGTCGATGAGCACTTCAAAGTACTTCTTACCGACTTCCATAACAACGTCAGAGTACATCTGGATGAAACGGCGGTAGCAGTCGTAAGCCCAACGGGGGTTACCGGACTTGGTTGCCAGAACCTCAACAACTTCCTCATTCAGACCCAGGTTCAGGATGGTATCCATCATACCGGGCATGGAAGCGCGGGCGCCGGAACGAACGGAAACCAGCAGGGGGTTCTCCTTGTCACCGAACTTCTTGCCGGTGATTTCTTCCAGCTTTGCAACGTGCTCCATGATCTGTGCCTGGATATCGGCATTGATCATGCGGCCGTCTTCATAATACTTGGTGCAGGCTTCGGTGGAAACAGTGAAGCCCTGAGGAACGGGCAGACCGATGTTGGTCATTTCAGCCAGGTTTGCGCCCTTGCCGCCCAGCAGCTCACGCATAGAGCCGTTGCCCTCGGTGAACAGATAAACGTACTTGTGAGACATTGAAAATACTCCTTTCAAATGTTATGGCAGCAGAACACTGCCAAATTTCTTTCGTTTTCTACTTAGATTCCTTTTTAGGCTCATCTACTATAGCACACGGGCTTGGAAAAATCAAACATTTTTACAATTTTCTATTGTATTTTTTCAATCTTCAACTATTTTAACCCCGAAACAACCACAAATACCCAGCTTTTCTCCTTGCCTTAGGCTATCTTTTGTTGTACAATGGGAAAAGCGAATGAAAAATATTCCAAGGATTGGTGGAATACTATGAAGATTAAGGTGAAAAACGGCTCCTATGAGCAAGTAATGGGTCTGAAGCGTCCCAAGCACAAAAACCCTCTAAAACCTTTGTGGCTGCTGCAGCTGGTGGTGCGTGTGCTGGCGATCTTTGACCTGTGGCCCGCCCGCTTTACCTTCCGTAAGCACGGTATGGAAAAAATCAGCAAGAAAGAGCCTTGCCTGATTTTGATGAATCACTCCAGCTTTATCGACCTGAAGATCGTATCCCGCATCTTCTTCCCCAAGCGCTACGGCATCGTTTGCACCTCTGATGGTTTTGTGGGCAAAAGCTGGCTGATGCGGCTGCTGGGCTGCATCCCCACTCAGAAATTCGTCAGCGATATTTCCCTGATCCGGGATATGGAATATCTGCTGAAAAAGAAAAAAACCAGCGTGCTGATGTACCCGGAAGCCAGCTACTCTTTTGACGGCACCGCCACTGCCCTGCCCCGGAAAATGGGTGTGCTGCTGAAAAAGCTGGGTGTTCCTGTGGTGACGGTGATTACCCAGGGCGCATTCTCCATTGATCCGCTGTACAACGGTCTGCAAAAGCGGAAGGTCAAGGTTTCTGCGGATGTGACTTGCCTTGCCACCGCCCAGCAGGTAAAGGAAATGACCGTAGCCGAGCTGGATGCGCTGCTGGACGAAGCCTTTGGCTTTGATAACTTCAAATGGCAGCAGGAAAACAATGTGATCATCGACGAGCCTTTCCGGGCCGACGGCTTAAACCGCATTTTGTTCCATTGCCCCCACTGTGACACCCAGGGTCAGACCGAGGGCAAAGGCACGGTGCTGACCTGCAAAAATTGCGGTGTGCAGTACGAGCTTACAGAAACCGGTTACCTCAAATGCCTGAATGCAGAGGGCAAGTTTGACCATGTTCCCACCTGGTATGCCTGGGAGCGGGAGCAGGTTAAAAAATCCCTGGAAGACGGCAGCTACCTTCTGGATACAGATGTGAAGATCGGTATGATGGTCAATTACAATGCCATTTATATGGTAGGCGATGGCCATTTGAAGCACGATGTAAACGGCTTCACCCTCACCGGCTGTGACGGCAAGCTCCATTACGAGCAACCCGCCCTGGCTTGCTATGGCTTATATGCCGACTATTACTGGTACGAGCTGGGCGACATTATTTGCATCGGCAACAAAGATGCCCTCTACTACTGCTTCCCCCAATGCGGCGATGTGGTAGCCAAGACCAGAATGGCCGCTGAGGAACTGTACAAGCTGAAAAAGAAAAGACCCACGAAAGCATAAAACAAGACCGCGCAGAAAGTATTCTGCGCGGTCATTTTATATTTTTTCAAATTAGGGGTAGCGAGTGGACATAATTTGTGTTATACTATAATGTGACATCTTATGAATATCAATAAGGAGGCGATTCCTTTGAAATATTGGCGCGGTTATCTTATCGCAGGTATTCTGGCTGTTTGTACCTGGGCTATCACCCAGTTTGCCGCCAGCCACGCTCTGCTACTGGATATGATCTATCCCTACATGATCCGTGTGGTCGTGCCTTCCCTGACCCAGTGGACCGCCAATGTAGATTTTTGTATGTGGCAGGTCTTGCTGCTCATCGCCATTGCAGGCATGCTGGCCAGCATTGTGCTGATGCTGGTGTTCCGCTGGAACCCGATCCAGTGGTTCGGTTGGGTGCTGGCAGTTTCCTGCCTGTTCAGCCTGCTGAATACCGGTATTTTGGGTCTAGGTCAGTACAACACCTCCATTTCCCAAAGTCTTCGCCTGGAAATGCAGGATTATTCCCAGGAGCATCTGGAAGCTACCGCTATTTACTATCGGGATCTGGCAAATGAGCTGTCCAGCCAGGTAAAGCGGAACGCTGACGGCACAGCAGACCTTTCCGATATTGAAGACCTGAACAAATGGGCCGGCAGCGGTTATGACTATCTGACCTACCAAAGAGGCTTTGCCGCCCTGTCCGGCAGCACCGAGCCGGTCAAGCAGCTGGGCTGGAGCGACCTTTACACCAGCCGTGGCATCACCGGTATGACCGTATTGCTCACCGGTGAATCCGCTGTAAACCCCCAAGTTCCGGAGGCAGCAATGCCCTTTACCATCAGCCATGAAATGGCCCACAGAATGGGCATTGCCAAAGATTCAGATGCAGATTTTGCCGCTATCCTGGCTTGCTCCGGCAGTGATTCCATCGAATATCGCTACTCCGGTTACCTGATGGCCTATCGGGTCTGCTATCTGGCGCTGGGCCAGTACAGCCTGAATTCCCAGGTCAATATCAGCGCCGGGGCTCTGCCTGCAGTTACCCAGGATATGAATGCCTATTCCAAGTTCGTCAGCGGTGACCAGATGAGCACCGTGGACGGCAGCCTTGTGGATCTTTTAGTAAGCTGGCACATTCAGGAAGTGATCCTGCCTGCTAACCAAGGTCAGCTGACCCCCGATATCTTTGATCCCATGGACGAAAGCGATGACCGCCTGCAGGACATCGTAAACCGGGTGGCCTGATGGAAAAAATGCGTCAGGCCCTGGATGCAGGTCTTCTGCAATTAAACCTCGATCTGCCGGAAAACGCCCGGCAGACCCTGTGCGATTTCGGTCAGGCCGTGATCGAGCAGAACAAAGTAATGAACCTCACCGCCATCACAGAGCCTGATCAGGTAGCCAAGCTCCACCTTCTGGATTCTGTGACCTTGCTGACGAAGCAGGATCTTCGGGGCAAAAAGCTCATTGATGTGGGCTGCGGCGCAGGCTTTCCCGGTGTGCCGGTAAAGATCGCCTGCCCGGAAGTAAAGCTTACCCTTTTGGATTCCCTGGGCAAACGGATGCACTGGCTGGAAACGGTGCTGCCCACATTAGGTATGGAGGCAGAATGTATCACTGCCCGGGCAGAGGAAGCGGTGGCCGACCGTCGGGAGCAATATGACTTTGCCACCAGCCGGGCCGTGGCGCGGCTGAATGTGCTGCTGGAGCTGACCGCACCTTATGTTAAAGTCGGCGGCGCAGTACTGGCTATGAAAGGCGCTGCCGCCCAGGAAGAGCTTCAGGAAGCCAAAAGCGCCATCAGTAAGCTGGGCCTGAAGCTGGAAAGCGTCACCGAGTTTCCCATTGACGGCACATCCCACGCAGTAATCGTGCTGCGAAAGGTGGTTCCCACCCCCAAGCAGTACCCCCGTCGTTTTGCGAAGATCAAGCAAGCTCCCCTATAACCAAAAGCCACTGTCAATTGACAGTGGCTTTTTATCACTAAACACTAAATATATACATTGAATATGTCTGTATGTTTGTTTACATACAGACATATCGGCTTTCATAGTGTCCACTAAGCAGTGGACACTGATTTCAGATCCATCGCGTCAGCAATACCATCAATCCGCATTATGCAGCAAAAAAGAGAACCGCCGGTGGCGGTTCTCTTTTTGCTTATTTTGCAAGTTTTCTCTGAATGAGCTTGACCAGCTCCACAACAGGAATGACCAGGAAGGCCAGACCCATAGCGATGCCGTATTCTTCCAGGCCGATGGCGGTAAAGCCAAAGGCACTTGCCAGGAAGGGCACTTCGATGATCAGGGTAGTCAGCACCAGAGAGCCCAGCATAGCGGCCCACAGCACCTTGTTCTGACCCTTCAGGGTAAACACGCTCTTTCTCTGGGAGCGCATATTAAAGGAATGGAAGATCTCACACATGCTCATGGTCAGGAAGGCCATTGTCATACCGTGGCCAGATTCGCCTGCAGCCCGCAGAGCTTCAAAAGAGCCTACCAGGGGATCCATAAATGCACCAATCAGATAAGCCACAATGGTGATTACAGTTACCAGCACGCCCTGATAGACCACATCTACGCCCAGTCCGCCGGAGAAGATGCCATCCTTGGAATTACGGGGCGGGCGGTTCATCGTGTCAGGTTCAGCCTTTTCCATACCCAAAGCCAGAGCGGGGAAACAGTCGGTAACCAGGTTGATAAAGAGCAGGTGTACCGGATTAAGGAGCGTAAAGCCCATCAAGGTAGCGCCAAAGACGCCCAGCACCTCACTCATATTGGAAGCCAGCAGGAACTGAATTGCCTTGCGGATATTGTCATAGATCCGGCGGCCTTCACCAACGGCTGCAACGATGGTAGCGAAGGTATCGTCTGCCTGCACCATATCCGCCACATTCTTGGTAACGTCCGTACCGGTGATACCCATACCCACGCCGATGGCAGCGCTCTTAATGGAGGGAGCATCGTTGACGCCGTCACCGGTCATAGCCACGATGGCACCGTTTGCCTTCCAGGCATTGACGATGCGCACCTTATGCTCCGGCTGCACACGGGCATAAACACCATACTGCTTCACAAACTCGCAGATATCTTCATCGGAGATGGCATCCAGCTCCGCACCGGTGATAGCCTGAGAAGCATCGGTAATAATGCCCAGCTCCTTAGCGATTGCCACGGCAGTGTCCTTATGGTCACCGGTGATCATCACAGGACGGATGCCGGCGCTGCGGCATTCCTCAATGGCTGCCTTTACCTCAGGACGAACCGGGTCGATCATACCGGTCAGACCCAGGAACACCAGCTCCTGTTCCAAATATTCCGGTGTGTTCTGCTCAGGCTTCTGAGCCCAATCCCGCTTGGCTGCTGCCAGCACACGAAGGGCGCGGTCTGCCATAGCCTTGTTGGTTGCCATGATCTGCTGCCGCTTTTCTTCGGTCATGGGCAGCACCTTACCATCCTCATAATAGTAAGCGCAGCGACCCAGCACCACATCCGGGCCACCCTTGGTGTACTGCACGAAGCCGCCATCCACAGCATGGATGGTGGACATCATCTTACGGCCGGAATCAAAGGGTGCTTCATCCACACGGGGAGTAGCCTTCTCCAGGTCCTGCTTTTTCAGGCCCACAGAGCAGGCAAAATTCACCAGAGCGCATTCGGTGGGCTCGCCCTCTGCCTGATCACAATCATTCAGCTTGGCATCGGAACAAAGGGCCATAGCAGTAGCCACCAGAGCCGTTTCGCCCATATGATCCACAACGGTCATCTTGTTCTGGGTCAAAGTACCGGTCTTATCAGAGCAGATCACCTGGGTGCAACCCAGGGTCTCCACAGCGGTGAGCCGGCGGATCACCGCATTGCGCTTGCTCATATTGGTAACACCGATGGAAAGCACCACGGTAACCAGCGTAGCCAAGCCCTCAGGAATAGCAGCAACTGCCAAAGACACAGCCACCATAAAGGTCTTCAAAATATTGGTCAGCTCAAAGCGGGTAGCTGCATCGGCTGTAAAGAGCTGGAAGGCGAAGATAAACACGCAGATACCCAGCACCAGCTTGCTCAGGGTCTTGCCCAGCTGATCCAGCTTGCGCTGCAAAGGCGTCTGCTCTTCTTGGGTAGCAGCCAGCGCACCGGCGATCTTACCCATTTCCGTTTCCATACCGGTACGGGTAATTACCGCCTTGCCGCGGCCGTAAACCACAGTAGAGCCCATATAGCACATATTCTTCCGGTCACCCAGAGGTACTTCCTCCTGGCCATCAGCCAGTCCCAGAACCTCCAGCGTCTTATTTACAGGAACGGATTCACCGGTCAAAGCCGCTTCTTCGATCTTCAGGCTGGCATTTTCAATGATACGGCCATCGGCAGGCACAGCATCGCCCGCTTCCAGTACAACGATATCACCGGGCACCAGCTCATCGGAGTGCAGGATCACCTGCTTGCCGTCACGAATGACCTTACAAGTAGCTGCCGTCATAGTCTGCAATGCTTCAATGGCAGCTTCGGCTTTACTCTCCTGCACCACGCCCAAAATAGCGTTCAGCAGAACCACCACAACGATGATGCCCACTTCCACCAGACCCTCCACCAGCTCACCGGTATGGCCGGGGTTCTGCACAAAGGAAAGCACCGTGGTGGCAGCGGAAACAGCGGCAGCGATCATCAGGATGATCAGCATGGGGTCCTTCAGCTGCGCTACAAAGCGCTGCAGCCAGGTTGCCTTCTCTGCTTCCTTCAGCTTGTTAGGTCCATAGGTCAGTCTGCGCTTTTCCGCTTCCTGGGTGGTAAGACCCATTTCGCCGGTCTTGAGCGCATCGAGCACCTGCTCACCGGAAAGGGTATACTCTTTGTCCATCAGTTCACCATTCTCCTTATTGTTAATATAAAAAACGAAAGACCCATGCAAAGCATTTATGCCTTGCATGAGTCTCATTCTTTCAAAAGCCTTCGGGCATAAATGCCGTATTGACGAATAAGCTTTACGCCACTTAAGGCGCGAACTACTCCCTCATCGCGAAACTAATCATAACAAAAGGGGGATAAAATGTCAAGGCTTTTCCTATTGTTCCCTTATTTTTCTGAATTATTTATGCCATTCGATTTTTAGGGCGCTGATCATCTCTTCCCAAAATCTCCAGCACCTGACGGCATTGCTCCTGTTGAATGTTGGCAAGTCTTATAAATACCGGCCCGTATTCTTTATGATGGCTGTAGCTTTCCAGCTGGGCAAGCAGCCGCATCCCCCGTCCGTAGCAGGCCCGCAGGGTGGCCTCCACACTCTCCCGGCCGGGCAGCTTGTTGCCCAAAGAAGGCCGATTACCGCTTACCAATACACAGATCCCTTTTAAGCAATCCGCGCTTTGCTGGGATTGCTGATACAGCTTATGTAACTGCGCGCTTTTTGGCCCTTGCATTCGCTTTGACAGGTGTAAGAATGCCACCGCATTCTCCCAGAGCTGCATCAGCATCGCTTCCACCGGCAGCGCTTCCGGCTGGCTGTTTGCTACCACTCTGTCCCACACATTGGCGGTTTTCTTCGCGTCAAATTTTTCCATTGGCTCCACCTCCTGTTCTGTGTATCAGTATATGCAAAGCATCCCACAAAAATGGTCGAAAAATTTTTTATACCCTCTTTTCTTTTTCGTTCATTTGTGCTATTATGTCCTTAGAAAACAGAAACGGAGGTATCTTTTATGTCCAGAACCACGGATAAAGGACAAAAAATTCTGGATTTCATCCGGGATTTCACCGCAGAAAACGGCTTTGCCCCCTCTGTGCGGGAGATCGGCGCCGCTGTTGGCTTGAGCTCTACCGCCTCTGTTACCTATCATTTACGTCAGCTGCAGGATAAAGGGCTTCTGCAAAGCGCCGGCGGCAAGGGTGTAAAGCGGGCAGTCGTATCTACCCAGAAACCCGGCCATATCCCCATCGTCGGTGTGGTCACCGCAGGTTTGCCCATTTTGGCTGTAGAAAATCAGGAAGGCACTATGGCCTGGGAGGCAGACCCCAGCTGCTTTGCCCTGCGTGTCCGGGGCGACAGTATGATAAATGCCGGCATTTTAAATGGGGATAAAGTGGTCGTCCGTCCCCAACAATCTGCCGACGACGGCCAAATCGTGGTGGCCCGCATCGGTGACGAAGCCACCGTTAAGCGCCTTAGCCGGAAAAACGGCCAGGTGTGGCTGCTGCCGGAAAACAAAAATTACGACCCCATCGACGGCACGGAAGCCGAGCTCATCGGCATCGTCAAAGCCGTAGTAAGAGAATATTAAATAACGAAGAGCGCTTATGACAAAATTGTCATAAGCGCTCTTTGTCATTTGCCTTTTTCGCATTAAGTATGTACGCTGTAAATGCAACTCTTAATGAAGGGATCATCAGGCTGATCGTCCTAAAAATCAGATCGCAAATATCCACAGGATCTATATTGGGATTTGTAAGCAGCTCCACGAACTTTTCTGCTCCGTTTATAAAGCCAATTACAACGGATAAAGCAAAAAAGCCGAAAAGCCATACATCTACCACACAAAAGCAAGTCACGGAAGTCTTTTTCAGAAGATTCCTTTTTAATCCCCATAGCAATGCGCAGTAATGGGCAAGCAAAACCAAAATAGCAGTGACGAGCAAAGTAATATGCATACGCACCAGAAGCGGACCCTCCAGCATCCTGATTTGATAATCCATCCCCAATCGAAAAAGTCCGGACGAGATCAGCAAAGCGCCGCAAACATAAAAGGCTACAAGCAGAATATTATATGTTTTCTTCTTCACGCAACCCTCTCCTTTTAACGACCAAATACACTTCTGTTTTTATTATAGTCCATCCACCACCGCTTGTCTACAGCATTCCGCACTGATCTCCCGCCTGATCCTCCATTCCCCGCTCCCATCCCCCTCTCCCGCATCTCTACTAAAGAAAAAATACTTGCATTTTTTAAAGATGTCTGTTAGTATGTTTACATACAGACACAACCAAGCAACATACAGACTCTTTAAATAACGGAGGTATCGCAAAATGGGGCAGCGGAAACGGGAGCTTACACCCTTCGGTACATATCTTATCGGCTCTATCGATGAAGCCAGAATTCTCCGGTGCGACTTTTGTAGCGGTGCCGGAATCACAAGGCCTTACTTTTACCATATCCTGATTGAATGCGCGCCGCCCCGGGATGTGCTGGACCGGATGATCGATCTGTTGGAGGAAGTCCTTGGCCCGGACGAAAAGCGTCGCCGCAAGCTATACGATCTTGCCGCTGCCTCCCGAGGCGAATTACCGGCTGACATTATGGACGCATTACTTGCCGCTCCGGAAACATGGGATGACCTGCGCAAAATTCTTCATCTTCCCACGACAAAACCCCTCAATTAGGCAAAAGCCACAAAGCAGCGCATACTCCTGCAAAAAGGATTTGCCCCACTATAATGACAAGCACCCAATGACCTTTTCCGGTCTTTGGGTGCTTTCCTATTTTTATCAAACCGTTCGACAAATTGGAATTTGTCAGCACTCATACTGAAGATACTTTGACAAAACTCCATCTTCTTCAAATTCTTCCATAACTACAAAACCGTTCTTTTCCAAAACTCTTATGGAAGCATTGTTGTGTGCAAAGGTAAATGCACCGATGGTTTTAACATCGTATCGCTCACAAACATTCTTAATAAACATATTTACAGCCGATGTAGCAATACCCTTAGACCAATATTCCAGTTCAAAAATGCAGAAACTAAGCATACAGTTTGGTTCATCATCCATATCAATGCAATAACACCAAACATCACCGACATATTTCCCATCGACATATACTGTCTGACCGAAGCTTGTTGCATTTGGCAATAGTGTTTCTTCGTAATCTGCCAATGCTTCTTCAACTGTCTGTGCCTTTTGGGGTAATACCTGCTTGATTTCGGGTCTATTTGCCTTTTCAAAATAGGTTCGAACCGAATCAGCAGTTCTTGTTTCCAATGTAATAATCATCAATATACACCTCGTCAAATTCAAGTTTATCTATTTGTATTCTACCACAAATCCAGCTAACCTGCAATGCTAGCCTTACTTCATCACCACAAAACAAGGGCAAGCGGAATCCGCTTGCCCTTGCTTTTTAATATTCAGTAGGTTCGATATGCCAAATTTCTTCTGCATACTGACGGATGGTACGGTCAGAAGAGAACTTTGCGCCGCTGGCCACATTCATCAGGCACTTTCTGCCAAATGCCAGCCGGTCAGCATAATCCCGGTTAGCGCGAAGCTTTGCTTCCAGGTAGGATTCATAATCCAGCAGCAGGAAGTAATGATCTGCCTTGTGCCAATGGATACCGTCCAGCAGAGCGTGGTACAGCTCTCTCTGATCGTCATCGGTAGGCACTGTGCCATCCACCAGGGTATCGATAGCCCGGTGCAGGCGGGGGTTGCTATCATAAATGCCACGGGCATAATAGCTATCCTTGCAGGCATTGATTTGCTCTACGGTTGCGCCGAAGATATAGTTATTATCCATACCGGCTTCCTTAACGATCTCCACATTAGCGCCGTCCAGGGTACCCAGGGTTACCGCGCCGTTGAGCATCAGCTTCATATTGCCGGTGCCGGAGGCTTCTGTGCCGGCAGGAGAGATCTGCTCGGAGATATCTGCCGCAGGAATGATATGCTCCGCGTAAGAGCAGTTATAGTTTTGCACAAATACCACCTTCAGCTTATCCTGTACATCGGGATCGTTGTTGATCAGCTTGGCGATCCGGTTGATATAGCGGATAATGGCCTTTGCTCTGGCATAGCCAGGAGCAGACTTTGCACCGAACAGGTAAACGGTGGGCTGGAAGTCGGTCAAAGAGCCGTCCTTCAAACGGAAGTAGATACCCATAATGGACAGGGCGTTCAGCAGCTGCCGCTTATACTCGTGCAGACGCTTGACCTGTACATCAAATACAAAGTCCGGATTCAGAGCAATGCCCTCGTGCTTTGCGATGACCTGGCAAAGCTGCTGCTTCTTCTGCCGCTTAATGGCATTGAACTGACGAACCATATCGTCATCGATCATGGGCTTCAGCTTGCTTAATTTATCCAGGTTCTTCAGGAAGTCGCTGCCAACCCGGTACTTAATGAGCTGGCTCAGCTCCGGGTTACACAGACCCATCCAACGACGGGGGGTAACACCGTTGGTCTTGTTCTGGAAACGCTCGGGGAACACCTCATACCACTGACGGAACAGATCATCCTTCAGGATCTGAGAATGGATCTCCGCCACGCCATTTACATAGCTGCCCACATATACGCTCAGGTTTGCCATATGGGCGGTATTATCCCGCACGATAAACAGCTGGGGATGCTCTGCCTTCAGCTTTTCGTCGATACGCAGGATAATATCCACGATCTCCGGCACAACGCTTCGCAGCAGATCCAGCGGCCACTTTTCCAGAGCCTCGCCCATAACCGTATGGTTGGTATAGGAGAAGGTCTTCTGGGCAACGGCAAATGCGCTGTCAAAGTCCATACCCTCTACCATCAGCAGACGGATCAGCTCAGGAATAGACATAGCCGGGTGGGTATCGTTGAGCTGTACTGCGTAGAAATCCGCAAAGTTGCTCAGGTCGTTGCCGTGGGCAGTCTTATAGGTACGCAGCATATCCTGCAAGGATGCAGAGGACAGCACATACTGCTGCTTGATACGCAGGCGCTTACCCTCCCAGGTGGAATCGTTGGGATACAGAACGCGGGTGATATCTTCAGCCTTGTTCTTCTGCGTCAATGCACGCAGATAGTCCTGATCGTTAAAGGCATTGAAGTCCAGCTCTTCCTCTGCCTCACACTGCCACAGACGCAGCGTGCCAATATTATTGGTGCCATAGCCCACAACAGGTACATCATAAGGAACAGCCAGCACCGTATGATCCGGGAACTGAACCTTAACGGTATGATTATAACGGCGGTAAGACCAGGGATCACCGAACTTTGCCCAGTCATCCGCATTTTCCTTTTGGCTGCCGTTATGGTCAAAGCTCTGCTTGAACAGGCCAAACCGGTAACGCAGACCGTAGCCGGACAAAGGAATGTTGGTGCTGGCAGCAGAATCCAGGAAGCAGGCGGCCAGTCTACCCAGACCGCCGTTACCCAGAGCTGCATCCTCCACATCTTCCAAAATGGCCAGATCCACGCCCCGCTGGGCAAAGAGCTGCTTCATTTCATCCAGGATGCCCATATTATAAAGGTTAGAATACACCAAACGGCCAATGAGGTACTCCGCAGAGAAATAATAAGCCTTTCTCTGGGGCATACGGGTGCGCTTGGAGTGATTCCAGTTGTCGCTGATTTCGGTCATCACAGCACGGCCCAAAGCCTCGTGCAGCTCCTGAGCGCTGGCCTCCTGCAAAGATACGTCATGGGTGTACTTCAGCTGTGCCTCCGTCCATTGTAAAATGTTCAGGCAATTATATCGCATATACGTTCTCTCCGTTTCAAGGTTATAGCTAAAAGTTTTTATTTTCCTGTCCGTCCATACAGAGCGGTCAGTCTATAGATTTTATCCGCCAAAGCGTCATCCATACAGCCTGCCGCTGCCCGCCAGCACCAGTTGGGAGATCCAAATGTGCCGGGGAAATTCATCCGGGCTTCTGCGCCCAGGTCCAGGAAATCCTGCATCTGATTGACGCACAGATCAGAAACGCTGGCCATAGCGGTGCGCAGCGCGCCCCACACCAGGCCTTCCCCTTCTGTCAGGGCCATATACTCCTTGGCATACTGCACCGCGGCAGGATCAGCCTCGTTAAACCACTGACGCATGGTCATATTATCGTGAGTGCCCGCATAGCACACCGTATTGGCATCATAAGTATGGGGCAAATACTCAGACGGCTCTCTGGAATCAAAAGCAAATTCCAGCACCTTCATACCGGGGAAGCCGGAATTATTCTTCATTTCCAGCACTTCTTCCGTCAGGTAACCCAAATCTTCCGCAATAAATGCCGTATCCGGCATCGCCTTCTTGATGGCGCTGATAAACTTCATATCCGGGCCCTTGACCCAATGACCGTTTCTTGCAGTGGTATCTCCGTAAGGTACGCTCCAGAAGGATTCAAAGCCGCGGAAGTGATCCAGGCGAATCACATCGTAACGCCTTGATGCCGCCTTCAGCCGGCGGATCCACCAGGCAAAGCCATCCTTTTCGTGCTTTTCCCACCGATAAAGGGGGTTGCCCCAAAGCTGACCGTCGGCAGTAAAGCCATCGGGCGGCACACCGGCCACCGCTTCCGGATTCAGGTCGTTATCCAGCAAAAACAGCTCCGGATCGGTCCATACTTCCACGCTGTCCAGAGGTACATAAATAGGCACATCGCCAATGATCTTAACGCCCTTGCCCTTGGCATACACCTTCAGCTTCTTCCACTGCCGGTAGAACAGGTACTGGACGAAACAGTAGTACTCAATTTCTTCCTTCAGCTCCTGACGAGCCTGCCACAGGCAGTCCGCATCCCGGTGCTTCAAGCCATCTTCCCAGGTGTACCAGGGCGCGCCGTTATACTTATCCTTAAGGGCCATATACAGGGAATAATCCCACAGCCAATCGCCGCTTTTCCGCAGGAAAACAACATATGCCTCGTTTTCCTTAAAACGGCTGAAAGCAAGCCGCAGCACCTTTTGCCGATTTTCATACAAAAGGCCGTAATCCACTAAGGCTTCATCCTGACACCAGGTATAGCGATCCAGCTCTCCCTTGGTCAGGTAACCCCGCTCTACCAACCGATCAAGGTCAATAAGATAAGGGTTGCCGGCAAAAGCGGAACAAGACTGGTAGGGAGAATCACCGTAACCGGTAGGAGACAGGGGCAGGATCTGCCAATAACTCTGACCGGCTTTTGCCAAAAAATCAACAAACGCGTAAGCCGCCTTACCCAAAGTGCCCACACCATAAGGGCCGGGCAGGGAGGTTATATGCATTAAAATGCCGCTTGAGCGCATAAACTTTTCTCCTTTTTTCGCAGCGTTTCACCGCCATAAAATAGTGTATGGGCCGGAACAAAAATGGTTCGGCTCATACACCATTATAATAAGGGTTTTCCGTCTTTTTGTCAAGCAATCGGGGCAGAGTTTCCTCTGCCCCGTCCATCATTTTTACTTACCAAATGCATCCAGCGCCAGCTTAAATGCGCCGTATGCGCCTGCATCGTTACCCAAAGCAGCCAGGGCAAAACGCACGTTACCATTGGCATGGAAAACAAACTTGTGGAAGTACTTTTTAATGCCCTCCAGCAGAACGTCTCCTGCCTTGCTCACACCGCCGCCGATAACCACCACTTCCGGATTGATCACGTTGCACACATTGGCCAAAAACTCAGAAAGCAGCTTAAAGTACCGATCCAGCACTTCCTCAGCCACCGCATCTTTGTCCTTCGCCGCATCAAACACATCCTTACAGGTCAGCTTTTCTGTGCTGCGCAGCACGGAAGGTACATTATCCTCGGCAAGGCGTCTTTTTGCCAGCCGTACCATACCGGTGGCAGAGCCGTACTGCTCTGCACAGCCGTATTTACCGCAGTTGCAGGGCTCCGTTTCATCCCGGCAAAGCACCATGTGGCCCACCTCACCGGCTGCGCCCTGCGCGCCTAAGATCACATTGCCGTCAATAACGATACCGCCGCCGACGCCTGTACCTAAAGTAGCCAGGAACATATTCTTACAGCCCTGACCGCCACCCTTCCAGCACTCACCCAGGGCAGCTACCGTGGCATCGTTACCTGCCTTTACAGGAATACCCGTCAATTCCTGCAGCTTTTCATTTACATTGAAAGCGCCCCAAAACAGGTTTTCGCACCGGTTGACAATGCCTTCATCGCTCACCGGGCCGGGCACACCGATACCGATGCCCAAAATATCCTCACGGGAAATATTGTTTTTTCCCAGGTATGTAAGCAAAGCTGCTGCAATATCCGGCAGGATCTGCGCACCTTTATTGGCTGTTACTGTGGGAATCTCCCATTTATCCAGCATTTTTCCTGTTTCGTCAAAGTAGGCGATCTTTACTGTCGTGCCGCCCACATCTACACCAAATCCATATTTCATAGATTTTCCCTCCTGCTTGAATTTTCTTAATTATAACAGTACTTCTGACGGTTTTCCATAGATAAGAAATATTATTTTTGAATTTTTAAGAAACTTTTCCTTTTTCCCTTGCGTTTGCGGCCTTTTTGCGGTAACATAAATTTGAACCAAAACCCGATGAAAGAGGTATTACATATGATCAAAGTTGATATTTCCAACGTGTGGGGTCAGTTCTCCCTGCCCGACCTGCTGGCTACGGAGAAGGAAGTCTTTGACGCCCACCAGACCCTGACCGAGGGCAGCGGTGAAGGCAGCGATTTTCTTGGCTGGCTGAACCTGCCCACCGAAGAAGAGACCGACGAGATTTGCCGCATCCGGGCTGCTGCGCAGCGCATCCGGGAAAATTCCGATGTATTCGTGGTCATCGGCATCGGCGGCAGTTACTTAGGCCCCAGAGCCGCCATTGAGCTGCTGCAGGGCGCTAATCACAACATCGGCAAGGGCAAGGGCAATCCCCAGATCTTCTATGCCGGCAACGGCCTGTCCACCCGCGCCTGGAACGAGCTCACCAGACTTTTGGAAGGCAAGGATTTCTCCATCGCCATTATTTCCAAGTCCGGTACTACCACTGAGCCTGCTATCGCTACCCGCGCTCTGCGCTGGATGCTGGAGCGCAAGTACGGCACCGAGGAAGCCCGCCGCCGCACCTATGCCATCACCGACCCCTGCAAGGGCGCTCTGCGTCAGATGACTACCGAGGAAGGCTGGGAAACCTTTGTCATCCCCCCCAATGTGGGCGGCCGTTACTCCGTGCTGACCGCTGTTGGTCTGCTGCCTATGGCAGTTGCCGGCATCGATCCCATGGAAGTGATGAAGGGCGCAGCTTTTGCCAAGAAGGAATACGACATCCGCTCCTTCGAAAACCCTGTGTGGCTGTACGCAGCTACCCGGAATTTGCTGTACCGTGGCGGCAAGGCCATTGAGATCCTGGAATCCTTCGAGCCCGGCTTCCGTATGATGGGCGGCTGGTGGCAGCAGCTCTACGGTGAATCCGAGGGCAAGGACGGCAAGGGCATCTTCCCCGTTACCGCTGAATTTACTGCGGATCTGCACTCCCTGGGTCAGATGATCCAGCAGGGCGAGCGGAACATCTTCGAGACTATGGTCCGCTTTGACGCTCCCGAAGCAAAGCTTACCATCGGTGGTGATTATAAGAATTTGGATGGCCTGAACTACCTGGAAGGCAAAACCCTGGACTTCGTGGACGAGAAGGCATACCTGGGTACGCTGGCTGCCCACGTGGACGGCAATGTTCCTGTTATTACCATGGATATGGGCGAGCTGAATGCCGAAAAGCTGGGTGAAATGTTCTACTTCTTCGAGCTAGCCTGCGGTGTTTCCGCTTATATGCTGGGTGTCAACCCCTTCAACCAGCCGGGTGTAGAATTCTACAAGCGGAATATGTTTGAGCTGCTGGGCAAGCCTGGCTATTAATTGAGCGATAAAAATTTCTGATTTTTATAAATAGTTGTTGCAAAACATTTTGTTTACTGGTAAAATATCAGTAACAGCAAAAGCTGTAAGCAAAGGAGGAATTTCCTATGATTCAAGTTATTATGGGCCTGAAGGGCTCCGGCAAGACCAAGAAGCTGATCGATTCCATCAATGCCGCTGTTGCATCTGCACAGGGTGATGTTGTGTGCATCGAGTACGGCAAGAAGCTGACTTATGATGTTAACTATCGCGCCCGTCTGGTGGATTCCAAGGAATACGGCATCAGCAATCTGGATATGCTCAAGGGCTTCCTGAGCGGTCTTCATGCCGGTAATTTTGATATTACCAACGTTTACATCGACAATCTGTACAAGACCATCGGCACTGACCGTGCTGCCGGTGAAGATTTCATCCTGTGGTGCGCTCAGTTCGCTGAAACCAACAATATGAACATCACCGTCACCGTGTCCGACGATCCCGCCGAGGCATCCGAAGCTGTCAAGGCTTACCTGTAATATGACAAAATAAACCCTCGGGGACATCCCCGAGGGTTTTTTGTTAGATAATTTTACCGTCCGTTGAAAGGGTAACCACTTCCAAAGGAATATTCTTTCCGCTTTCCTCCAGCGCCTTTTGCACGGCAAAAGGCAGTCCGCCGCAGCAAGGCACTTCCATGCGCACCACCGTTATTTCCCGGATAGCATTTTCCCGGAAAATATGGGCAAGCTTCACAGAATAATCCACCCCATCCAGCTTGGGGCAGCCTACCAAAGTCACGCGACCCTTAATAAAATCCTCGTGAAATTTGGCATAAGCGTAAGCGGTGCAAGTGGCAGCAATGAGCAGCTTTGCTCCGTCCAGCCAGGCCGCCCGCATAGGCGCCAGCTTGATTTGCACCGGCCATTGCCGCAGGCTGGAAGCCTTCACCGCTGCTTCATTGTAGGCAGCTGCCTCACGCTGTGTAAAGGTGATGGCTCCGGTGGGACAGGCCGGCAGGCAATCGCCCAGACCGTCGCAGTAATCGTCCCGCAGCAGCTTTGCCTTGCCGCTTACCATACCGATAGCGCCCTCGTGACAAGCGCCGGCGCAAAGGCCGCAGCCGTTACACTTATTTTCATCGATCTGAATAATCCTGCGAATCATACCGCTTCCTTCCTTTCCTTCTGTGCTTCCACGATCTTCAGCATCTGCTCGTACATTTCTTCCCCCACACATTCTTTGGCATGCTTACACCACTGTACGCAGCTTAAGGTATCATTATAAGCAACAAATCCGCAATGCTCACAGGGCATCTGGGTATCGATGGAAAACAGTTCGATCTCGTGACCGCACTGGGGGCATACTTTTTCAATGATCGTAGGCGTTTTGGGTTTCGCCTGACATCCGTGCATAATCATATACATCCCTCCTTGACTTTGTACTGTTATTTTACTATACTAAAGAAAAAAGTGTGTTGTTTTTCCAACAAAGGAGGCCGTATGGAAAAATATTTTGATCTTTTTTTATCTAACCCGCTGTTTGCCGGGATCGTCCCGGAAGAACTGTCTGCAATGCTGGGATGTTTAAGTCCCCGGATCGCTGATGTTCCCAAAGGCGAGCCGGTGTTTTTAGAAGGCGATGAAGCCGGTTTTATCGGCTTCGTTCTGGACGGTGCAATCCAAATCGTCCGGGACGATTTTTACGGCAACCGCAGCATCCTTTCCCACGCAGGTCAGGGAGAAGTATTTGCCGAAGCCTTTGCCTGCGCCCAGGTAGCCCATATGCCTGTAAGCGGCTACGCTATACGGGATAGCAAGGTCGTGATTTTTTCCTGCAGAAAAATGCTTACCGTCTGCACCTCCGCTTGCCGCTTTCATAATCAGCTGGTACGCAATCTTCTGACAGTGGTTGCCCAGCGCAACTTAGATTTAGGCAAGAAAATCCAGGTTATGTCCCAAAAGACTACCCGGGAAAAGCTGATGGCTTATCTTTTGAGTCAGGCGAAAATTGCAGGCAAAGCAGAATTTACCATTCCCCTTGACCGGCAGGCCCTGGCAGATTACCTGGGCGTTGAGCGCAGCGCCATGTCTGCCGAACTGAGCAAACTGCGAAAGGAAGGCATCCTGGACACCAAAGGCTCTTATTTTCATTTGCTAAACTAAAAAGAGAGAGGCAAAAGCCCCTCTCTTTTTTGTTAGATTACATTTACCAGACTATTGCGCTTGGCTTCGTCCGCCATCTGCCGCAGCTGGGATACCGGCGCACCGTTTACAATGCACTGATAAGCCTCCAGGATTCGCTCATACAGCGGCGCACCGGCTTCCAGTTGGGAAACCGTGGTCAGCACTTTTCCGGCAGCTTCCAGGCCCTGGGCCAGTTCATCGCTTTCCTGAATATACCGATAAACACCGGCGGCTGCGCCTACGGCGATATAAGCCGGGGTAATACCCTGCTCCATAGCCAACTTGGCAGAACCGATGAGCCGGTCTTCCGGGCTGAGCTTTCTTGCGGGGTCACCGCCCACCCGCTGGCAAGTATCCATCAAAGCGGCATTGGTAAAGCGGCCCAAAAGATCGGTAATATGCAGCTGCAGGTCCATAAGGGATGCACCGTACTTCCAGGAAAGAGCCATAGCGCTTTCCAGCATCGCATTCTGCACCAGGATGCGTACATCCGCTACATCGATGGACTGGTAAATATACTGCAGGCTCAACAGGTCACCTAAATAAGCGCAAATGGCGTGGCCCATATTATGGACATAGAGCTTACGCTTGATGTAAAAATCAAAGGGCGCAAAAGGCACCATATTGGTAATTGCGGGGATCTCGCCCTTAAAGGCATCCTTATCCACCGGCAGGAAACCATACTGCTCTACGCAGACACGGAGGGGCTCGCCGTCCTTCATTTCCTCCGTCTGCACAGGCACCATACGGCCGATGGATGCTTCCACAAGGCCAACGGTCTCGTCCATAAGACGCTGCTCTTCCTCATTCAGCTGCTCTTTGAGCATGCCCTCCAGCACCTTATTGGCATCCATCAGGTTTTCGCAAATAATAATGTTCAAAGGTCCTTTGCCCATGGCCCAGCGCTTACGCAGACCGGCCACGATATTGGGCACAATAAACTTAAGAATACGCGCGCCAACGGCGGTAGCCATAATATCGCAGTTTGCAATAGCATCCGCAGCTGCTTCGGCATCGTTGCCGTTTACAGCCGTTATATTTTCCACCCAAACATCCTTATGACCCTGGCTGGAAACATAGCGGACAGGATAGGTATGCTTTTCCTGCAAGCTTTTTACCACCGGCTCAGCCACATCGATAAAGGTCACTTCATAACCGGACTGGCTGAGCAGCGCGCCGATAAAGCCACGGCCGATATTGCCGCCGCCATACATTACTGCTTTTTTCATCTTTATCCCTCTTTTACAGTTGCTGCCGGGGGAATCGGCTGCAAAACTCTCTTGTTTCTTCAATAGGCCGCAAGCCTTCAGAGGCGTCTGCGCCACCCAATGCCATTACTGCGCAAGCAGATGCAAATTCCAGGGTCTGCACATCATCCCAACCTCTGTAAATGCCTGTGAGCGCACCGGCGCAGAAAGCATCACCGGCACCGGTAGTGCCCTGAATGAAGCCTTCCGGCAATGCATAGGAGGGAACGCAGCAGACGCCGTCCTCAGAGCAGCATACTGCCCGGTCAGGCTTGTGAATGATCACCCGCTTACGCACGCCCATAGCTTTCAGCTTTTTGGCAATGGCCTCCAGATTTTCATTTGTAGGCTCCATATCTGCCAGCTTACCGGCTTCCAGCTCGTTAATGATCAGATAATCGGTATAGGGCAGACAGGGAAGCACAATGGCATACCGGTCAGAATTTTCACTGACCAGATCGATAGAGGTCTCAAGACCTGCTTCCTTTGCAGCCTGCAAGATCTTCAGGCCTTCGCCATTATCCACCCGATCCAGCAGCAGAAAATAGCCTAAATGCAAAAGTCTTGCATTGCCAAAGGACACATGCTCGCTGCCGAACTGAGCGCTGGCGCCGGCATAGGTAAAGAAGGTGCGCTGACCGCCGGAGATGCTCATAACCTCCGTAAAGCTGGTTCTTTCACCGGGCAGCTCCACCAAGCCGGATACATCCACACCGGCAGCGCTCAGCGTGTCCTTCACAAGCTGGCACTCCTCATCGGCGCCGACAGTACCGGCAGCATATACGGAAAGTTCCGGGTCGATCCGCTTTAAATCGTGAGCCACATTGGGCACACAACCGCCCACAGCCGTCTGCAAACCCAGGATCTTGGTCAGCTGACCGCAATCCGGATAAGCGGCGATGGTATTGATCTTATCCACGATCACCGTACCGGCGACCAGGATACCATTCTTTTCTTTCTCAGTCATATTAGTTGCACTCTGCTTCCAGAGGACCAGCCAGCTCTTTCAGGAAGAACAGTCTGCCTGCCAGAGTGGGGATGTAGGAAGAGGTGATCCAGGGAGTAGTGCCGTAACGAAGGCTCATCCACAGAGACAGACCCTGCCACTGCATACCTCTGCCCAAAGTGCCGTCAGCGCCACCGATGGCATAGTCTGCCTGCAGGAACAGGCCGGGGCCAATGGTGTTGGCGCGGCAAGGCACCAGAGGTGTTCTGGACTTGAAGCTGGTCAGAGCGTTCTGCTCCACGGTCAGAGGATGGATCTTGGCAGCGATCCGGTAAGGAGCAGCTTCCCACTCAGCAGCGGTAGCATAGTCAGCAGCAAAGGTGGGCTCCCAGAAAGCGATGTGGCACATTCTGCCGATGCCGTATACCAGCACCAGCTTAGCGCCCTCTGCCTTCAAAGCTGCAATCTTCTCCGGGTAAGTGGGCAGGTTTTCCTTGGTGGCAAAGTTCCGCTGAGATGCGGGAACAGTCAGCTCACCCAGAGGATTGAACAGTGCCTGCTCCATAGCATACTGGAATGCACCGGGGTTATCGGAAGGCAGAGTATTACCCTCAGCATCTGCCC
>JAZOWK010000024.1:0-2444 GCA_045659205.1 Faecousia sp.
CTTGTCTTCCTAAGACCGCTTGGCCTCCGACTTAGTTCGTCGCTAAGACCGGCTGTGACTCCCTGGCTATCGCCATCGGCACCTCTCACGGCGCTTACAAGTTCACTCCCGAGCAGTGCACCGTCAACGAGCAGGGCATTCTGGTTCCCCCCGCTCTGCGCTTCGACGTTCTGGAAGAAGTCACCAAGCGTCTGCCCGGCTTCCCCATCGTCCTGCACGGCTCTTCCTCCGTTCCTCAGGACTACGTCGCCATGGTCAACGCAAACGGCGGCAAGATGCCCAACGCGATCGGCGTGCCCGAAGAGCAGCTGCGTAAGGCTGCTGCCCTGTCTGTTTGCAAGATCAACATCGACTCCGACCTGCGTCTTGCTATGACCGGCACCATCCGTAAGTTCTACAACGACGAGCCCTCCAAGTTCGACCCCCGTGAGTACCTGAAGCCCGCTCGTGCCAACATCAAGGAACTGGTCCGCCACAAGTTAATTAACGTATTAGGTTGTGCTGGTAAGGCTTAATCAATAAAACACAAAAGAGCAAGCGGTTTTCCGCTTGCTCTTTTTAATATAATTGACAATTGAAAATTGAAAGTTGAAAATTATGGTATCGCAGCCGCGATAAATTTATAATTTATAATTTGTAATTCACTCCACCAGGCCGTATTTGACTTTAATACGGTCTAATTTTTCCAGCATTGGTTCAGCGGCAAGCAGAATAAAGATCACCGTAGCCGCTGCATGAACCAAGTCCATGGGAAGACCGGTCACATAGTAACCCAGAAGCATCTCCCAATTGACAGTTTGGGAATTGTACATCAGGGCTGCGGCGGGATTCATAATACCACCGTAAATAATAACAGCCGAAAACGCACCAAAGGTAGCTAAACTGCCACGGCTGCGGCGCAGCAGACCCTTGCGGAACAACACCCCGGCCAAAAAACCGATCATGCCCATACTGAACATCTGCCAGGCTGTCCATGGGCCTTGAGAAAACAAAAGGTTGGCAGCAAGCATAGTCACAGCACCCACCAAAAAGCCTGTTTCCCCGCCCAAAGCAACGCCTGATATGATGACCAATGCCAACACCGGCTTGAACTGGGGCAGCATAAAGAAAGCAGACCGTTCTGCCACACCGATGGCGCACAGCACCGCAATAACCACCAGCTCTCTTGCCTTTGGCTTACGGCTTTCAAACACCAGGAAAAAGGGCAGCATGCACTCCAGCAGCACCAGCACAGCGATCACATTATAGTGCTGATTGCCCAGGTACATCACCCCGGCAAAAATCGTTATGGGAATAAAAAGCAAAATCAGCGCTGCCGCCGCCAACGTCCGTTTGCTCAGCTTTCGCTGCTTCACCGGTATCTGCTCCATTTTAGAGGGCGGGCTTCTGCGGCCGATGGCTGCGATAAAGACACCCAAGGCGGCAATAAGCACCAAATACAGACTTAACTGTTGCTGACCTGCATCACTGATGCCACCGGCATTGATCAGCGCAGACAGGTCGGTAATGCCGGTAGCATAAAAAAACACCAGCATGGCAACCGCCAGAGAAACACCGGCCAGAAGTTTTCGCCACAAAGGCAAAGGCTTGGGTTTGAAGTTGACTGCTGTTTCCTTGGGTTCCGGCAAGACAGCAGCTTCGGGAATCTCCGGCTCGGCGGGCAGCTCGCCGCCACAGCAGCCGATAACATTCGCAACCGTCACCGCTTGAGGAATCAAGTGCCGCGCCATACGGTTGGCCGGGGTGGTGTAGAAACAGTTGCCGGAGAAGAACGCACGAGGTGTTCCCTCTGCCACCAACTGTCCATCAAAAAACAAGCCGCACTTATGGGAGACTTCAGCGCAGAAGGCCACATCGTGACTGACCATCAAGATCGTAGTGCCTGCTGTCACCAGCCTGCGGAGGATCAAAGCAAAGGTCACCTTAAATTCAGCGTCAAAGCCTTTGGTAGGCTCATCCAGCAGCAGAATGTCAGGCTGGGTCAGCAGCACCTTGGCCAGGGCGGTACGCTGCTGCTCACCGCCGGAAATATCATAGGGATGCCGATCCAGAAATTCCCGCAGACCGCACAGCTCTACGATCCGGGCAACCTCTGCATCCTGCTTTTCCTTGGGGATCTTCTCCCCCCGAAACACCTCATACAGATCCTCCCGGACAGTGCGTTTTACGAATAGAGTTTGGGGATTTTGCGGTAGGTGTCCCAGCTTACCTTGCAGGCGAACATCACCCCGGTAGGCAGAGCGCAGGCCGGAGATCACCTTCAGCGTGGTGGATTTACCGGCACCGTTGCCGCCCAGGATGGCATAAAACTCACCTTTATGCAGCTTCAAAGAGAAGCCTTTGACCACATCGGGAGAATCCTTTTCATAGCGGAACCACAGATCATCACATTCTAAAGTCACATCCTCCGGGTACACTGGGGCATCTTTTTCTGCCAGTGGCAG
>JAZOWK010000025.1:0-21557 GCA_045659205.1 Faecousia sp.
TGCGCCAGCAAGGCGGCGTCATCTGCGCCAAAAATCTATCAAATATTACTTGCTGAGAGGTGCTTCGCAGTTTTCAGCCGCCTGCATTTTCCAAGACGAAGAAAATCACGCAGACAATACTTTGTGTATTATCAAGGGATTTTCTGATGTATTGGGGAATGCAGACGCCTGAAAACCTGCTTGGGTTCATGTCCTCTCTGCCTAAGAAAGGAAGATAATTATGGCCAAAAGAAAAGTGAATACCCAGCCTTTCTGGCGGTTTATGTTCCTTGTGTACTGCGCCGTAATGATCTGGCTGCTGTACGGCCGTGGCCGGGGAGTCAATCCCTACATCCCCTACTGGGATCAGGTAAAGCACAATATGGTGCTCACCCCCTTTTACACCTTGAAGACCTTTTTATATGTAGTGCTTCACGATCCTGAGCATCCGGAATACTGGCTGTGCCTGACCAATTTACTGGGTAACCTGTTCCTGTTTATCCCGGCAGGCTATCTGCTGCCCCGGATTTTTAAGAAATTCCGTCCTTTCTGGCGGTTTTTCCTGAAAGGCTTACTCATCCTGCTGGTGGTAGAGCTGACTCAGCTGTTTACCCTGTTAGGCGTATTTGATGTGGACGACCTGATCCTGAATATGGCAGGCTTTTGCATCGGCTATTTCGTCTATTTCCTTTTTAAGAAAAGATAAAAGCGCCCGGCAGTTAAAACTGCCGGGTGTTTTGCATAGGATGTTCCATACACTGCTATTTTGAGGTGGTACTATGGAACATACAGTCAACAGCATTACCCTCCGGGGCAGCCTGCAGGCGCTCCCGGTATTTTCCCACGAGAATCACGGACGGAAATTTTACCGATTCATTCTGGAAGTCCCCCGGCTATCCGGGGCCATTGACCTTCTGCCGGTAGTTGCCCAATCCCACATTGTTGAGCGGATAGACCCCACCGCCGGATCAATGCTTACCGTCACCGGGCAGATCCGCTCCCACAATATGCGCAGCGACGGCACCCGGCGGCTGCTCATCTTCGTTTTTGCCAGCGACATCGTAGCAGAAGACGGAGAGCCTCTCAACGAAGTATTTTTGCAAGGGCCTTTGTGCCGGGAGCCTACTTACCGCAAAACACCTTTAGGCAGACAGATCTGCGATGTGATGCTGGCAGTACCCAGAGCCTTTCACCGGGCAGATTACCTGCCCTGCATCCTTTGGGGCAGGATCGCCCAGGAGGTAGCCGCCTGTCACACCTCGGATGTACTATGTGTGCAAGGGCGGCTGCAGAGCCGCATTTATACCAAGCTCACAGAAGAAGGGGCGCAGGAGCGCACCGCCTATGAGATCTCCGCCCTGACCGCCCAAATCGTAGATCCGGAAGACCCGTAATGCCATGCCGGGCAGCGAGGGAACATAGCTTCCCTTCGCTGCCCAAAGCCAAGCGGTTCGGTAAACCGCTATGCCATATTATCCAAAGAGCCTTGACCGGGTGCGAAAAATCTCTTTTCATTTTTTGCCCCATATGGTATGATGAAAGAAAAAAGGCAAGTTTACTATGGAAAAGAAAGTTCAGCATATTATTGACACCTTAAAAGACCGTTACCCGGACGCGCCCTGCGCTCTGCATTATAAAAAAGACTATGAGCTGATGATCGCAGTGCGTCTGTCCGCCCAATGCACCGATGCCCGGGTAAACCTGATCACCCCGGAGCTGTTTGCCACCTACCCCACTTTGGAAGCCTTCGCAGCGGCAGACATTACCGATGTGGAGAAAATCATTCATTCCTGCGGCTTTTTCCGGCAAAAGGCCAAGGACATCGTCCTTGCCTGCCAAATGCTCTTAACGGAACACGGCGGCAAAGTGCCGGATACTATGGAAGCCCTTTTGAAGCTGCCCGGTGTGGGCAGAAAGACCGCCAATCTGCTTTTGGGCGACCTGTACGGCAGGCCCGGCAGCATAGTATGCGATACCCACTGCATCCGCATCTGCGGCAGGCTGGGTCTTTCCCAAGGCACAGACCCGGAAAAGGTAGAACGGCAGCTGCGCGCTATCCTGCCCCCTGAAGAAAGCAGCGATTTCTGCCACCGGATCGTTCTGTTCGGCAGAGATACCTGCATCGCCCGCAATCCCAAATGCGCAGATTGTCCTCTGACAATGCACTGCAAGGTTTGGAACGCATAATTAACCCCCTTGTCCGCATATGCTGGACAAGGGGTGATTATTTTGCAGCGTAAAAAATCCATCTTCTACGGCGCGTTAATGCTCACCGGTGTAAACCTGCTGTTGCGCTTCATTTCCACCGGCTTTCAGGTATATCTTTCCGGGCGGATCGGGGCATCCGGCATTGGCCTGTTGCAGTTGGTGCTTTCTGTTGGCATGCTGGCTATGACCGCCGGCATCGGCGGCATCCGCACCGCCACTATGTACTTAACTGCCGAGGAAGTGGGCAAAAAGACCCTGAAAAACATCCGCTGGGTATTAAGCGGCTGCTTTACATACAGCCTGATTTTCAGCGGCACAGTGGCGCTGCTGCTGTATTACTTTGCGCCAAGTATTGCAACCCATTGGATCGGTGATATCCGCACCACCGATGCTTTGCGGCTTTTCGCCCTGTTTTTGCCTGTCAGCTGCGCCTGCGGGGTGATGACCGGCTATTTTACCGCCAGAGGAAAGATCGGTATTCTTTCTGCCGTGGAGATCGCAGAGCAGCTTTGCTCTATGGGCATCACGGTTACCCTTTTAACGCTGTGGGCAGGCAACGACCCGGCCCTGGCCTGCCAAAGCGTTATCACCGGCAGCGGTGTTGGCTCTTGCCTGACCCTGATCAGCTTGGGCATTTGCAGCCGCCGTTTGGCCCATCCTTCCGGCAAGGCTATCCCTATGGCAAAGCGGCTGGTTAGCACCGCTCTGCCTTTAGCGGTGGCAGACGATGTAAAGGTGGGCATCAACACCTTGGAAAACCTGATGGTTCCCAAACGGCTGACCCTTTATCCAAGGGTAAGAGATCCCCTGGCGGCTTTCGGTATCGTCACCGGTATGGTATTTCCGGTGCTGATGTTCCCGGCGGCGATCCTATTCTCATTGGCAGAGTTACTCATCCCGGAAATGGCAAGATGCCGCGCTGCCGGCAGCAAAAAGCGCATCCGGTACTTAACGGTAAAAAGCCTGCGGGTGGCGCTATTATACGCCTGTCTGTTCGCCGGCCTTATGTTCTTGGTGGCAGAGCCCCTTTGTATGGCGCTATATAACAATGCAGAGGCGGGCAAATTTCTGCGACTGTTCGCGCTGCTCATCCCCATGCTCTACTGCGATGCCATCACCGATTCTGTTATCAAAGGCTTAGGACAGCAGACCGCCAGCGTCCGCTACAACATCTTCACCTCTGCTATGGATGTGGCGCTTTTATTCCTGCTGCTGCCAAAGTTTGGGATGACAGGCTATTTTGCCAGCTTTCTCATCACCCACCTGATCAATTTTGCTTTGAGCCTGCGACGGCTGCTGAAGATCACCCGCCTGCCCTTTGCGCCCCAAAAGCCGGTGCTGATCCTGTTAAGCGCTGCCATCGCCCTGTTTATTTGCAGCTTTGCGCCAAATACCGTTGCAAAAGCGGTTACTTTCCCGGCAGTGTTTATCAGCTTACTGGTGCTGATGAATGTGGTAGGCAAGCGGGATTTCGTATGGATGAAGAAACTAATAAAAGCCGCCTAATGGCGGCTTTTATCTTATAATGCTTTCAGTACTTCCAGCAGGTAATTCCAGGTGCGCTCGGTAGAAGCGATGTTCAGCTTTTCCCGGCTGGTGTGGATATCCTGCATATTGGGGCCAAAGGAAACGCAGTCAAGACCGGGCAGCTTTTCACCCAAAAGACCACATTCCAATCCTGCGTGGATGGCTACCACCTGGGGCTTTTCCCCATAGAGCTTTTCATAGGTATTTACCATGGTATCCCGCAGCTGAGAGTCCTTTTTGTATTCCCAGGCAGGATACTCGCCCCGCTGGGTGTAGTTGCCTTCGTATTTTTCGGTGATATCCCGCAGCTGCTTAAGCAGGGCTTCCTTTTCGGTATTCAGGCTGCTGCGAACAGCAAATGTCATCTCCAAAGCAGCATCCAAGTGCATAATGCCCAGGTTCAGGCTGGTCTGCACCAGGCCCGGAATATCCTCGCTCCAGGACTGCACACCGTTGGGAACTTCGTTAAGGGCCGCGATCACCTTATCCGTATCGGCAGCGCTGATGGCATTTCCGCCTAAAGCATCCACATCCTCGCCCCGGATGATCACATCCGGCTCATCAAAATTGCTGCGGATCTCATTTTGCAGGCTTTCCGTGATATCGTTGATCCGCTCTAAATTCATACCCATAGCCACCATCGTAGCCTCGCAGGAACGGGGAATTGCATTATCCTTTGCGCCACCGGAGAGCTTCGTCAGGCACAGGGGCATCAGCTCCCGGACACGGCCCAAAAGCACACCCATAATTTTATTGGCATTGCCCAGGCTCTTGTGGATCTCCACACCGGAGTGGCCGCCCCGCAGGTTTTCCACCACCAGCTTGATGCAAGGGCCGTAAACCGCTCTTCTTTCAAAGGGCAGGCTGATGGTGCTCTTTGCGCCGCCGGCGCAGGAAACGGTCAGGATGCCCTCATCCTCAGAGTCGATGTTGAGTAACTTTCTGCCCTTAAGCATAGACAGGTCGATACCGGCAGCACCGTCCATACCCGTCTCCTCGTCCACGGTGATCACCACTTCCAGGGGCGGATGGGGAATATCCTTATCTGCCAAAATCGCCAAAGCATAGGCAACTGCGATGCCGTCATCACCGCCCAGGGTCGTACCCTTGGCAAAGACAAATTCACCGTCGTGGGTCACATCCAGGCCATCGGTTTCCATATTGATGGGGCAATCGGCATCCTTTTCGCACACCATATCCATATGACCCTGAATAATCACCGGCTCATGGTCTTCATAGCCTAAGCTGGCAGGAGCAAACATAATTACATTGTTAAGATCATCCTGCCGATAGGAGATCCCCTGCTCTTTTGCAAAGCTTACCAAATAATCGCTGATCGCCTTGGTATTGCCGGAGCCGTGGGGGATGGCGCACAGCTTTTCAAAATAATAAAACACGCTTTCAGGCTTGAGACCTGCTAATTTTACTGCATTCATAATCGTAACTCCTTTTTAGCAAAAAAGACCGTCCAGCGGACGGTCTTTTTCAATTTGTATTAGACCAAGCACAGAGCCAGGGTCAGGACTACCCAAACCAGGGCGACCCACTTGGTAGCGGAGGCCAGGAGCTTGTCCATACCGCCCATATTATTCTTATTCATATAAGAATCGTTATTGCCGGCCAGAGCACCGGACAGGCCTGCTTCCTTACCGGACTGCAGCAGCACCACCAGCATCAGCGCCAGGCTGGCGATTACTTCCAGAATAGCCAAAATTGTCTCTAACATATTTATAACCTCCATAAGGATCTTAAAATTCATTTTCCGGGCATACCCGGTCACATAAGCCAAAGTATTGTAACACAGCGTTTTTCAAAAAGCAAGTGTTTTGTTGGATTTTCTAAGCTTTATTACTTGGTGACCCAGTTTCCGGTAGCCGCGCAGGTAAGATATGCGTTGATAAAGGGATCCAGCGCGCCATCCATAACCGCATTTACATTGGAGGTTTCGCAGCCGGTGCGGGTATCCTTAACCAGGGTATAGGGCATAAACACATAGTTGCGGATCTGGCTGCCCCACTCGATCTTCTTCTGCACACCCTTAATATCGGAGATCTTGTCCAGATGCTCACGCTCCTTGATTTCCACCAATTTGCTGCGAAGCATACGCAAGCAGTTTTCCTTGTTCTGGAACTGGCTGCGCTCTGTCTGGCAAGCAACCACGATTCCGGTAGCCTTGTGGATCAGCCGGACGGCAGAGCTGGTCTTGTTAATGTGCTGACCGCCTGCACCGGAGGAACGGAACACCTGCATTTCATAGTCTTCCGCCTTGATCTCCACATCCTGGCTGTCGTCCTGAATGTCAGGGATCACTTCGATGGCAGCAAAGGAAGTCTGCCGACGGGCATTGGCATCAAAGGGAGAAACACGGACCAAACGGTGAACACCGTTTTCACCCTTCAGGAAACCGTAAGCATTTTCACCTTCGATGAGGATATCGGCGCTCTTAAGGCCGGCTTCGTCGCCTTCCTGATAGTCCATGATCTTATAATTATAGCCGTGGGCTTCGGCCCAGCGGGTGTACATCCGGTACAGCATCTGGCACCAGTCCTGTGCCTCTGTGCCGCCTGCGCCTGCCTGGAAAGAAACCATAGCATTGTTGCCATCGTAATTGCCGGTAAGCAGCGTCTGCAAACGGCAGCGCTCCATATCCTCGCTGAGAGACTTAAAGCCCTCCTTCAGCTCGTCCAGCATGGAATCGTCATCTTCCTCGGCTGCCATTTCGCAAATGGTCATCAGATCATCCCACAGACCGGTCATCTGGGCATACTTTTCGATCTTATTCTCTGCAGCCTTAGTCTTCATCACGATCTGCTGGCTCTTTTCAGGGTTATCCCAAAAACCGGGGGCTTCCTGCATAGCGTGCAGTCGCTCCAGCTCGTTACGCAAGCCCTCCAAATTCAGGGATGCTGCCAAGTCATCCAGCGCGGGCTTTATTTCATTCAGCTTTTGCTTGTAAGCATCAAATTCGATATTCATAGAGTTCTCCTCAAATCACAGGAATTCCACAGTATTATAGCCTAAAAACCCCACTATGTAAAGAGGAAATAACAAAAAAACCGGGCGTCGCCCGGTTTCATCTTCTGCTTGGTTCCCACAATTCATTCTCAAAAAGAAGATCTTCCAGATCCACTGTCAATTCATCCTGGTCCATACGCTGCCCCCTCTCTATGCAATACTGCTGACAGTATATGCTTACAAGGGTGAAAAATGTGTCACCTTTCTTGTTGACACCAACTCTTTTTTTGGATACAATGCAATAGTAAATATGCGCCCGTAGCTCAGCTGGATAGAGCATCCGCCTCCTAAGCGGAAGGTCGCGCGTTCGAATCGCGCCGGGCGTGCCAAAAGGCACTGCGCAAGCGGTGCTTTTTGACCTTATGCTACAATACTGTAAAACCGTTTTTTGAGGTGATAGATTTGTCCGAAATTATGGCGCTTATTGACCGTTTCCGCGCCGGCTGCAGCTGCGGGATGCACCACGATACCACCATTCGGGATATCCGCATCGGCTCTAATCTTGTGCATCAGGTAGGCACAATTTTACAGGAAAACGGCTTCCCCAAAAAGCTTTTGCTGGTGGCTGACAAAAACACATTGCAAGCTGCCGAAGGCATTGTGGAAACCCTTACGGAATTTGATGTTTCCTATCATATTTATGACGATCTGCGGGTAGCAGAAATGCACCATGTAGAGCAGCTGGAAAGGCTGGTACGGGGTCAGGACATGGGTATTTTGTCTGTAGGCACAGGCTCTGTCAATGACCCTTGCCGTATGGCCGCCAGCCGTCAAAATAAGATGCTGTGCATCTTTGCCACTGCCCCCTCTATGGATGGCTTTGCCTCCTATAACGCACCCTTGGTGCAGGACGGCTTTAAGATCACCTACGGCGCAAAAAGTCCGGAAGTGGTGATCGGTGATACCGCTATTTTGGCAAAAGCACCGGTAGAGCTAAAAGCCGCCGGTTTTGGCGATATGATGGCCAAATATGTAGGCCTTATCGATTGGCAGATCTCCCATTTACTTACAGGGGAATACTACTGTGAGGCCATCGCTGATTTAGTCCGCAAAGCGGTGGACGACCTGATGGCTATGGCGGACAAGGTGACCGCTAACGACGAATACACCGCAGGCAATATCTTTGAATCTTTGCTGATGACGGGCATCGCTATGAGCTTTACCCAAAATTCCCGCCCCGCCAGCGGTGCGGAGCATATGATCTCCCACCTGATCGAGTGCGTGCAGCTGCGGGATGGCATCATCCCCAACTTCCACGGTGATGATGTGGGCGTTGCCACCCTGGCGGTGCTAAAGTACTATAACGAGCTTGCAAGCCGCCATAGCATCACCGGTCAAAAAGAACAGGTGGATTGGGACACCGTTTACCGGTTCTTTGATAATATGGCAGATGAAGTTCGAAAGATGAATGAGCAGGATAACATCGTGGATAAGGTTGACCCCAAAAAGCTGCAGGAATGCTGGCCGGAAGTAATAAAGATCATCCGTTCTATGCCCGCTTACGAGGAAGTTTATGCCGCGATGAAAGCCGCTGGCTGCAAACTGACTTATGAGGACATCGGCAAACCCAAAAAGCTTTTCGAGGATTGCTATTATTACGCGCCCTACATTCGCAGACGGCTGACTTTACTTCGTTTAAGAGATATGATTGCATAAAAAAGAGGTGCTTAAAGCACCTCTTTTTTATTTCATTGCATCCAAAATTTCGTGGGCGGCTTCATCCTTGGTCATTTGGGGAAGCTCTGTGCAGCCATCCTTGGTGATCAGGGTAATGATATTGGTATTGCAGCCAAAGCCTGCGCCGGCAGTAGAAATAGAATTGGCGCAGATCATATCGCAGTTTTTCTTTTCCAGCTTCTTACGGGAATTTTCCAGCAGATTTTCCGTTTCCATAGAAAAGCCGCAGATAAACTGGCCTTCCTTTTTATGCTGACCCAGCCACAGGAGGATATCCTCTGTCCGCTTCAGGGGGATGGCCATATCCCCATCGGTCTTTTTGATCTTATGGTCAGCTGTTTCTGCCGGGGTATAATCCGCCACGGCGGCAGCCTTAATAATCATATCCTGCACTTCTGCGTGACCGGTCACCGCGTCAAACATTTCCTTGGCGGTATTGACCCGGATCACATCCACAAACAGAGGAATTTCCACATCCGTGTGGGCGCAGACCAAAGTCACCTGAGCGCCCCGAAGCATTGCGGCTTTGGCAAGGGCGATGCCCATTTTTCCGGAGGAATGGTTGGTGATAAAGCGCACCGGGTCGATGGCTTCCCGGGTAGCACCGGCGGTGACCATCACCTTTTTACCGGCTAAATCTTTAGGAAAAGCGATCTCTTTCAGGATATACTGCAAAAGCACCGTTTCTTCTGGCATTCTGCCGTCACCCTGATCTCCGTTGGCCAGCATTCCTGTTTCCGGGGGGATGATCTCATAGCCATAGCGGGCAAGCTTCCCTATGTTCTCCTGCACGATGGGGTTATGATACATATTGTGATTCATAGCCGGAGCAACGATCTTCTTGCAAGGGCAAGCCATCACCGTAGTGGTGAGCATATCGTCAGCAATGCCGCCGGCGATTTTGCCGATCACATTGGCGCTGGCAGGCGCAATGAGCACCACATCTGCCTGCTTGGCAAGAGCCACATGCTCTACGCTATACTGGAAGTTCCGATCAAAGGTATCAATCAGGCACTTGTTGCCGGTCAGGGTTTCAAAAGTAATGGGATTGATAAAATTGGTGGCATTTTGGGTCATCAGCACCTGCACATTGGCATGGAGTTTCTTTAACATCCGGGCAAGATTGGCGATCTTATACGCTGCAATCGAGCCACTGACACCCAGCACAACCGTTTTATTTTTCAGCATAAGGCATTCTCCTTTTGCGTGTTTTTTTCATTGTAGCATATTATTTTGAAAAAAGATATATAGATTTTTCTTAGTTTCGTGTTATAATAGCTTTGAATTGTATTATATCCCTATGGGAATGATAACAAGGAGGAATTACATATGAAAAAGAGGTTTAAGCCCAGAGAGCTTACGCTACTGGGACTGCTGACCGCGCTACTACTTTTAATGTCCTATACGCCTTTAGGCTACCTGAACATCGGCCCTTTGGCAATCACCTTTAATATGATCCCCGTAGCCATTGCCGCCGCGGCATTAGGCCCTTGGGGCGGCGCTTTTGCAGGCGCAGTTTTTGGTATCACCAGCTTTTTACAGTGCTTAGGCATTGGCGGCACCAGCGCTATGGGTGTTGTACTGTTTGAGATCAGTCCCATTTTAGCCTTTGTCCAGCGCTTTATCCCCCGCTTGCTGGCAGGTCTTATAACCGGCCTTATTTATAAAGGCGCTGCCAAAATAGCAAACCGCACCTTTGCAGGCTTTCTTGCCGGCTTTAGTGCCGCTTTCTTAAATACCGCCCTGTTTATGCTGGCGCTGGTGCTTCTTTTTAGAAACACCGACTATCTGCAAACCTTAATGGCAGGCAAAAATGTGCTTTTGTTCATCTGCACCTTTGTAGGTGTTAACGCTGTGGTAGAGATGCTTGCCTCCACCGCCATCACCGGCGCGCTGTGCAAAGCGCTGGATAAGACCGGTTTTTTAAGGAGGTGAGGCTATGATTTTAGCTGTGGATATCGGCAACAGCAACATCGTGCTGGGCTGCTTTGAAAATAACAAGATCTTAATGGTGGAGCGGCTCTCCACCGACCGGCAATGCACCGCTTTGGAATTTGCGGTAAAGATCAAAACCGTTTTGGACTTAAATGGCTATACCGGCAGTAACTTTAACGGAGCGATTATTTCCTCGGTAGTGCCTTCCGTTACCAATATGCTGAAAATTGCAGTAGAAAAGCTCATCGGCAAAACCCCGCTCATCGTTGGCCCGGGTCTGAAAACCGGCCTCAAGATTCAGCTGGATAACGCTACCCAGCTGGGCAGCGACCGGGTGGCTGATGCGGTGGGCGCGCTTGCTCAGTACAGCGCGCCTATGATCATCATCGATATGGGTACTGCCACTACCCTTTCCGTTATCAACGAAGAGGGCTGCTTCATCGGCGGCACGATTATGCCCGGCCTGCAGATCTCTATGGATGCTCTGGCCCAGCGCACTTCCCAGCTACCCCAAATCAGCCTGGATCCTCCCAAAAAGGTCATCGGCCGCAACACCGCAGACTGTATGCGCAGCGGCATCATTAACGGCAACGCAGCTGCCCTGGACGGCCTGATCGATATGATACAGGCAGAGCTTGGCCACAACTGCACTTTAGTCAGCACCGGCGGTCTTTCCAAGCTGGTGATCCCCTATTGCAAGCACAAGATCGTGGTAGACGATCAGCTGCTTTTAAAGGGTTTGATGCATCTTTACGACAAAAACGATTCCGATAAAAAGCAATAGTATTAGGAGGATAAATTATGAAAGCTGGCCTTTGTTCCGTATCCTTCCGTAAGCTGACCGTCCGGGAGGTCTGCCAGGCAGCCGCCAACGCAGGTCTTTCCTATATTGAATGGGGCAGCGATGTACATGTGCCCATAAATGATCCTGAGCGGCTGGAGGAAGTACTGCAGCTGCAAAAGGAATTTTCCATCACCTGCTGCTCCTATGGCACTTACTTCCGCCTGAGTGTTACTCCCATGGAGGAGCTTCCCGACTACATCCGGGTAGCAAAAGCCCTGGGCACAAACATTCTGCGTCTGTGGTGCGGTGAAAAAAGTCCTGACATCATCACCGAAGAAGAAAAAACTAAGCTTTTTGCTGACTGTGTGGCAGCTGCCAAAATCGCAGAAAAAGAAGATGTGATCTTGTGCCTGGAGTGCCACAGAAACACCTACACCGAAACCAAAGAATGTGCGCTGGAGCTTATGAAGTATGTAAATTCTCCCCATTTTAGGATGTACTGGCAGCCCAGCTCTGTCGCAGGTCTTGAGGAAAGTGCGCGGTATGCCCGTATGATCGCGCCTTACACCTACAATATCCACGTATTTTATTTTGAAAACAAGGTGCAGCTGCCCCTTGCCCAGGGCGCTGCCGACTGGCATACTTACCTGCAGGAATTCTCCGGTGAGCATTATATGCTTTTGGAATTTATGCCGGATCATCAGGTAAGCTCCCTGAATCGGGAAGCAGACGCGCTGAGAGAAATTATTAAAGAAAAAAATGCGTTCTGTTCCGTTAATCGGTAAGGATAAAGCAAAAGCTCTGCGATAATACGCAGAGCTTTTGTGTTTGACTTTCATTTTTGCTGCTGATATAATCGGCTTGGGTGGTGATAAAATGAAACTGCAAAGCAAAAAGGACATCCGGTTACTCACAGTACTGGGATGTCTTGTATACTTTTCCAGCTACATAACCCGGATCAATTTTGCCGCTGTGCTGGTGGAATTTCTGCAGGCAGAAAATGTTCTGAAATCCTCTGCTGCCTTCATCACCACCGCTCTTTTCATCACCTACGGCGCCGGACAGCTGATAAGCGGCTATTTGGGCGACCGGTTAAATCCCCGGCTTTTGATCTTTACAGGCCTGCTGGTAGCGGTTTCTGCCAACATACTTTTACCCCTGGTTTCTCCCAGTATCGGCCTGATGACCGCTGTTTGGGGCATCAACGGCCTTGCCCAGGCCTTTATGTGGCCGCCCTTGGTAAAGATCCTCACTGCCGCCACCTCTATGGAAGACTATGCCAAAATCGCCCCCACCATTGGCTCAAGTGGCGCTTGCGGCACCATTGCCGTATATTTGCTATGCCCGCTGCTGATCTTCCTTTCCGGCTGGAAATCTGTATTCATAGTAACTGCCACCATTGCCGCAATTACCGCCTTTGTATGGCTCTTTGTGAGCAAAAAGCTTTTAAAAGAGATTGCCTTTACAGCTGCTGCCAAAGAAACTGTAAAGAGTGAAGAATCCCTGGCGCTACCGAAGGTACTAATGCTGATCCTGCCGGTGATCCTGCTTTCCATTGCAATGCAGGGTATGCTCCGGGACGGCATCAGCACCTGGCTGCCCACCTTCCTGACAGAAAGCTTCCGGTTAGAAAGCGTGGTGTCCATCCTGGTGGGTGTGGCGCTGCCCATTATGCATGTGCTGGTAAACCTGATTGCATACAAGCTGCTGCTGGCTATGAAGCGGGATGTATTTGCCGCCATCGGCCTGCTCTTCACCCTGATCTGCCTGCTGCTTTTGAGTATGCACCTGTTTGCAGGTAGCTCAGTGATCGTCAGTATGCTCCTCATTGCTTTGGCAAACGGCGCGATCAACGGTGTGAACACCTTACAAACCTGTTATATCCCCGCCCTATTCGGCGCAAGCAAAAATTTGTCCTTTATCGCAGGTCTGCTGAACGCCGGTACATACATTGGCAGCGCTGTTTCCATTTACCTGTTTGCTGTGATCTCTGAACGCTTCGGTTGGGGCGCAACGGTGATTGGCTGGGTAATCACCGCAGCTGCCGGCATCGGGCTGACCATCCTGTGCAGAGAAGTTCTGCGAAGAAGAAAACAACATATTATAAAATAATAAATCACCGGTATTTCTAAAAATACCGGTGATTCTATTATTTTTCGTAGGTAAAAGTGAAATCTTCCCAGGGGATGCAGACTTCCTTTTTGTGGCAGATGATCTCATCCACATGCATCAGCAAGGGGAAATCCTTGCCATCCAGAGCGCCCCGCGCTGCCGCAATACGGATGGCTCTTGCTACCCGCTCGGCAACCACCAAAGATTCCAGCGTTACACCGTTCAGCTCCGCCTTCGCTGCGTCGATATCCAAGCCTCTGCCCAGCAAAATGCCAATGAGCCGGGTGCGACCGCCATAAACGGTAACATACAAATCGCCATAGCCTACGGACATATTCTCCAAGGTAGCCGCGCCCTGATAAGCCAGCAGCTTATACATTTCCTTCACAGCCTGACCGAAGATGGCAGCCTGGGAATTAAAATGCAGAACGCTGTCGATGCCAAATTCCTTTTGATTCAGACCGATGGTCAGGGCGATACCCAAAGCGTAGCCGTTTTTAAGGGCCACCGCGCTTTCGATGCCCACCACATCGGTGGATAAACTGATATGGTAATAATCGGTGGCCATAATTTCCTTCAGCTTGCGAAGGATATCCATATCCTTGCCGCAGAAAGCAACCTCCGTCTGGTCGTGAGCCACCAATTCATAACTGGTGCAAGGGCCGCCGATGGCATTTAAAGAAAGGGTCTTGCCCATCTTCCGCAGCTTTTCCTCCCAAAGCTGGGGATACGTCAGCAGTTTGCCATCTTCCGTATCCATCAGACCCTTAGTAACGGTCAGCACAGGAATATGCTCCGGGATCTTGGGCAGGATCTCATCACCGAACCAGTCAACACCAAAGCTGGACACACCGCCGATGATCATATCCGCCCCATCGATGGCCTGCTCCACCTGCTCGATGTGATAATACTTTAACCCCGCAGGAAAAGGCCGCTCAAATTTAGGATGCTGATTATTCTTGCGGCAGGCATCGATGATATCCCTATCCAAATGCGTGCCTACCAAACGGACTTCATTTCCGTTTTCTCTTGCAGGAAACGCCAAAGCAGAGCCCATCATACCCGCGCCAATGATCGTTACAATAGCCATAACCGCCACTCCTTTCATTTTCTTCATTGTAGCACAAAGACGCAAAACAGGCAAGTCCGAGGACTTGCCTGTTTTGCTGATTTATAATTACTTGTACAGAGGGCCGTAGGCGGCGCAGGCACGGTAGTCCTGGCCTTCCTTGTCCATACCAAAGGCATTCCAGGCTGCGGGACGGTAAATATCCGCCTCAGGCACATTATGCATACACACAGGGATGCGGAGCATGGAGCACATGGTGATCAGGTCAGCACCGATGTGGCCGTAAGCAATGGCGCCGTGGTTTGCGCCCCAGTTGTTCATCACATCATAAGCAGAGCAGAAGGGGCTACCTTCCTTGCCGTCGCAGCGAGGAGCAAACCAGGTGCAGGGCCAGGTGGGGTCGGTACGCATCATCAAGGTCTTGGTCACATCGTCAGGCAGCTGCACAGTCCAGCCTTCTGCGATCTGCAGCACAGGGCCAAGGCCCTTGACCAGATTCAGACGGATCATAGTAGCAGGCATTTCTGCACGGGTGGTAAAGGAAGAGGAGAATCCGCCGCCACGGAAATAGCCGTTGTCAGCAGCGGGCCAGGTAGTAGCCTCGCACATCTTCTTAATATCCTCGTCGGTGACTTCCCACCACTTCTTCATCAGGTGTACACCGTTCTCATCGGTACATTCGCCACAAGCATCCAGAGCAGTAGCGCCGAAGTTGATCAGATGGATAAAGCCGCCGTTTTCCTTAGCCTTGCCGGTGATCTCATAGCCGGAGGCCCGCTTGCAGGCATCCTCGCTCCAGTAAGTACGCACATCGGAGAACATAGCTGCCCGGTTGGTCAGCAGCTTAATGAACAGCATACCCAAGCCGTTAAGCACATCGTTCTCGGTAGCCAGGATGTAAGGCTCACGGGCGCCGTTATGGTCGAAGGTGGAGTTTAAGAGGGCTTCGGGGAAGTCGCAGTTAGGATAGAAGTCCGTCCACTGACGCTGACCCTGGAAGCCGCCGGCGATGGCATTGTGACCCACCATCTCCTCTTCTCTGCCCTCAGGCAGATTGGGATTTCCGTTGAACATATCCTTGATGATGCAGTACATCTTGGCAAGGAAGTCCCACTGTTCAGCCTTCTTCTCATCGCTGGTCTTTACGAAGTCAGGGTTCTTATCCCAGCCTTCCTTGCAGTTTTCCTTGATCCAGGCTCTGCACTTTTCCACCTCTGCTGCATCGTAGATGCCCTCGAACATTCGACGGATAATTTCCACCTCGTCCACAGACTCAACACGCATACCCAGGTAGCTTTCGATGAAATCAGAGTCGATGATAGAGCCACCGATACCCATACAGATAGAGCCGATCTGCAGGTAGCTCTTGCCACGCATAGATGCAACCGCTACAGCAGCTCTTGCAAAACGCAGCAGCTTTTCCTGCACATCTTCAGGAATGTTGGTCACTTCGTCCAGATTCTGCACATCGTGGCCATAAATACCAAAAGCAGGCAGACCCTTCTGGGCGTGGCTTGCCAGAACGGAAGCCAGGTACACTGCGCCGGGACGCTCTGTGCCGTTAAAGCCCCAAACGCCCTTGATGGTCATGGGGTCCATATCCATTGTTTCGCTGCCGTAGCACCAGCAGGGGGTAACGGTCAGGGTGATATCCACGCCGTTTCTCTTAAACTTTTCTGCGCAGGCAGCAGCTTCAGCCACACGGCCGATGGTAGTATCGGCAATAATGACCTTAACGGGATCGCCGTTGGAGTACTGCAGATTCTCCTCAAAAAGCTTTTTGGCAGCCTGGGCCATAGCCATCGTCTGATCTTCCAGGCCCTCACGAACCTTCAGCGGGCCACGACGGCCGTCAATGGTGGGGCGGATGCCGATTACGGGATATTCGCCAATGTATCTGTTCTTTGCCATAGTATTTCCTTCCTTTCATATACGAAGTAAATATCTTACGATATTGTTATTATACCATTGACACAGTCTGATTTCTTGGATTATAATAATAAAAAATAGGACAAAATTAAGTTTTGGCAGGTGATTTTATGAAGTCCATGATCAACCACGAAAAAGCCCCCCACGGCACACCCGACTTCCCTTGTGAATATCATCTTCTGCAAGAAGGCCATAACCGGTACACCATGGATTTCCACTGGCACAAGGAATGGGAGCTGATCCGGGTAAAAGAAGGCATTTTCTCTATGCACGCGGACGATCTTCCCATTGAAGCAAAGCCGGGAGATGTGGTGCTGCTCCACGACAGTATGCTCCACGGTGGCTACCCGCAAAACTGCGTGTACGAGTGTTTTCTCTTTGACCTGCACCAGCTGTTCCGCAGCTTTGAAGGGGTTAAAAAGCACCTGCGGCCTGTCTACCGGTTAGAGCTGCTGCCCCAGGTCTACTTCCCTGTTGGCGCTTGCCCGAGGGTAACACAGGCGGCAGCTGCGGTTATGGATTGCTGCCGCATTGCAGATGGGCAGCCGGTTTATGATGAGCTGCGCTTGCTGGGCGCTATCTGCCAGCTATTTGGCTGCATTTTGGAAGAAAAGCGCTGCACCCCCAGTGACCCTGCAGGGCGGCTGCATCGAATCAGCTCCGTTAAGGCCGTGCTGGAATATATCGAACAAAATTATGCCGCCCCGGCAGACCTGCAGCTTTTATCCCAGGTCGCGGGTATGCACCCGGCTTATTTCTGCAAGCTCTTCCGGCAGATCGTTCAGCAGACCCCTATGGCATATCTTACCAATTACCGTGCAGATCAGGCCGCCATCCGCCTTTCCAGCGGCAATACTTCCATTACGGAGGTGGCGCTGGACTGCGGCTTCAATGACCCCTCTTATTTCATCCGGATCTTTAAAAAGCTCAAGGGTGTTACGCCCAAGCAGTATCAATTGCAAAGGCACCAATAAGAAATTGGCATAAGAGCAATGCTCTTATGCCAATTTTATTATGCAAATGCCTGCAATAAATATTGCCGGAAGCGGTCTTCCCCGCCCTCAGGCAGATCACCGTGTACGCAGCCGGTAAATTATTCGTAAGTAATTCTGTGGCCAAGCTACCGCTGACCGGCAAGGGCGGTGATATGGTCTACTTCCGGGAAGTTTAATGTATCGGACTTTCTTACCTTGTGCATCGAAGATATCTGTTTTACAGTAATTTCCATAAACGCACATCCTTTACGCATTATAGCTAAATTATACAACCCGCAACCAGTAATTGCAATACAAAAAGCACTCCTCAAATGAGGAGTGCTTTTTACATAAATATCATCCTAAAACAATAACGCCGTCTTTGCCAACTTGGCCCTTATCCTGCGCGGCCTCATATTCCGCTCTTGCCTGCTTCAGCCAGGTCGTAAAATCCCTCACAGAAGGGAAGCTCTTCATAAACCGGGTCTGATCGGCACCGGACATAGCCAAATACTCCTCGTAATTTTCGGGAGCTTTATAGTTGTCTGCAGGCGGCTCGGTAGGTGCCTGGGTAGGCGCCTCGGTAGGCGCTGCCGTGGGAGTATTTACCGGCGCATTGGTAGATGCATCCGTGGGCGCATCGGAAGGCACCTCGGTGGGTGCATCCGTAGGCGCATCCGTAGGCGCGTCAGTAGGTGCATCGGTAGGTGCATCCGTGGGTGCGTCCGTAGTCGCGTTGGTAGGCAACTCCGATCCCGGATCACGACCCAGCTCCACGAAAACCCAGGCGGCCAAGGAAAGCAGCAGGATCGCGGCCAAGAGTAGGCAGATCAATTTTACCTTATTCATAACAAGTCCTCCTTGGGGCACAACAGCCCGGATAAATCCGGGCTGTTGCTTGTTGGAATTAGTTCAGAGGGAAGCCCTGGTCGTTGTCGCCAACGCCCCAATCTACATCGCCGGAGGTGGTGATCGGATCTAAATACGGATCCAGAGCATGCACCGTAACAGAAGGTGCAATATAATCCTTATTATCATTGAACATAAGTTTTCGCTCCTTTCAAATTACTGTGCTTGATCTACGAAATGGAAGTTATCGAAGATATCCTCCACATAGCTAAGACCCTTGCCGTCCATAGTAGATCTGGTTACAATATTGCGCTCTACATAGTCGGTTCTTGAGATGTAGCTCTGGTAACCCTGATCCATCTTAAAGAACAGGTCCTGCGTACCCACATAGATACGGTTGTCCATCTTCAGCAGCAGATCGGGATCAGTGTAATTGTCATAATCCCAGTAGCCCAGCAGCTTCATATTGGCATACAACGGTGCGATGTTAACTGCGCTTAAGTAGCTATAAAGAACATCGGAACGGTAGCCGGAAGAAGAGAACTCACGCATCATACCCATCTGGCCTTCCAAGGGAGATTCCTCACCGGAAATGATGAATGCGTATTCTCTGGAACCGGGAGCGCCGCTGGAAGAGGTAACTGCCCAGCTGTAAGTGAACTTAACAGCGCTGATGAATATTTCAGTCAGCTGACTACTATCGTAGATATTATTGCAGTTAAGATCATCGTAGAAGAACTTCTGCTTAACACCATCGCCGGAGCCGGAAGTGCCGGTAGCCGGGTCGATCTCGCCGCCGTTTGTCATAAGATCACCGACGCCTTCAGTTTGCCATACGCGCAGGATGTTGGTGAAGTTGGCAGCCTTCAAACGAGCAATATAGCTGGTTTCAGGATCTGTATTGTAGTCGAATGCTTCAAAGATAGCATCCAGCTCGTCGCCGCCATTGCCGTCTGCGTCAAAGTACATGGCTGCGGACAGGTAGCAGGTAAGGTAAGAATTCAGGAAGTTGGGATTCATGTCCTTACCAAAGTCGCCTGCCATAGTAAATCCGGTCCTATAGTCGTTGTTGGCGTTATAGCCCCAGTTGGCAGCAATTGCCAAGCACTCCATGAGAAGATCAACTTCATCCTCATAGGCTGCATCAACAACCTTATCCCAAATGGACTCGGTGTTCTTAGCCAGGGTCATGGTGGTTGCCACAACGCCGTGGCTCCAATTGCTTCCTACAGATGCCCAGGGCTCATTGCCACCGGAAACCATCTCTATAATACGATCAGCAGCTTCCTGAGCCACTTCATCATTACCGGTTTCATCCATATACTCGGACAGCACCATATAGTACAGAGCCAAAGAGGAGTCCAAAGATTCAAAGTTGTTAGATCTCTTCCAATAGGTGGGTGTGAGCTCAAAAGCCTCCTGCAGGACAGTCGGATCAATTTTGGCACTGTCCTTCGACCACTGAGACTCAGCTGCCTTATCCTCTACTGCGTGGGGCTGTACCCAGAAGTAATAACCGGGAGAATTGACCTGATCCACAGTCAGCAGACCATTTTCGGAATCGTAGGGATAGATGATGAAATCATCCACCTTGACGCTATCGCCTACATTGCCCACGCCGTTGAAATACAGCCGCACATAAGGCGTGTAGTAGTCAGCCGCGCGGTCATTCAGTTCGATAACATTAACAGTTTTGTTCACATACAGCGTGCAGGTATCATTGATGCCGTTTTCAGACATAGTGAACACCATATCGATCTGCACCCACTGGCCGCCAATCACAACATCCTTATAGGTAGTGCTACCGACCTTCAGGCAGCTGACACCATCCACATCCACGATAGAGAACAGGGTCTGCCTACCGTCGCTACCATAGATATACTGGAAGTAAGTGCCATTGGGAACCACGTTATCCGTAGCCAGCTTGAGGCTTACGGCGTAGTTGCCGCCGGTGTAACCAACGAAGTTAGCCTGATACTGAGCCGTTCCGGTGCCGCTGATGATGTCAACCAGCATATAGCTGTTGTCGCCATCGGTGACAGTCTTCATCATTTCCTCGCCCTGAGAAGTGGATGCGCCGGTATAGAAGTCGTTGATTTGAGTACCATTTTCATCATAGCGCTCAAAGTCATTGTAGAAATATGCATTGGTAGTAACACCGGGCTTGTTGGTATTGGGCAGAATGGGTGTGTGGATCAGCTCTACTTCTGCACCGTTTTGAATGGCTCTGTAGCCCTCAGGAATGATAGCAGATGCAGTGTAATCGGTGATCCGGTTACCATCAGCATCAAAGGCAGGAACAAAGAAGGTGTGTGCCCATTTATCTGCAGCGGTGACAGTAGCAGTCTGGCCGTTCAGCATCAGTGTAGCGTTATCGGGACGGCTGCCGTCATAGTTGTTACCATCATTCCACCAAACGGAAGCCACAACGGGCATCTTAATCGTCTCAGCGGGCGGGGTGAATACCTTCAGATCATCATAATACAAAGGTCCGTCATTTTCGCCGCAGCGGATCATAAAGGCGGCGAAGCCATTTTCACAGGTGGGGAACGTAAAGGTACCGTGGGCGTCACCCACGCGATAGATGCCCCAGCCCTGAGAGGAGCAGAGGACAAACTCCACATCGGTCCACTGAGTGATATTGGGGGATGTATCGCCTTCACTTGTGTTGGTAAAGCCAATGGCCTGGCCGTCAATCTCAGCAAAGGGATTGTTCGTCTGGCTCTCGGCACCGTCCTCTACGCGGCGGTAGCGGAAGGTGATATCGTCACCAATAGCATAGGTGGCATCCTCTTCGATACGCACCCGCATAGTGATCTTCACAATGTCGGGGTTTACACCACCAGTATTGGTCCATACGATTATCTGGCTGGCGCCGCCGTCAGCCGTGCAGTCGGCCACCATATAGGTGTTGTCACCTTCGGTCACAGTGTAAGCAGAATCGTTGGTGTCCTGAATGTAGTGGCCGGCGGCGTCATACATAATGTAAGCGCCACTATTATCGCCGGCTACTGCGGTGCCATTCTCAAAATCATTGTCATAATATACAACATTAACAGGGATGTAGCTCAGGGTAATAGAGCCATTCTCACCGGCAACGGCGGTATATCCGTCAGGAACGTTTACCACCTCAGCGGTATAAGCGATCGCTGCGCCGGTAGCATCGGTCTTATAGTAACCATCAGCAGTGAGCTTCCAGCCGTTTGCTGCATTGACCTTGCCGGAGGCGATCAGAGTCTCACCGGAGTACAGATTTACATCCAGGGACTCAGGGCGGATCTCGTCGGCGTCGTAGCCATCGTCCCAGATGACCTGGGCAGTGGCAGCCACTCTTTCGTGATAGATCTGGAAATCGTCAAAGCACAGACCAAATGCGCCCTTTGTAGCAGCGTACAGCTCCAATCTGGTGAATGCGCCAGTATAAGCAAAGCTGCCGCTTTCGCCACCAATCTGGTAGGTCGCATTATCTCTATCAAAGTCTACCTGGATATATACATCT
>JAZOWK010000026.1:0-4230 GCA_045659205.1 Faecousia sp.
AGTTTCCGAACTCATTGAGAAGGTCGTTTACCTGAACCGCGTCTCCAAGACCGTTAAGGGCGGCCGTGTAATGAAGTTCTCCGCTCTGGTCGTCGTTGGTGACGGCAAGGGCACTGTGGGTTACGGTCTGGGCAAGGCTGCGGAAGTTTCCGAAGCTATTCTGAAGGGCATCACCGATGCCAAGAAGAATATGGTGAAGATCTCCCTGGCTGACGGCACCATTCCCCACGATGTGATCGGCATCTTTGGCGCCGGCACTGTTATGCTCAAGCCCGCTACGGAAGGTACCGGCGTGATCGCCGGCGGCGCTGTCCGTGCGGTTATGGAAGCTGCCGGCATTCGCAACATCTGCGCTAAGTGCCTGCGTTCCAACAACCCCCAGAACGTGGTTAAGGCCACCATGGAGGGCTTAAAGTCTCTGCGCAGCCCCGAGCAGGTTGCTGCTATCCGCGGCAAGACCGTGGAAGAAATCGTCGGTTAAGGAGGGCATTAACATGGCAAATCTGAGAATTGAGCTTGTTAAGAGCCTGAACGGCCGTCTGGAAAAGCATATTGCTACTGCCCAGTCCCTCGGTCTGCGTAAGATCGGACAGGTCACCATTCAGCCGGACAACGAACAGACCCGCGGTAAGATCGCCAAGATCGGCTACCTGCTGCAGGTCACAGAAGTAGAATAAGGAGGAGTAAAGAATGAATCTGCATGAACTTTCTCCTGTCCAGGGTTCTACCCAGGTAGGTAAGCGCAAGGGTCGCGGTACCGGTTCCGGCAACGGCAAGACCGGCGGTCGCGGTCACAAGGGCCAGCACGCTCGTAGTGGCGGCAAGGTTCGCGTTGGCTTCGAAGGCGGCCAGATGCCTCTGGTACGCCGCATCCCCAAGCGCGGTTTCATCAACATTTACGCAAAGCCCCTGACTGCCATTAACCTGACAGTTCTGAATCGCTTCGAGGACGGCGCCGTTGTCGACGCAGCCGCTCTGATCGAAAAGGGCATCCTGTCTTCCTGCCCCTACGGTCTGAAGGTGCTGTCTAACGGCAACCTGACCAAGAAGGTCACTGTGAAGGCAGCGGCTTTCTCCCAGTCTGCAAAGGAAAAGATCGAGCAGGCAGGCGGAAAGGCCGAGGTGGTTTAAGTGTTTAAGACACTGGCTAACGCCTGGCGGATTCCCGAACTGCGCAAGAAGCTGATGTTCACCATGATGATCCTGCTGATCTATCGTATCTGCAGCGTCATCCCCGTTCCCTTCGTGGATACGGCAGCTATGGCAGCTTTCTTTGAGGCAGATCTGGGTAACACCATTCTGGGCCTTTACAACGCCATGAGCGGCTCTGCCTTCTCTCAGGCATCCGTTATGGCACTGGGCATCCAGCCCTATATTAACGCATCCATCATCATCCAGCTGCTGACCATCGCCATTCCCGCTCTGGAGCGGATGGCTAAGGAGCAGGGTGAGATTGGTAAGAAGAAGATCGAGCGCATCACCCGTTACACCACCGCAGGCCTGGGCCTGCTGCTGGGCTTCGCTTACTACACCATGATCAGCAACTATGGCATCCTGGAGAATTCTCAGAATTCTGTCCTGCAGGCCATCGTGATCATCGGTGCATTCGCAGCCGGCGGCGCCTTCGCTATGTGGCTGGGTGAGCAGGTGACCGAGCACGGCATCGGCAACGGCATCTCCATGATCCTGTTCGCCAACATCGTTGCAGGCATCCCCCAGATGATCACTAACATGATGGGCGGCGCTATGCAGTGGTGGGTCGGCATGATCATCGGTGTTGTGCTGCTGGCTCTGGTTGTGTTCATCGTCTTCATCAACGACGCTGAGCGTCGTATCCCCATTCAGTATGCTAAGCGCGTGGTTGGCCGTAAGGTTTACGGCGGTCAGAACACCAACCTGCCCATCAAGGTGAGCATGTCCGGTGTTATGCCCGTGATCTTCGCCCAGTCCATCGTGTCCATCCCCGGCACCATCTGTGCCTTCACCGGCACTTCTTCCGGTTGGGCGTATGACCTGTTCTGCGTTCCCAGCGGCTGGGCATATTGCGTACTGTACGGCCTGCTGATCTTCTTCTTCAGCTGGTTCTATTCCACCATTCAGTATGATCCTGTTGAGATTTCCAACAACCTGAAGAAAAACGGCGGCTTCATCCCCGGCTTCCGGCCTGGTAAGCCCACCGCTGACTTCATTAAGAAGGTTATCAACAAGATTCTGATCTTTGGCGCATTCTATCTGGCTATCGTATCCCTGCTGCCCATCATCGGCGGCGCTGCGATCCCCGGTATCCAGTCTCTGGCCATCGGCGGCACTTCCATCATCATCGTGGTTGGTGTTGCTTTGGAGACCGTAAAGGCTCTGGAGGCTCAGATGCTGATGCGTCACTACAAGGGCTTCCTGGACTAAGATCGGAGGATTCCAATGAATCTGATCCTTCTGGGTGCTCCCGGTGCCGGCAAGGGCACGCAGGCTGAGATGCTTATCGAACGCCTGCAGATCCCTTCCATTTCCACCGGTAATATGCTTCGGGAGGCTATCAGCAATGATACCGACCTGGGCAAGCTTGCGAAACAGTACATGGACGGCGGCAACCTGGTGCCTGACGATGTTGTTTTAAGCATTGTTGCACAGCGGGTGGCTCAGCCCGATTGCAAAAACGGCTTTATCCTGGACGGGGTGCCTCGCACCCTGGCCCAGGCCCAGGCTCTGGATGCAAAGGGCGTACGGATCGACCATGTAGTTTCCATAGAGGTTGACGATGCTGTGATCGAGGGCCGGATGACCGGCCGGCGGGTGTGCACCAAGTGCGGCGCCAGCTATCACATCACCGCCAATCCTACCAGAGCAGATGGCATCTGCGATGTGTGCGGTGGCGAGGTTGCTATCCGTAAAGACGATGCGCCGGAAACGGTACGCAAGCGTCTTTCCATCTACCACGCTACTACGGAAGTCCTGAAGGATTATTACCGTGAGCAGGGCAAGCTTTGTCTTGTAAACGGTGAGCAATCCATTGAGGCCGCATTCGCAGATATCCTGAAGGCGATTGGAGAAACGGTATGATCGCAATCAAAAATGAACAAGAGCTTGTGTGCATGCGACAGGCCTGCAAAATTACCGCGGCAGCCCGTGCCTTGGCAGGGGAGATGGTAAGACCGGGCGTGAGCACCAAGCAGATCGACAAGGCCGTACACGATTTTATCGTATCTCAGGGCGCAAAACCGTCGTTCCTGAACTATAACGGCTACCCTGCAAGCGCTTGTATCTCTGTAAATGATACAGTGATCCACGGCATCCCTGGCGGGTATATCCTGCAGGAGGGTGATATCGTGAGTGTGGATGTGGGCGCTTATTACAAGGGGTTTCATGGAGATTGCGCGGCTACCTTTCCCTGCGGCAGCATTTCGCCGCAAGCGCAAAAGCTGATCGATGTAACGAAGCAAAGCTTCCTTGAAGGCATCCGCTTCGCGAAAAAAGGACACAGAGTGTCCGATATCTCCCACGCCATACAGACGTATGTGGAGTCTAACGGTTTTTCGGTTGTGCGTTCTTTCGTAGGTCACGGCGTGGGCGCGCAGCTGCATGAGGAGCCGGAAGTTCCGAATTTCGGAGCGCCCGGCCGTGGACCAAGATTGCTGCCCGGCATGACATTGGCCATCGAACCCATGGTTAATGCGGGCACTGCGGATGTGCGGATCTTAAAAGACCGCTGGACCGTAGTCACAGTTGACGGAAAGCTCTCGGCCCATTATGAAAATACTGTATGTATCACCGACGGGGAGCCGGAAATACTCACCGTCGCCGAAGGACTTTGATTATGGACCCTGATTTACCGGATTTAACAATTGCAGATGTGGTCATTTCCACTGCAGGCAGAGACGCAGGAAATCTGTTTTATGTGCTTGAAGCAGATGATGTGTGGCTGAAGCTGGTGAACGGAAAAGACCGATCCATTGAAAAACCCAAACGTAAAAAACGCAAGCACACAACTAAGGTCCTTCGCTCTGAGACCCGGGTCGCTGAGAAACTTCGTAACGGCGACAAGGTTCTCAACAGCGAATTACGAAGAGACTTGGCTTATTTAAGCAACAACCTAGGAGGTTAAAAGCTTTGGCAAAAGACGACGTAATTGAGATTGAGGGCATCGTTACCGACAACCTGCCCAACGCTATGTTCAGCGTGGACATTGGTAACGGCCACAAAATTCTGGCAACCATTTCCGGCAAGCTTCGGATG
>JAZOWK010000027.1:0-25248 GCA_045659205.1 Faecousia sp.
AGTTGGTAGAGCAACTGACTCTTAATCAGTGGGTCCCGGGTTCGAGTCCCTGAAGGTGCACCAATGGCCCATTGGTCAAGTGGTTAAGACAGCGGCCTCTCACGCCGTTAACATCGGTTCGAATCCGGTATGGGTCACCAACTTCAATTCGACATTTTTCTGTTGACAAGGTCGTTTGTAAGTGCTATAATCCATTTGCTATTAAAAGCCGTATGGCTTTTGATATAAAAGGTGGTTAAAAGCCACCCAAAATGAGTTGGTATTGATTGCTGTGAGGGTCCACCTGTTCCCATCCCGAACACAGAAGTTAAGCTCACTTGCGCCGACAATACTTGGCGGGCGACTGCCCGGGAAGATAGGTAATGCCAACACAAAGCTCCACACATTTGTGTGGAGCTTTTTAATGCACAATGCAGAATGCTGAATGCAGAATGAATGTATCGCTTTGCGATGGAATTAAATAATTGTCCATTGTCAATCTTCAACTGCCAATTAAAAAGCGCCGCAGGTTATCCTGCGGCGCTTTTGTTATGAGATTATCTCTTCTTCCACTCGTCGTACTGTTCCATGTAGGTCTTTTCTTCTGCAGGGAACTTACGCAGGGTGTTGACTACCTCACCGTTGTTGTACTTACGGCAGGGCATATCTTCGGCAGTGCCGAACAGGGTCAGGTTGACCTGACGGGGACGGGCGCGGACGTGGTCCCAGTCGATGAAGTAGATGTGAGCGAACTCGCCCAGATCCAGCTTGCCATCCTTAATGGTCAGGGTCTCGCTGCGGCCGAAGAACACAGAGCGCAGGTGGCCGTCGGTATTCATAGAGGTGAAGTTGCCGGGCTCGTCAACATAGCGGCCATACTGTGCGTGGACAGGGCCGGGGTGACGGTAGTCGCCCTCGTTGGCAAAGTCGGGGATCATCTTACGCATGATGTCCAGCAGGTCGTGCTGCAGGAACTCCAGATCGAAGGTGTCGAAGTCATGGCTGCACTCCTGGATCATCACGGAGCAGGTGGTGTGGTGAGAAACCACAGAAACAGTACCGTTCTTGATGCCGGACTCTTCCACGATCTTATGAACATCGATGGTGATGTCATGGAAGGTGGGGATCCAACCACGGGACTGCAGCTGGATTTCTTTCTGGATCATTTTAAATTCCATTTTGATTTCCTCCAATATGTATAATTAAAATTAGTGACGCTCGTCCCAGGCTTTGCGGACGGCAGCGATCATTTCATCAACCATAGCGGCCCGGTCGGCAGCCTTGGCAACGCCGGAAGAAGAGCCAGTGGCATCAGCGCCGGCAATAATGGTGTTATAAACATCCTGGCCATTGGCGATACCGGCAGCGGTGAGCACCAAAATGTTAGCATCCACATCCTTGACGGACTTGGTAGCGGCTGCCACATACTCTGCGCCCACGCTCACACCGGTGCCGATGAGTTCAGAGGGTTCAGCAACGATGATATCGGGATGCAGGCCGGCAATGCGGCTGGCATCTGCCATAGAATCGGCGCAAACAATGGTGGTCAGACCCACTTCTTCGGCTCTGCGGATGGTAGCATCCAGCACGTCGAAAGCCAAGGGCTTTTCCACATGGTTCAGCATAACGCCTTCAGCGCCGGCAGCCACCAGGGATTCCGGCAGGATGTCGGCAAGACCCCGGCCTACGGGGATGGGGTCCATATGGGGGGCAAAAATGTGGATATGCTTGGTGTTTTCTGCTACCCGGCGGATATCCACCACAGGGCAGGTGAAGATGACGTCCACACCATATTTTTCGGAAGCGGCATCCGCAGCCTGCGCTAAATGAAGAATATCATCACCGTACAGGTAGGACTTGGGGCCGATCTCGAAAAAGGGTGCTTTGATCTTACAAGTTTTCACGGGATAAAACCTCTTTTCCCTTTATATTTTTCTTCATTATTATAGCAATCCCTTGTCGTATAGTCAATATTGTTTTGTTATTTCTTTCGGGTGCAAAAACCACTTGCGTAATTACAAAAAATAGAGTATTCTATTAAAAGACTAAATATGGAGGAAGACCCTATGATTTCCAATGAAGCTATCCTTGCCGCCCGTAATGCTTACGATATTGAAGCCCAGTGCATTACCGGTATGAAGGAATATTTTGATGAAGCAGCCTTTTCCAAGGCAGTTGAGTTACTTAGCAACGCGCCCCGCATTGGCGCTGCCGGCAGCGGCCATTCTGGCATTATCTGCCAGCATTTTGCCCACCTGATGTGCTGCATCGAGCGGCCCGCCCGTTTCATTTCTCCCGCTGAAGCCATCCACGGCGCTACCGGCTTCTTGCAGGAGGGCGATGTGATGGTGTTTGCCTCCCGTGGCGGCAAGACCAAGGAGCTGCTGCCCATTGTGGATATCTGCAAGGCCAAGGGTGTTAAGATCATTACTGTGACAGAAAACCTGGAATCTCCCCTGGCTCTCTCTGCGGATGTGGTGCTGAAGCAGTATGTAAACCGGGAGACGGATAAGTGGAACGCCCAGGGCACTACCAGCACCACCGCCCTTTGCATGATCTTCCACGCGCTGCAGGCTGCCATCATTGAGCATACCGGCTACCGGGCAGAGCAGTTTGCTCTGATCCACCCGGGTGGCGCAGTAGGCGAGCGGCTGAACAACAAGTCCGTATAAAAGGAGAACGATTATGGCTATTTTAGCGCCTTCTATTTTGTCCTGCGACTATATGAATATGGCAAAGGACTTTGCCCAGTGTAAGGCTGACGGCTGCAAGTGGCTCCATGTGGATATTATGGACGGTCACTTTGTTCCCAATCTGTCCTTCGGCTACTCTTTGGTCAAGTCCATGCGCCCGGTAACGGATCTGGTGCTGGATGTGCACCTGATGATCGACACCCCCATTAAGTACGCAGAGAATTTCTGCAAGGCCGGCGCAGATTACCTGACCATCCATGTAGAAGCCGACACGGAAGAAAACATCCATAAGACTCTGGATCTGATCCGCTCTTTGGGCGTTAAGCCCGGTGTGGTGGTTAAGCCCAAGACCCCGGCAGAGGCTGTGCTGCCCTTTATCGAAAAGTGCGATATGATTTTGGTGATGACCGTAGAGCCCGGTTTTGGCGGTCAGAAGTTTATGGCGGATATGATGCCCAAACTGCGTAAGCTCCGCCAGTACATCGAGGAGAAAAATCCCGGCTGCCACCTGGAAGTGGACGGCGGCGTGGATCTTAATACCTGCGTTACCTGTAAGGAAAACGGCGCAGATGTGCTGGTTGCTGGCTCTGCCTTCTTTGGCTGCAGCGACCGCCCTGGTTTTGTAAAGGAAATTGAAGAATAAATGCTGAACAGACAGGTGTATACACCTGTCTGTTGCCTTTTTATAGAGATTATGATACGATAATAAAAAGAAAAAGGGGGGCGTTATATGCGGAAAGTGATATGGAAACTGACGGCAATACTACTCATTGTGTGTTTGCTGGTCGGCTGTAATTTTACGACCAGAAAACTCAATGAAAAAATAATCACTTTTGCAGCAATAGAATATACCCGTCCGGATGTGGAAGCTATGGAAAAGCTGCAGCAGACCATCGTTTCTATGGCGGAGCAGAGACAGGATATTCATAATATTGTTGGACAAATCAACTATTTCTTCACATCTTACGATGGGTTTTACACAAATTATAACTTGGCAACGATTCACCACGATAGCGATCTGACAGATCCCTATTGGGAAGAAGAATATGCGTTTTGCAGCGAGGCTGCTCCGGAAGTGGAGCAGCTGCTGGAGTTACTGTACCGTGGCCTGGCCAATGGACCTATGCGTACGAAGCTGGAAGAAGAGCAGTATTTTGGCGAAGGCTTCTTTGAGCCCTATACAGGTGAGCCTTTCTATGATGAAGGGTATATGGCCCTTGAAGCAGAGGAAACGCGTATAGAAAAGCTATACTATGACCTGTATACCCAGGCAACGGAAGTGCTACAAAGTGATTTGGAAGCATTTTACCGGGAATACGGCGCAGACTTTGCAGAATTGTACATCCAGCTGATCCAGGTGCGCCAGCAGCTGGCGAATTATTGCGGTTATCCGGGTTACCCGCAGTTTGCCTACGATATGTATTATTATCGGGAGTATACCCCTGAGCAAACAGCTGTGTATATGGAGCAGCTGGCAGAAGAACTGAAGGCGGTTTATCTGCAGTCTTTGGATGACCCGCGTTGGGAATGGGGATGGGGGCGCTCTAACAAGACGCAAGCCATGGATTATGTGCGTCAGGCAGCAAATGCTATGGGTGGCTCTATCCAGGACGCTTTTGAACGGATGGAGCAAGGCGGATTCTATAAGATCTCAGAAGACCCCAAAATGTTTGATGGCGGTTATGAGGTGTATCTTACCAGCTACAGCGTGCCGTACATATTCCTGAAAACCTATGATATGTGTATGGATAAGTTGGCGCTGGCCCATGAGTTTGGTCACTTTGCCCACGATTATACATGCGGAGGCTCTTATGCCAGCGTAGATGTTGCCGAGGTGCTGTCTCAGGGTATGGAATATCTGAGTGTATTATACAGTGACGGAGACGACAGGGTAGAAGACTATAAGATCATAGAAGGCATAACCTATTTGGTGGAGGATGCCTGTTACACGCTCTTTGAACAGCGGGCTTATGAACTGGAAGGGGAAGAACTGACGGTAGAAAATCTCGCCTTGCTATATGAGCAGACTTGCCGGATGTTCGGCATGGATTGGCATGATCCTTATGGATTTGCTTCTGTCCACCATTTCTATACGAATCCCATCTATATGTGCAGCTATGTATATAGCGCAGATGTAGCGCTTCAGATTTATCAGCAAGAAAAGACGGAGCGGGGTAAAGGCCTGGAAACTTATAAGCAATGCCTGACCAGCAATGAAACCTATTTGGTGCAGTTTGTTAAAGACAACGGTCTGCAAAGTCCTTTTAAGGATGGTCGCGCAGCAACTATCCGGCAAACTGCAGAAGCGCTATTGGGCTATTAATAAAAATGCGAAGCTATTGGGCGGGCTCACATAGGGATTTACACGGTTTTGAATAAATCTTTTTCCCCACAGAAAATCCATCGTCCTTGAAATACATACAGTATTCCTGCGTCCTCTGGATATTCCTGTGAGCAAAAATCTCAAATTCAAAACTGAAAAGCACTCCAAAGTGAGGGATTTTTCTGCAAGACAAGATAATAAGCCACGGTAAGGCTGACGCCTACCGTGGCTTTTTGACGTAGTATTGCTGGAAAAGATTCAATTTGGAGCGTATAAGTCCCTATGTGAACCCGCCCTTGCTTCGCATTTTTATTTTAGGGTATACTAATGCCGGGAGGGAAGAAAATGCGAAAGAAAGAAGAGCCGAAACCCAATTCCTGGGAAATGGTAGACCCCAAGCCGCCTGTGATCCACTCCGGGCATATGGAAAACAGAAAATTCTGAAAATGTGCCGCAGGCACACATCATTTGACCGAAGGTCAACATCATTTGCCATAGGCAAACATCATTCCTGCGTTTAGCAGGAACATCATTGCAAAAAAACAACGCTGGCATAACCAGCGTTTTCTTTTTTGCACTTATTAGCCTTCTGCGCGCATCTGAGCGAAGCACTCGCTGCAGTATACGGGACGGTCGGACTTGGGCTCGAAGGGAACCTTGGCCTCGCCGCCGCAACGGGCGCAGGTAGCAGTGAAGAACTCACGGGGGCCACGAGCGTTGTTCTTGCGAGCGTCACGGCATGCCTTGCAGCGCTGGGGCTCGTTCTGGAAGCCGCGCTCTGCGTAGAACTCCTGCTCACCAGCAGTGAAAACGAATTCGTTGCCGCACTCTTTGCAAACTAAAGTCTTGTCTTCGTACATTGATTTTACCTCTCTTCGGTTAGATGATGCCCCGTGAACGACTACCAAAATGTTGTGGTTGTAACCCAGGGTCTGATATTTGCGGAAAATACACCGCAATTTGAATTATACACAAAGGAATATGGTTTGTCAATGCTTTCCATTGTGAAAAATAGGAAAAAACTGGTGCTTTTTATGGGTAAAAAGTTAAATTTCGAATTGTTCCTGACCGGAATAGGGGATGTGCAGATGCTGATAGGCAAGGGCGGTGACGCACCGACCTCTGGGGGTGCGGGTCAAAAAGCCCAGCTGCATCAGATAGGGCTCATACACATCCTCCAAAGTGATGGCTTCTTCACCGATGGTTGCCGCCAGGGTTTCCAAACCCACAGGGCCGCCACCGTAGTTGCGGATGATGGCGGTAAGCATCCGGCGGTCAATGGTATCCAAACCCAGCTCGTCCACTTCCAAGCGCTGCAGCGCCAGGTCGGCAGCTTCCTTGGTGATGGTGCCGTCGCCCATAATTTGGGCAAAGTCCCGGACACGACGCAAAAAGCGGTTGGCGATACGGGGCGTGCCGCGGCTGCGGGAGGCGATCTCCATAGCGCCGGCAGGCTCAATGGGCATACCCAAAATGGTAGCCGACCGGGTAACGATGCGGGCAAGCTCCTCAGGGGTGTACAGCTCCAAACGCAGGCTCACACCGAACCGGTCCCGCAGGGGAGCGGACAGCTGACCTGCCCGGGTGGTTGCGCCCACCAAAGTGAACTTGGGCAGATCCAAGCGAATGGAGTTGGCAGACGGGCCTTTGCCTACGATGATATCGATGGCAAAATCCTCCATAGCCGGGTACAAAATTTCTTCTACCACCCGGTTGAGCCGGTGGATCTCGTCGATAAACAAAATATCACCGGGATTTAAGTTGGTGAGCAAAGCAGCCAGGTCACCGGGCTTTTCAATGGCCGGGCCGGAGGTGATGCGGATATTCACACCCATCTCGTTGGCGATGACACCGGCAAGGGTAGTCTTACCCAGACCGGGAGGGCCGTAAAGCAGAGTATGATCCAAAGGCTCGTTCCGCAGACGGGCAGCTTCAATATAAACAGACAGATTGCCCTTTGCCTTTTCCTGACCGGTGTAGTCGGCAAGGAGCTTGGGACGCAGACCGATCTCGCCCGCATCCTGGGGAGCAAAGGTGGGGGAGATGATGGGGGAAGTATCCAGTCCTTCAGAAAATTCAATACTCATAAACAACCTCCGACTGAATTGAAAATTGACAATTGAGAATTGACAATTATTCTTTCGATGTTTTGATGATGGAAATTAGAAGGCGTTCCAATTCTTGACAATCTGTAATGATTGATGCAAACGCGTCATCTGTTAAGAAATTTGTTTCGTGTAACAGACGAAGCCAATAATTGGTTTCATAGGCCTCTTTTAGTGCAATATTCAACTTGCTGACAAAGTCGGGTCGGCTTTGCGCTTGTTGAGATTCTGAAACATTAGCCCCAATACTTGTACCGCTTTTCAGCAGTTGCTTGGTTAAAACAAACTCTTTTTGTTCTGTTTGTATAAATCTGCATAGGTTTACGATTCGCACCGCAAAACGAAAGCTTTTGTCCTGAATGATGTTGTTCATGGAAAGGCTCCTTTTAATTGTCAATTGTCAACTGTCAACTGTCAATTATTATCCCTTCATTACCATCGCGCGTAATGCATGGCGGATGAGTTCTTCGGTAGATGCGCCCGGGTCAGCGCCCTTCAGGGCAGCGGCAGTTTCCGCGGGGGAGTAGCCCAGCTCCTGAAGCGCTGCGGTGGCCATAGCGATGTTGTTTCCGGAAACCGGCTGGGCGGTAATGACAGGGCCGGAGAAGTCCAGCTCCGCGGTGCTGCCCATCTTGTCCTTTAATTCCAAAATGATCCGCTGGGCGATCTTCTTGCCAACACCCTGAGCGGCGGTGAGGAGCTTTTCGTCCCCGGTCATTACCGCTAAAGTGAAATTCTGGGGGCCGGCAGACAGGATGGCCATAGCCGCTTTCGGGCCAACACCGTTTACCGTGGTCAGCAGCTCATAGCACCGCTGCTCCTCCCGGCTGGAAAAGCCGTAAAGATCAAAGGCATCCTCCCGGATGGACTCGGTAATAAACAGCTTGGCCGTTTGTCCCATTTTCAGCTGGGCGGCAGTATAAGCGGTAACCCGGCAGCCGTAGCCTACGCCGCCGCAGTCAATGACCGCAAGGCCGGGCTCTAATACGGCAACAGTACCTGAAACATAATAAAGCATAGTAACCTCCTATCGGCTTTGAAGCTGACTTAAAAGCGATGTGGACGAGCGGGCGTGGCACAGGGCGATGGCAATGGCATCTGCCGCATCGTCGGGCTTTGGCAGCTGCTGCAGATGGAGCAGCCGTTTGGTCATATCCACCACCTGATGCTTACTTGCGTTGCCGTAGCCCACCACCGCTTGCTTGACCTGCGTCGGCTTATACTGGAAAACCGGGATGCCCGCCTGACGGACGGCTAATAGAATAACGCCCCGGCTTTGGGCAACACCGATACCGGTGGTGACATTCTGACCGAAGAACAGTTCTTCGATGGCAACGGCTTCCGGTTTGGTGGCTTCCAGTAAGGCGCGGACATCTTCGTAAATGATTTCCAGCCGGGCAGAAAAATCCATACCCGCCGGGGTGGTAATTGCGCCGCAGCGAAGAAGCGCGCTTTGCCCCCGCTGGGATTCGATCAGGCCAAAGCCGGTGATCCCGTAACCGGGGTCGATGCCCAAGATCCGCATTTTACCACCTCACAACTGATTTTTAATCAATTATAGCACATTTGTTTTGATTTTTCCACAACAATTTATGCCCTTGCACATAATCTTGCTGTCTTGGGAAATACTGCATGTAAAGGGGTGTTCGGATGCAGAAATTTATATGTAAAACAGATATTTATACCGGGCGGGGATCCCTTGCCCATTTAAACCATTTGGTAAGGGGCAAGCTGATGATCGTAACAGACCCCTATTTTATGAAAAACGGAACGGCCCAGCGTCTGGCGCATCTATCAAATGCGGAGCAGGTGGCCTATTTTGACGAAGTGACCCCAGACCCCCAGGTGACCTTGGCGGCAAAAGGGGCCCAGGCGGTGCAAAGCTTTTGCCCCCAGACGGTGATCGCCTTAGGTGGCGGCAGCGCTATGGACTGCGCCAAGGCTATGGTGTATTTTTCCCGGTGTCCTGTAAAATTGATCGCCGTGCCTACCACTTCCGGCTCAGGCTCGGAAGTGACGGATTTTGCCATCCTCACCCACCAGGGGATCAAGCACCCCCTGGTGGATGAAAAGCTTGTACCCCAGGTGGCCATTTTGGATGCAGACCTTTTAGACAGCCTGCCAAAATCCTTAATTGCCGATACCGGCTTCGATGTATTGAGCCACGCGTTGGAGGCAGCTGCTGCAACGGGGGCAAGTGCCATCACCGATGCCCTTGCCCGGAGCGCTTTTTCCATTGCGCTGGAGCATTTGGAAAGTTCCTTTTCCGGCAATACTCAGGTGCGCCAGTTGCTGCACGAAGCCTCCTGTATGGCGGGGATGGCTTTTTCTCATGCAGGCTTGGGCTTGTGCCACGCACTTTCTCATTGTTTAGGCGGCTTGTATCATATTCCCCACGGAAGATTAAATGCCATTTTGCTTCCGGTGGTGGTGGAATTTAACGCATCGGCAGCAGCTGAAAAATATGGGGATGTTGCCCGCGCTGCCGCCCTTGGGGGCGCGTCCAATACCATGGCGGTCCGCAGCCTGAAAAATACCCTGATCCGTTTGCGTAAGCAGCTGGGCTTGCCGGCTACCTTAAAAGATGCGGGGGTGGAGCTTTCAAAGCTTGCCGCAGATATGCCGTCTATTTGCAAAGCGGCTTTGGCAGATGCTTGTATCGCAAATAACCCCGCAGCCGTAACGGAAAAGGATATTATGGGCATTTTGCAGCAGGTGAGCGGCCGTGGATAAAAGCCTTATTTCTGTAGGCCTGGATGTGGGCACGACCACCACCCAGCTCATCGTATCCCGCCTTACGGTGGAAAACAAAGCATCCTCCTTTGCCGTACCGGAAATGACAATTACAGACCGGGAGCTTTTATATACCTCCCCGGTGCATTTTACTCCCCTGAAGGGTCACAATTTGGTGGATGGACAAGCCATCCGGGATTTGGTGGCGGATGAGTACCGCAAGGCAAATATCATACCGGAGCAGGTGGACACCGGCGCGGTGATCATCACCGGAGAGACCTCCCGGAAAGAAAATGCCGGGGCGGTTTTATCTGCCCTTTCCCAAATTGCCGGGGATTTTGTGGTGGCTACTGCAGGCCCTCATTTGGAAAGCGTGCTGGCTGCCAAAGGGTCAGGGGCGGTGGAGCTTTCAGGGAAAAGCAAATTGCCGGTGCTGCATATGGATATCGGTGGCGGCACATCCAATTTGGCCTTGATTCGGGATGGAAAAATAGAGCGCACCGGCTGCCTGAATGTGGGCGGCAGGCTGATAAAATTTGACGATGACGGCGCCATCACTTATCTTTCCCCGGTGCTTGAGAACTTTACGGATTACCGCCCGGGGCAAAAGCCGCCCTTGGAAGACCTAAAAAGACTTGCCGATCTTTTGGCAAATGTTTTGGCCCAGGCTGCCGGAAGGCTACCGGTGGATGCCCATTTGGCCGCCTTTTCTACTCTTGAGGCAGGCAGTATTTGGCAGCCGCCAATGGAAGATGTGCTGGTGTCCTTTTCCGGGGGCGTGGCAGACTGTATTGAAAAGGAGTTGAAGCCTTATGTCTTTGGGGACTTGGGAAGCTTACTGGGCAATGCCATCACAGCTAACGTATTGTGCCAAAGGCCCTATCGCCTTTGCAAACATACCATCCGGGCAACGGTCATCGGGGCGGGATGTCACAGCGCCCATCTTTCCGGAAGCACCGTTTACTTCCAGAATGTAACGCTGCCTTTAAAAAATCTGCCGGTGGCGGTATTTACCGGCAAAGAGGATTTAAAAACCCTTATAACTCACGCAGACACCCATCCGGTGGTGTATATCCCCCGGTGGGAGCAAAATGATTATGCCGGCATAAAGGCCTTGGCGGAAATGTTAGCCCGGCTGCCCCAGCCGGTGCTTGTTTGCCTGCAGCAGGATATGGCAAAGGCTTTGGGGCATTGTTTGAGCCTGCAGCTGGGAAAAAATGCCAAAATCTTATGCATCGATTCTGTGGCGCTGTCAGAGGAAAGCTTTTTGGATGTGGGCAGGCCCGTAGGCCCTTGTATTCCTGTGGTGGTGAAGACCCTTGTGTTGGGACAAAGTGAAAAGGAAGGATAACCTATGAAACTGAAAACGACCTTGCTGGGGAAGACCTATATATTCCGGGACTTAAAACAGGTCCTTGCCAAGGCCAATGAGGAAAAGACCGGCGATAAGTTAGCCGGTTTGGCGGCGGAAACTGCTCAGGAGCGCATTGCCGCCAAGGTGGTGCTTTCTGCGGTGACGCTGCAGCAGCTGCGGGAAAACCCGGTTGTTCCCTATGAAATTGATGAAGTTACCCGGATCATTCAGGATGATGTGAATGAGGCGGTTTATAACAAAATTAAAAACTGGACTGTAGCGGAATTTCGGGAATGGCTGCTTAATGAAACTACCACCGGGGCGGATATCCGGAAGATCAGCCGGGGTCTGACCTCTGAAATGGTGGCGGCGGTTGCGAAGCTGATGAGCAACTTGGACCTGATTTACTGCGCTAACAAGATCACCGTCACCGCCCATTGTAATACCACCATCGGTCTGCCGGGAACCCTTTCCTGCCGGCTGCAGCCAAACCACACCACCGATGACCCGGATGGCATCACCGCCAGCGCTTTGGAGGGCCTGAGCTTTGGCGCAGGTGACGCGGTGATTGGCCTTAATCCGGTGACGGATTCTCCTGAACAGGTGGGTAAGGTGCTGCGTCGTTTTCAGGAAATTAAGGAGCATTGGGAAATCCCAACGCAAATTTGCGTGCTGGCTCACGTTACTGCCCAGATGAAAGCCGTGCGTGACGGCGCGCCCTGTGACCTCATTTTCCAATCCATCGCAGGCTCGCAAAAGGGTAACGAGGCCTTTGGCTTTAATGCTGCTACCTTGGAAGAAGCCCGGCAGCTGCTGCTCCATCAGGGTACGGCAGAAGGGCCGAATGTGATGTATTTTGAGACCGGTCAGGGGTCGGAGCTTTCTTCTGATGCCCACTATGATACAGACCAGGTGACAATGGAGGCCCGGTGTTACGGCTTTGCCAAGCGTTTCCAGCCCTTTTTGGTCAATACGGTGGTTGGCTTTATCGGCCCGGAGTATTTATACGATGCCCGGCAGGTGACAAGAGCCGGTCTTGAGGATCATTTTATGGGCAAGCTTACCGGCATTTCTATGGGCTGCGATTGCTGCTATACCAACCATATGAAGGCAGACCAAAACGATATTGAGAATTTGGCGAGCCTCTTAACCCTTGCCGGCTGCAATTATTTTATGGGCATTCCCCACGGTGATGACATTATGCTCAATTACCAAACCACCGGCTTCCGGGAAACCGCAGCCTTGCGGGAGCTTACCGGCAAAACCGCCATTCCGGAATTTAACCGGTGGCTGGAAAAGATGGGATTTTTGGAAAACGGCAAGCTGACGAAAAAAGCCGGTGACGGCTCCAGCCTGCTCTTTTAAAGGAGGAAGCTATGAATAAACAGGAATTAAGCGCTTTGGTGGCGCAGATATTATCAGAACTTCCCCCATCTCCCCAGGTCAAGGGCGGAGAGTATAAGCCCCACGATCCCGGCCCGCAGGAGACTACCCCGGAGCAGCATCCCGGAGATTTTGTGGAGGATATCTCCCAGCTGGATTTGCGAAAGCTCTATTTGCAAGAGCCGGCAGAAAATAAAGAGGCCTTTGCCAAGCTAAAGGAACGTACCCCTGCCCGTTTGGCATCCGGCAGAGCCGGTGCAAGATATAAGACGGTGACTATGCTCCGTTTCCGGGCAGACCACGCGGCAGCCCAGGATGCGGTGTTCTCCCAAGTACCGGAGGATTTTGCTGCCAAGCACGATCTTTTGGATACAAAAACCAAATGTAAGGATAAGGACGAGTATCTCACCCGGCCGGATCTTGGCCGCCGGTTTGATGAAGAAAACCAGCAGAAGATCAAAAGCGCCATCCCCACAAGTCCCAAGGTGCAGCTGGTGATTGGCGATGGCCTGTCCTCTGCTGCAATTATGGCAAATGCTATGGACTGTATGTCCGCCATTCGTGATGGCTTAAAGGTAAAGGGCATCGACACAGGTAAGGCCATTTTCGTGCGGTACTGCCGGGTGGGCGCAGGCGATGCCATCGGCGATGTGACCGGGTGCGAGCTGGTGTGTATGCTGGTGGGGGAGCGGCCCGGTTTGGTTACGGATAAGAGTATGTCCGCCTATATCACCTATAAGCCCCATATCGGGGTGTCGGAATCCAGCCGCACCGTGGTGAGTAATATCCACGCCCAGGGTACACCGGCTTACGAGGCAGGCGCCCATGTAGCGGAGCTGATCGATACCATTTTGAAGAAAAAGGTCTCCGGTGTGGGGCTGAATCTGGAGGGATAGGATGATACCGGTAAAGGTTTTGGCGGTGCGGTATCTTAATTCCGTAAATCCCGCTTTAAGTAAGGCCCTGGGGGCAAAGGGCGCGCCCTGTTTGGGGATGCTCACCACCGACAGCGACGATGCCACCTATATCGCCCTGGACGAAGCCACCAAGGCTGCCGATGTGCAGGTATGCTACGGCAGAAGCTTTTATGCCGGAGCGGCAAATGCATCTACACCTAATGCCGGTGAGGTCATCGGTATTTTATCCGGTGCAACTCCCGGAGTGGTGCGCAGCGGTATGGCAGCGGTATTAAGCTGCTTGGAAAGGGTAGGCTTTGATGAAACAAACAAAGTGCCTTACCTTGCCCATACGGTGAGCCGGTGCGGGTCGTTTCTTGCCAAGGAAGCGGGCGTAACCGAGGGAAGCGCCTTGGCTTATCTCATCGCGCCCCCGTTGGAAGGGATGTATGCCATGGACTATGCCTTGAAAGCGGCAGATGTAAAGCTGTGTAAATTATATGCGCCCCCCAGCGAAACCAATTTCGGCGGCGGTCTGCTCACCGGCAGCCAATCGGCTTGTGAAGCGGCCTGCGCCGCATTTCGTGACGCGGTAGATGAGGTGGCACAGCGCCCCCGGGAAGGAGAATGAATATGGAACTGGAAAAAGATTTACTTGCCCGGCAGGAGGCCCGGCAGCTTTGCCGGGAAGCAGCGGCTGCCCAGCGGCAATTAGGGCAAATGAGCCAGGAAAAGTTAGACTCTATCGTAGAAGCGGTGGCAACCACTTTTGCTGAGTGCGCCCAAGTGCTGGCAAGGCAGGCTGTAGAGGAAACCGGATTTGGCAACGAAAAGGATAAGACCACCAAAAATCTCTTTGCATCGGAGCGGGTGCTTCGAAGCATCCGGGATATGCGATGCGTGGGTGTATTAAAAGAGGGCAGCGGGGAAAAACTATGGGAAATCGGTGTGCCGGTGGGTGTGATCGGGGCGATCGTACCCAGCACCAATCCCACCTCCACCGTATGTTATAAGGCTTTAATCGCTTTGAAAAGCGGCAATGCCATCGTGTTTTCCCCCCATCCCAAGGCCATCAACTGCACGCTCCACGCTGCCCAGGTGGTAGCCCAGGCGGCAGAGCGGGCAGGCGCGCCTAAGGGGGCGGTAAGCTGTATGCGTGTGGGCGCGCTTTCCGGCTGTCAGGAGATGATGGCTGCCCCGGAAGTAAGGCTGCTGCTGGCTACCGGCGGCCCGGCTATGGTCCGCGCAGCCTATTCTTCCGGTAAGCCTGCCATCGGTGTAGGCGCAGGCAACGGGCCTTCTTATATTCACCATTCGGCAGATGTGAAACAGGCGCTGCAGCACATTTTGCGCTCTAAATCTTTTGACTACGGCACGGTATGCGCCTCGGAGCAGAGCATCATTGTAGAACGCAAATTAGAGCAGACCGTAATAGAAGCTGCGTCTAAAATGGGCTTTTACTTTATGGATGAAGGTCAGGCCGGCTGCCTTGCCAAACTCCTGTTTCGCCCCACCGGGGCATTAAACCCGGATATCGTAGGCAAAGCCGCTACAGAGCTGGCGAAAAAGGCAGGCTTTACCGTACCGGAAGGCACAAAGGTGCTGGTGGCAAGGGAGCAGGAGGCCGGGCCTACGCGGCCTTATTCTATGGAAAAGCTCTGCCCGGTGCTGGCCTCTTTCGTAATGGAAGAGGAAGATGCGGTGCTTAATAAAGCCATAGAGGTGTTAAAGCACGAGGGCAGCGGCCATACCTTTTCCATGCATTGCACCGATGAAAGGGTGATCCGCAAATTCGCTTTGCAGATCCCGGTGTCCCGGATTTTGGTGAACACCCCTTCTGCCTTGGGCGGCATCGGCGCGACCACAGCGCTGTTCCCGGCTCTGACCTTAGGCTGCGGCGCGGTGGGGGGCAGCTCCTCGTCCAATAATATTTCCCCTATGGATCTTATCAATATCCGTCGGGTGGCCTGGGGAATTGAAACCAAGAGCGCGCCCCAGGTAGATGGGGATCTTTTGGAGATAATCACGGCTAAAATTTTAGAACATTTAAAGGAGAAGTAAACGATGAATACAAATGCTTTGGGAATGATCGAAACCAAGGGCCTGGTGGGCGCCATTGAGGCAGCGGATGCTATGGTCAAGTCTGCCAATGTGCAGCTGGTAGGCAAGGAGCAGGTGGGCGGCGGCCTGGTCACCGTTATGGTGCGGGGCGATGTGGGCGCAGTAAAGGCTGCCACCGATGCAGGCGCAGCAGCGGCAGAAAAGGTAGGGGAGCTGGTAAGCGTTCATGTGATCGCAAGACCCCATACAGAGGTGGATAACATTCTGCCCGGCGGCAAGATCGCAGGCTCCGGCGCAGGTAAATAATGCTTTTTAACAAGGAAGCTGCCCAGGCCAATGTGCGTAACCGGGAGGGTAAGCGGGTCTTCTATTTGGGGAAGACCGATCAGCTAACCAGTGAAGCCAAGGATTGGCTGAATGCCCAGCGCATTGAGATCCTGCCGGCGGAAAGCGCCAAAAAGGAACAGTATGCTTTGTTTACCGGTGGCTTTGTGACGGAAAAGCCGGAGCATATGACCCACTTAAACGGGGATTTTCTGGTGCATAAGACCCACCCCCGCATCCGTTTTCGGGGGGCGATGGATCTTTTGGAAGCAGAGATTTTACTGTGCCAAAAGGCATTTGCTCACCTGCAAGAGCCGCTGCAGGAACTATTAGATTTTGCAAGAGAAGTGATCCGCTGTGATGTGCTGGAAAGCCCCTTGCAGATGGGTCGCCTGTGCGGTTTAAGTGAAGAAGAATTGCGGCAGCACAGCCATTTTCCCCAAAAGTACTATGGAACACCCCACTTTATGCCAAGCGTTCAGGATAAAGAAAGCGTGCTCTATCTAAACCGGCTGCGGTGCGTTAGCCGGCAGGCGGAGCTTTTGGCGGTAGATGCCTTTTGCGACCGGGAGGGCGTTCCTACCAGAATAGATATTTTGCAGGCGCTGAATCGCCTGAGCAGTATGGTGTATATTTTGATGATTCGGGAGAAGTAGCTATGGATATGGAGGAGCTTGCCCAGCAGGTGCTGAAAAACATTTTTATAGAGCTGGAGGCCTCCGGACGGCATGTGCATGTGACCAGGGAGCAGGCGCTTACTCTGTTTGGTCATAGCCTTACCTCCAAGCGCCCGCTATCCCAGCCGGGGCAGTATTTAAGCAACGAGCGCTTAACGGTGAAAGGCCCGAAGGGCGAGTTTACCAATGTGGCGGTGCTTGGCCCGGAGCGAAAAGAGGCACAGGTGGAAATTTCTCTGACGGATGGAAGAAGCTTGGGTGTAACGCCACCTGTCCGCCCTTCCGGGGAGGTAAAGGATAGCCCCGGTGCGGTGCTGGTTGGGCCTTGCGGGTCGGTGACCTTGCAGCAAGGGGTCATTGCTGCCCAGCGGCACATTCATATTACCCCGGAAGATGCTGCCAAATTTAAGGTGCAGGACAAGCAGATCGTGAAATTAAAGACCTTTACGGATCGACCCATTACCTTTGAAGATGTGCTGGTGCGGGTAAGTAAGGACTTTGCCACGGCAGTGCATTTAGACTATGATGAAGCCAATGCCTGCGGCTTTGTTTCCGGCGATTTAGGGAGGATCATCCTATGACGGATGCACTCCTCATCGGTACGCAGCCGCCCTGGCCCCTGGGCTACAATTATGTGGACAAAGAGCCTTATCAGGCGGTGGTCATCGGCTCGCTCACCTTGGGGCAGCTGCTGTGCTTTCGGTGCGAGGCGGTGCTGAACGCTTTGGCACAGGGCATCCCGGTGGTGCTTTATGAGCCGGGACTTCCTGCCACCGGAGCAAACCGGGCGCTGGGGGCGGCGGTTGCCAGTAAAAAGCGGGAGCTGAAAAGCTGGGGCGTGCAGTTTACCGATGGGGCTCAACGCAGGCTCATTACCGCCCAGCAGGCAAGCGCTATGGTTAAAAAGGGCATTAAACCCGGGCCGGGGGCAATGATGACTCCCTTGGCGCGGGAAATATTGGAGGGAAAAACTTGAAGATCGGTACAGTGACCGGCTCTGTGTGGGCCAGCCGCAAGGTGCAATGCCTGCAGGGGCAGACCTTTTTGGTGGTACAAACGCTGCAGGGGCAGATCGTGGCGGCAGATCAGGTAGGCGCCGGGGAAGGGGATAAGGTGCTGCTGGTCACCGGTACGGTGGCATCGAAATTCTGCATGGAAGCGCCGGTGGATGCGGCGGTGGTGGCCATTTTGGATATGGAGGGAAAGCAAAATGTCAGCCCATGAGATCCTGATTTTGGTAATGGCCATTTTTGCAGTGCTGGGCGCCCTTGACCGGATTTTTGGCGGCCGCTTTGGCTTGGGCAAGCAGTTTGAAGAGGGTATTTTGGCAATGGGCTCTCTGGCTTTGGCTATGGTGGGTATCATCGTCATCGCCCCTGTGCTGGCCCAGGTGCTGCGCCCGGCAATCGTGCCGGTGTATACCTTTTTGGGGGCAGACCCGGCAATGTTTGCAGGCACCATTTTAGCCAGCGATATGGGCGGCGGCGCGCTGGCAAAGGAACTGACCACAGATGCTCAGGCGGCAGCCTTAGGCGGTGTGCTTTGCGGCAGTATGCTGGGTGCTACCATCGTCTTTACCATTCCTGTGGCTATGGGCATCCTCCACGAAAAGGACAGGCCCTACCTTGCCAAAGGCGTGCTGGCAGGCATCGTAACTGTGCCTGTTGGTGTGTTCGTAGGCGGTTTGGTGGCCGGCTTTGACGCGATGATGGTGCTGCGAAATTTAGTGCCGGTAATTTTAATTGGCGCGCTCATCGCCTTGGGCTTGGTGCTGGCGGAAAAGGCGATGATCAAAGGCTTTGGCATTTTCGGCAAAGCAGTGATCGCACTCATCACAGTAGGCTTGGTGGCATCGATCTTTGAGACCCTCACCGGCTATACCCTGATCCCCGGCCTTGCCCCCATTGAAGAAGGCTTTACTACGGTAGGCGCAATTGCCATTGTGTTGGCCGGTGCGTTCCCGCTGGTGTATGTGCTGACCAAGCTCTTGAAAAAGCCACTAATGGCCTTTGGGAAGCTTTTGCATATCAACGAAACGGCAGCGGCAGGTTTAATTGCCAGCCTTGCCAATTCCATTGCTACTTTCGGTATGGTGAAGGAGATGGATAACCGGGGCAAGGTAGTAAACATTGCCTTTGCGGTGTCTGCCGCCTTTGTGTTCGGTGACCATTTGGGCTTTACTGCCGGCTTTGCCCCGGAGCTGCTTCCGGCTATGATCGTAGGAAAGCTGATTGGCGGTGTCAGCGCTGTGGCAGTTGCTCTGCTGCTGACCCGTAAAAAAGCTTGACAAATCCTGCCATTTTGGTCTATAATGCTAACGATATGTAAAGGCAGTGAACAGAAGAGTACCCAAGGTAAACCGGTCAGAGAGCCCCGTAAGGTGTGAGGGGGCACGGCAGAGATTGGCGAATATGGTCTGGGAGCTGAAATGCCGATAGGTAGGCATTTCCGGGTGCGCCCGTTAAAGCGTTTTGAGGCACTTTTTTAAGTGTAAATCAAGGTGGTACCGCGTAAATTTTACGCCCTTGGAGTATTCCAGGGGCGTTTTTTCTTTAGGAGGAACGAATATGAGCAAGAAACCCTATTACATTTCCACCGCCATCGCCTATACTTCCGCAAAGCCCCACATCGGCAATACTTACGAGATCGTCCTTGCCGATGCCATTGCCCGGTATAAGCGTCAGGCAGGATACGAGGTGTATTTCCAGACCGGCACGGATGAGCACGGTCAGAAGATCCAGCAGAAGGCTGAAGCCGCCGGCATTACTCCCCAGGAATATGTGGATAATGTGGCAGGCCAGATCAAGGACATTTGGGATCTGATGAACACCACTTATGACCGGTTTGTCCGCACCACTGACCCGGAGCATAAGAGCAAGGTGCAGAAGATCTTTGCCAAGATGTATGAAAAGGGCGATATCTACAAGGGTAAGTATGTAGGCAAGTACTGCACACCCTGCGAAAGCTTTTGGACAGAGAGCCAGCTGGTGGACGGCAAATGCCCCGACTGCGGCCGTGAGTGCGTGGACGCAGAGGAAGAGGCTTACTTCTTTAAGATGAGCAAGTATGCCGATCAGTTGATGAAGCATATTGAGGAGCATCCCCAGTTCATCCAGCCGGAGAGCCGGAAGAACGAGATGATCAACAACTTCTTAAAGCCCGGTCTGCAGGATCTGTGCGTCAGCCGTACCAGCTTTACCTGGGGCATCCCCGTGGAGTTTGACCCCGGCCATGTGACCTATGTGTGGCTGGATGCTTTGAGCAACTATATTACCTTCTGCGGCTATGACCCTGACGGCAACCATAGCGAGCATTACAAGAAGTTCTGGCCTGCGGATCTGCACCTGATCGGTAAGGATATCGTCCGCTTCCACACCATTTACTGGCCCATTTTCCTCATGAGTATGGGCGAGGAGTTGCCCAAGCAGGTGTTCGGTCACCCCTGGCTGCTGGTTAAGGGCGATAAGATGAGTAAGAGCCTGGGCAATGTGATCTACGCTGACGATCTGGTGGAGCTGTTCGGTGTGGATGCTGTGCGCTACTTCGTGCTTCACGAAATGCCCTTTGCATCTGACGGCATTATGACCTACGAGCTGATCATCGAGCGGATCAACAGCGAGCTGGCCAACATTCTGGGCAACCTGGTCAACCGCACCATCGCTATGAACAACAAGTACTTTGACGGTGTGATCCAGGCGTCCAGCGCTCCGGATAGCTTGGACGATGAGCTCAAGGCTGTTGCTTTGGCTATGCCCCAAAAGGTTGAGGGCAAGATGAACGAGCTGAAGGTAGCCGATGCCATTGACGAGGTGTTTGCGCTGCTGCGCCGCGCCAATAAGTATATTGATGAGACCGCTCCCTGGGCGCTGGCTAAGGATGAAGCCAACAAGGCCCGGCTGGGTACTGTTCTTTACAATCTTCTTGAGTGCATCCGTATGGCAGCTGTGGCCATCGAGCCCTTCCTGCCCGATACTTCCGCCAAAATCCTTGCACAGATCAAGGCTGAAAACGGTGGCTTGGAGAGCCTGGCTTCCTTTGGCGCTGTTGTTCCCGGCACGAAGCTGGACGCTCCCGAAATCCTCTTTGCCCGGTTAGATCCTGTAAAGAAGATGGAAGAAATCGATGCTTTCAATGCCGAAAAGGCAAAGGCTGCCCTGCCCCCGCTGGAAATTGAGCCCTATGCAGAAGAGAATGTGGACTTTGACACCTTCTGCAAGTCCGACTTCCGGGCTGTAAAGGTTAAGGATTGCCAGCCGGTGAAAAAGAGCGACAAGCTGCTGCAGTTCACTTTGGATGACGGCACCGGCACGGACCGGCAGATCCTCTCCGGCATCGCCAAGTATTATAAGCCGGAAGAGCTCATCGGCAAGACCTTGGTGGCCATCACCAACCTGCCTCCCAGAAAGATGATGGGCAGAGATTCCTGCGGTATGCTGCTTTCTGCCGTGCATACCGAAAAGGGCGAAGAAAAGCTGAATCTTATTATGATCAGCGATGCAATCCCCGCCGGCGCAAAACTGTGTTAATCAAAAAGAGGCAAGCATCGCTTGCCTCTTTTTTAATGCTGAATGATGAATGCAGAATGCAGAATGAATGTATCGCTCTGGGATTAAATTTAAAATAGCTATGGTTTTCCGTATAACAATTTGTTATACGCGCATCTTTCCAGTGTCCACTAATGAGTGGACACTTTTGGTGCAGAGCGGTGATTGTGTGTCCACTGATGAGTGGACACTGGATTTTCTGCGCGCTAAAAAATTATAGACGGCAAAAGCCTGTTGTGATAAAATAAACATAGAAGTTGGTCGGAGGTGAAGAAAATGCGGTCGGATGGGCTGAAGTTGGTCATTCCAAGGATTAGAAGGCTTTCAATTGAGTGCTATATTGCTTTGACAGTTTCATTGGTGGGATTTGCTGCAATCTTGTTCTTTGGTGAATTTGAGGAAAACGCGAAAGCAGGTCTTGGCTTTTGTGTGAGTATAATTGTGCTGATAATATGGCTTTGGCTGACAGTTAGATATTACAAGAATTATGATTACTTACATATCCGGTACAATTGTATGCCGGAAGGTATCATAAATTGTAAATATGACGAGAGCAGAAGTTTACCCGTGTCCGTAGGGGTATTTTGCACCTGTATATCTGTAAAGTTTTATTTTCGGTATGGCTATGAAACACTAAAACTTTATTTGCTGTCTGAAAAGCCTTTAGATTGGGATTTAACGGAGTATGCCGGCGGGAATTTTATTAAGAAGGTTTGGAAAGATCAAATGTTTTTAATGCCGGTCTGCGCAGATACAACGGATTGGATACAATCTACCTATGGATGCGAGAATTTAGGAGAGTATCCCAAGGTAACATATCTTCCTCCAAAGGGGTAAGCAAAAGAGGTAAGCAACGCTTGCCTCTTTTTTTATGCAGGATGCTGAATGATGCGCGATTGAATTTAAAATAGCTATGATCTTCCGTATAACAATTTGTTATACGCACATCATCCAGTGTCCACTCGTGAGTGGACACGCAGGCGATTCACAATTCATCATTCAGCATTCAGCATTCAGCATTAAAAAAGTCACCTGCCGGAGCAGGTGACTTTTTGTTTTAGATTCTTGCAACGCCGGTTTTGCGGGCGGCTTCGCTAACTGCCTTGGCAACGGCGGGACCGACGCGCTTATCGAAAGCGGCGGGGATGATGTAATCCTCGGTCAGCTCTTCGTCGGTGATCAGGTCAGCCAGAGCCTGGGCAGCGGCCATCTTCATTTCCTCGTTGATGTCGCTGGCGCGGACATCGAAAGTGCCGCGGAAAATGCCGGGGAAGGCCAGCACGTTATTGATCTGGTTGGGGAAGTCGCTGCGGCCGGTGGCGATGACACGGGCGCCGCCTGCCTTGGCATCTTCCGGGAAGATCTCGGGAGTGGGGTTGGCGCAGGCAAAGATGATGGCATCCTTGGCCATGGTCTTGACCATTTCGGTGGTCAGGGTGCCGGGGCCGGAAACGCCTACGAACACATCAGCGCCCTTGATCACATCAGCCAGGCTGCCGGTCTTCTTTTCCAGGTTGGTGACTTGAGCCATTTCTTCCTTGATCCAGTTAAGACCATCCCGGCCGGCATAGATCGCGCCGGAGCGGTCACACATAATAAGATTCTTAAAGCCGGCAGACAGCAGCAGCTTTACGATGGCGATGGCAGCAGCGCCGGCGCCGGAGGTGACGATCTTCACATCTTCCTTCTTCTTGCCAACAACCTTCAGAGCGTTCAGCAGGCCTGCCAGGGTGATAACGGCAGTACCGTGCTGGTCATCGTGGAAAATGGGAATATCGCACTTTTCCTTCAACTTGCGCTCGATCTCAAAGCAGCGGGGAGCGGAGATGTCTTCCAGGTTCACGCCACCGAAAGAGCCGGAGAGCATATACACGGTGTTGACGATCTCGTCCACATCCTTGCTCTTGATGCAAAGGGGGAATGCGTCTACATCACCGAAGGCCTTAAACAGGGCGCACTTGCCTTCCATAACAGGCATACCGGCCTCAGGGCCGATATCGCCCAGACCCAGAACGGCAGTGCCGTCGGTGATGACCGCGCACAGGTTGTGACGGCGGGTCAGGTCGTAGGACTTGTTTACATCCTTCTGAATTTCCAGACAAGGCTGGGCAACACCGGGGGTGTAAGCCAGGCTCAGGTCTTCCTTGGTGGCAACAGGAACTTTTGCTACCACTTCGATCTTGCCGCCCCACTCACCGTGGAGCCGCAGGGACTCTTTTGCGTAATCCATTTTCATATCCTCCAATTTTAAATTATTCTTTTATTAATTTTGCCACCAGTATCAGCCGGCCATTGGCCTGGGTGTATTCGCAGGTGGACAGGGTGATAAAGCTGTCGCCGTAGTTTACTTCCACACCGGTGTCATAGTAACTAAGATAGCGGCAGGTATTTACAAACCAATTAAAATGATCTTCTGTATCGGCATCCACAAAGGTATGGTAGGCAAAGCCCTGACCTTCGCTTGCGGTGGTATCCAGTACGGCGAAAACTTCATAAGTGCGATGTTCACTGATGGTATCAAAGGTGATGTAGGGATGCTCCTGCCAAAAGGCTTTGCTTGCATAGTTAAAAATGCCGGAGAGCATAGAGCCGTCTTTCATATTATGCCCGTAGATGGTAATGTTGTCACTGGGGCTAAACACATTACAGTTTTCCTGGGCATACAGGCAGCCGTGGGCGCTGTAATTGCCGTAGAAATCCCGCTTTAAGTAGTAATCGGGCGAGTCCGGGGTTTGCATCACCGGGTAGTTGATCACAGTACCGTCGATCTTCAGCCAGCCCACAAGATCACTGTTGCGGCTGAAAACCTCTGCATATTCCCGCAGGATCTGCACCGTTTGGCCGGTTTTGGGATGAGTAACCTCCACATAAGGGGAGGGGGGCTCGGTGGGCGGCTCGGTGGGCTTTTCTGGATCGGGCGGCTGCGTAGGCCCATCGGTAGGCTTGGCCACTTCCACCAGACCTGCCAGCTCATCGTAGACCTGCTTGGCTTGGTTGGACTCCCAAAGGTACTTTCCAATCAGGAAAGCGCAGACCAAAAAAGTAAGGGCAAATACGATGATCAGAGCGATCAGGATCTTTTTTCTCAAAGGCATCACATCCTTTTGTTTATCATAACACTTTCAGGCGCGTTTGTAAATTGTCGATATCGATAAAAATACACCGAATTAACAAACAAACATCGTCTATTGCGTTATACGGCGCATTAGCGGCTGGATCAGCTTGGTGTGGAAGAAGTCCACCAGCGGCCCCATACAAAAGGCGGTGACCACCGTGCCGATGCCCACAACGGCTAAAAGGTCATAAAAGGAATTGCCACCTAAAAGAAAAGCGGCGCTGCCCACGATCAGGCAGATGCAGTCGGTGAGGATGCGGTTATAGCGGAACTTGCCCTTTTTAAAGGTGTTTGTGATGATAAGGGCAATGGCATCGTAAGCCGATACACCCAGATCCGCGGCAAAGTACACGGCAGTAGCAAAGCACAAAAGCAGGATGCCGATGAGAAAGCTGATTGCCCGCACACCAAGACCTGCATCCGGGAAAAGCATAAAGAGCATATTTTTGGAAAAGTCGATGACATAGCCTTGCAGCGTCAGGGTGATGATGGATGCAAGACCCACATACCGCCGCTGCACAAGGAAGCTGAAGGCCAAAAGCAGCAAACCGAAAATGGCATAGAGCGTGCCGAAAGAAATGGGAATGACTTCATTTAGCCCGGCCATTAATACCTGAAAGGGATCAACACCCATAGCCCCCAGCTTTAAAAAGCCTACCGCCACACCGGCAAGCACCACGCCGAAAATGCTGAAGCTGATCCTGACGGATAGATTTTTGGCTTTCATACGCATCACGCTCCTTTTCTTCTATTATATTAAAAAACAGCTGGATTTCAATGGAATATATAAAAAGAATGGGCTTTGTTTCGGCAAAAAAGGATTGAATTTCCTGTGGGTCTTTGTTATAATACCCTCACAATCCCCGCAGGGTTCGTATATCGGTAATACCACGGCTTCCCAAGCCGTGAAGGCGGGTCCGATTCCCGTACCCTGCTCCAACAAAAAAGCCTGATTTGTCTACCAGACAAATCAGGCTTTTTTTGAGTGATGCGCTCCTTACGGAACGAGGTGCGCACTTTGTGCGTGGTGCAGGCTTTGCCCCTGGTGCACAAAATCGGAG
>JAZOWK010000028.1:0-10820 GCA_045659205.1 Faecousia sp.
TACTACCGCGTTTCCGGCTGGATCGGCGGTCTGAAGGAAACCAAGGCTCGCACCATGATGGAAACCCGCTCCGACTACGCTATGGAGCTGGCTGTCAAGGGCATGCTGCCCAAGAACACTCTGGGCAAGCACGCTATGACCCGTCTGCACCTGTACAAGGGCGCTGAGCATCCCCATGCTGCTCAGAAGCCCGAAGCTTGGACCCTGTAATTTGGAGGTAATCGATTATGTACGAGAGCAAGAAGAAGTATAACTACGGCACCGGCCGCCGTAAGTCCTCCGTTGCCCGTGTTCGTGTTTACGAGAACGGCACCGGTTCCATCATCATCAATGGCCGCGATATGGACGAGTACTTCGGTCTGGAGACCCTGAAGCTGGTCGTCCGTCAGCCCCTGGTCACCACCGACCTGCTGGGCAAGGTTGACGTTGTTGTTACCGTCGCAGGCGGCGGCGTTTCCGGCCAGGCTGGCGCGATCCGTCACGGCATTTCCCGTGCCCTGCTGGCCCTGAACCCCGAGCTGCGCCCCTCTCTGAAGGCTGCTGGTTTCCTGACCCGCGACCCCAGAATGAAGGAAAGAAAGAAGTACGGCTTGAAGGCCGCTCGTCGCGCACCTCAGTTCTCCAAGCGTTAACAAAAAGCACGCACCTATTTACAGGCTGCCCATTTGGGCAGCCTGTTTTTATATGCTGATGGCCTTCGAGCCGTTATAAAGGGGTCCCCGCAAAGCCTGCTTTGTGGGGAGAGGAGGAGCAAGGGAGCGTGCGCAGTTTTCACCAAAGGTGGAAACGGAGTTAAGCGGACTTTGCGACGACGAGAAGGCTGCACGCCGTGCTCCCCAGTTCAGCAAGAGATAATCACTTATCTTACAGAGCATTCAAAAACCCAGAAACTGTTCGGTTTCTGGGTTTTTATTTTCTACTACAGTCAGCTTTGGGGAAGCTCCGCTTCAAGCTTTGCACGGGTCTGCTCGAGGGGAATACTCCAGCGGTAAGATAGCAGCGAAAGCACCGTTACTTCCTGATCATCTGTGGCATTGCCTAAGCAAGCCCAGGCGAACTCAGAGGGTGCAAGGTCATATAACCTTGTTAAAACGCCGGCATAATAGTCGGCATAAGCCCCGTCCAGACCGGTCATCCAATGGATCATATTGCCAAACCGAAGGCTGGTGGGGTCTTCTGCTGCCCACTTTTCCATAAGACCCATCAGGGCAAAAGTCTCCTCCGAACCGTACTGATTGGCATAACGGCTCCAATTCAGATATTCAAGGTATTCGTATACTGCGCCCATGCCCTCTTTGGACTTATCACGGATCACAGCAGGCGCAAACAGGGAATAGAATTCTTCATTTCCGGTGAGGCCGTCCTCGGTCAGTTCGCCATAATGGTAGATCTCACCTTCACTCATCCATGTAGCGCAGCGATCCGTTGCCATAAAGATAGTCTTCGTCTCGCCACTTTTCAGCTCCAGCACCAGCTGGGCTGTAAACCAGCAGGAGGCACTTTCTAATTGCCTGGAATTTGCGATCAATGTTTGAATTTTATTCAGCGCATATTGGTCATTGACCGTATGTTCGCCGTTCCAATATAGGGTGGCGGATTTGATTTCTGGTATATCCTCGGGATGAACGGGCTCTACAGTTTCTTCTGCTTCCCATATATCCAGCCAACAGGTGGGTGCGTCTTCCCGGCTGATGGCATAAGTAGTGCCATCCACGGTCTCATAGTCCAGATGAGCCGTCTGCTCCGTACCGTCGGCATAGTAAAGTGTTACATAGAAGGTATTGCTGCCGGGCTCCATAGTTGTATTTGGCTGCACGGTATTTCCGTATTCAAAGCCCAATGCCCACTGCACCATTTCCGGAAGATAGGCGGGATCTACAAGCGTGTTTCCAGCTCCCGGCGCATATATGGTCATTGCTGTTATTTCAGGATCAGATGCGAATACTTTTGTGCCGGTTAGGGTGACGGGGGCAGGAGCTTTTTCATCTTTCCGGGCACCTGTAAAGGTACAGCCTACCGCAACAGCAGCGACCAGGATCACAATTACCAGCGTGTAAATAGCCATTTTGGGTTTCTTGGCGATCAGAAGGATACGCTCCTTAATGCTGCGCTTACTGGCAGTCATAGTGGTGGCGGTGATCAGAACGTTGGCTTTTTTCTGAACGGTCATCCCAATCAGGGTGCGGCCGTACTCCGCACGCTCCTCTTCTCCCAGTTGTCGGATGGTGGCTTCATCGCAGGCCAGCTCCGCATCCCTTTGGGATAGAAGTGCTGTCCACCACACCAGCGGATTATACCAATGGAGCATAAGGCAAATGCAGCGAAGCATAGCCCAAATATGGTCGCCATGGCGGTGATGGGTCGCTTCGTGTTCCATAGTATGACGCAGGAGGGTGGGATCGTCTGCGACCTCAGAGGTTACATAAATGGCAGGACGGAAGATCCCAAAAAGACAAGGGGTATCAAGCGCGGCAGATACGTATACCGAAAGTTTTTCCTTTTTAATACCCAGGTCAGCGCTGGAGCGGAGCAGCTTTCTTCTGAATATGGCATTTGCGGTAAAAAAGACCGCGCTCACCGCTACAATACCGGTCAGCCATACCGCTTTTGCAATATCTGTGACGATTTCCGAAAGCGCCTTGCCTTCCATCCGTTCATACACTTCATATTCCAGTTCTTCCAGCTCGCTGCCGTGCAGGCTTTCCACATCGATGCCCTGGGATTCATAGTGCTGCACCACCTGGTTATAGGCATCTTCATAGCTTTGGGAAGGAATATGCAGATTCCCGATATCCGCGACTACTTTTTGCTGTTGCACGGTGTTTGTCAGATTGTTCACGCTGATATTGGCACTGCCAAAGCTAAAGGGAATCAGCAGACGGACCAGTACCAGCGCCCATATAGCATACTGTAGCTGAAGGCTGATCTTGCCTTTGAAAACGGTACGCAAGGCGATGACGATCAAAATCAGAATGCTTGATGATACAATCCACTCAATCATCTCTTTTTTCCTCCATTTCTCTTAAAATGGCGTAGAGCTCGTCTATTTCATTCTGGGGCAGGCTTTGTTTCTTGGTCAGGCTGCTCACAAGCAGACTCAGGCTGCCCTTGTAGGCCCGGTCCAACAGATGCTCGGTTTCCCGCACAGCAGCATCTTCCCGGGCGATCAGCGGGCGGAAGGTCTTGAGCTCTCCTTCCGTGTCCCCGGTCACAGCACCTTTGGCTTCCAGTCTGCGGAGCATAGTCAGAACAGTGCTTCTGGTCCAACCCATCTTCTGATTAAGCCAGGCAACTGTTTCCCGTCCGGTGCGGGGAGACCTTTCCCAAAGACATTCCATAACGGCCCACTCTGCCTCGGTCAGAATATAGTGTTTATTATGCATGGCGATCACACTCCTAAATTGTGTTTACATCTGTAATCACATAATACCATAGGTGGTTACAGTTGTCAACAGATTTGTAGTAACCTTATTGTTTTTGCTCCTTGACAAAGCTTTGGCAGGTAGTTATAATTTTTCGTAAGAATACGGGCTTGTAGCGCAGTTGGGAGCGCACCACATTCGCATTGTGGGGGTCGAGGGTTCGAATCCCTTCAAGTCCACCAAAAAACCGCAACTTTTGTATAAGTTGCGGTTATTTTCTTTTTGTGGTATAATAAATTTGAAGGAGGGATTGTAATGGAGTTTTTGCTTTTTGTATTACTCTTTTTTGTGATCCTTATTCCACTCGTTCTAGGAATTATTATCCCAATGTACAAAAATCATATTAAAGCAACTAATGGTATTATTAACCATGATTCCGCAATGAGAAAATTTGTATATAAAATTAATTTATCAAATCAGAAGATTGTCAACTTACTAAATACAAAAAATGATGTTGATGAATTATCTTGTACTTTTGATTTTGAAAAATCTGTGATAAGATTCTCGGAGTACGGATCTCACAGGGATTACTATTTTCAAGTTCAAGAATGTGGCGACTTTTCTATTTTGAGATTGGAATAAGTTGCTTTGGTCGGCATACAGAGTCATGTTCCATATAAACTAAATCCGTTTATAGTCAGTAAATTGCAAGCAGAAATTGTACCTTTTTCTCGGTACGGTTTTTAGTTTTGCATCCACCTAAACCCAATTTGCACCCCCTTATCTTAAAAGGGGGTGCTTTTGTATTTTAATTAGGGTTGTTCTTCAATAAAAAGCACCGCCTTTGGGCGGCCTCTTTTTTGTGGCACGCTTAATTTCATATCGCGCAATGCATTGCTTTAATTTCTTTTTGTGTTATAATGCTTATCAGGAGGCGATAAAAATGAAACGATTTTTTATTTGCGTAATATGCGCGTGTATGCTCATAGCGCTGAGCGCTTGCGGTGGCGCAGGTATGGGAACTTCCGTTGTAAGCAAGCCGCTGGCAGTAACACAGAAAAATACGGTTGAAAATTACAGCGATTTTACATTGTTTAAAATAAATACCTCTAAAAAAGTCACGGCATCTTTGGCGGGGAAGCTTTATTTTGAAAATCAAACAGAGGGCGAGACCTATGTGGATATCGTTCTGGATTGGACGAACAAAAGTACAGAAGAAATCAACAGCGCAGATTTGTTGACTGCTTCTGCGGTAAGTGCCAATGGGACAGAGTATAAACGGTGTCTGTATGCTGTGGAGACGAATAATGCGTCTTATTTGAGCCAGTATGAGAATATTGCGCCGCTGTCTACAGTGCGGCTGCACTGCGCTATTTCTGTGCCGGAAAGCGAAAAAGAGCTGATTTTGAAGCTGGTGATCAATGGCGAACAGTATACGTGCAATTATACTGTGGGCCAGGTCGTAAGCAGCGCCCAGCAGATCCAGCTGGGGCAGACTGTGGGGAATACCGACTTTGCAACCATGGAATTCTTAGGCATTGAATATACAGATGATCTGCTTCCGTCCAATACCAGCGGAGCGTATAGCCATTATGAGGTGGACAATCCTTCCAATACTTACCTGGTGGTAAAATTTGACATTACCAGTTATTTAAGCAGCGCAAAGGATTGCGATGCTTTTGTCGGTGTGAAGGCAACATACTTGAGTAAATATACCTATACGGGCTTTGTCACAGTGGAAGATGATGACGGCAAGCGTTTCAGCTCTTATGAAGAAATTGATCCTTTAACTACCCGCCATTTCTACTACCTGATCGAAGTGCCGAAAACAGTAATGGAAAATGAAGTGGATCTGACCATCTCTTTTAATAATCAGGAATTTGTTTTTACAGGCAGAGAATAATGGGTTGCACGATAATAAAAAGCGAGAAGCCATTGGCTTCTCGCTTTTGTTATTTCATTTTAGGTTGGTAGCGCATTTCGCTGACAGCATAAACAGTAACAAATGCTTTGGGGTCAACTTCTCTTACAAAGTCCATCAGTTTGCGGTACTCCTGATTATCTACGATAACGATAACCTCTTTGCGGGGGGTGTTGTCGTAAGCACCGATAATTTCATTGAGGGTAGCGCCACTGTGCAGATCGTGAAGAATGAAATCCACGATCTCATCCAGCTTGGGAGAGATCACACAAACCCGGCGCTTGATGTTCATACCAAAGATAAAGTAGTCCACCAAAATGCCGCCGAAGAATGTACCTAAGACGCTGATGACCACGGTTTTGGTATCGTAGCACAGGGCAGATGTGAGAGAAACCAGAATACCGGATACGCTCATTGCTACGCCAAGGTCGATCTTCATATATTTGTTCAGGATCTTTGCCACGATGTCCAGGCCACCGGAGGATGCGTTGCGGGGGAATAAAATAGCCAGGCCGATACCCACCACCAGAATATAACAGATCACATCCAGCAGCGGGTCTTGGGTCAGGGATTGGAAATTGGGCAGCAGCCACTCAAATACAGCCAAATATACGGGCATTAAAATGGAGCAGTAAACGGTTTTGACACCAAACTCCGGGCCGATGAGCAAAAAGCCGATGAGCAGCAAGACCACATTTAAGATCAGAGACAGGGCGGAAACCGGCAGGGGAATGAAGTTGCTGGCCACCATAGCTAAAGCTGTGCCGCTGCCTACGGCAATGTGGCTGGGCAGCATAAAGAAATATACAGATATGGCAACGATTAAAGTGCCAAAGGTGATGATGAAAAAGTCCTTCACTGTGTTTTTGGATGGCATAGATAAAGCCTCCTGCAAGTATTGTCTGCTGAATAGTTTAGCATAGGGCAGAGGATGTGTCAATAAATAAAGATTTATCGAATAGAGATCGGAAAAACTTGACAGAAGGAGTCGATAAAGTTATACTGATTAAGTGAGCGTTACCCAAATAATTATTGTATTTTTGTATAGGAGTGACTCGGATGGATAACAAATACGAAGCCTTATTTACCCCGTGGAAGGTGGGCGAAGTGGAGATTAAAAACCGCATCGTCATGTGCCCCATGGGTGGCACATCCCTGTTTGGCTGGTTTGAGCTGACTGGCTGTAAATTCGACAAGGAAGCTGCAAATTTCTTCCTGGAGCGGGCAAAAAACAATGTTGGCCTGATCATTCCCGGTATCGCCCCTTTGCGGGATACCTTCTGGGGCAAGTGGCTGTGGCAGAACCCCAAGATGTTTGAAGACCTCAAGGAGTTTATGGATGAGATCCATAAGACCGGCGCCAAGCTCTTTATCCAGCTTACCGCCGGTATGGGCAGAAGCTGGGCCATTACGGAGCTGATCGCCCCTCTGCATAAGAATAAGTTTACCCGTGCGCTCATTAAGCCGGTGCTGGATACCAATCACGAGCTGGCTGCTCCCAGCCCTCTGCCTTCCCGCTGGGCCCCGGAGATCACTACTCCGGAGATGACCAAGGAACAGATCCACGAGATCGTCGAGGCTTTTGCCAAGACAGCTAAGCTTTGTATGGATGCCGGTGTTGACGGTGTGGAAGTCCACGCAGTTCACGAAGGCTATCTGCTGGATCAGTTTACTATGGAATGGACCAACCACCGTACCGATGAATACGGCGGTTCTTTTGAAAATCGCTTCCGCTTCCCTGTAGAAGTGGTCAAGGCCATTAAGGCTGCCTGCGGTGAAAAGTTCCCCGTATCTTTGCGTTACTCCGTAGAATCCAAGGTTAAGGACTTCCGTTCCGGCGCGCTGCCCGGAGAAGTGTATGAAGAAAAGGGCCGCTGTATGGCAGAGTCTGAAAAGGCTGCTAAGTACCTGCAGGATGCAGGCTATGATATGCTCAATGCCGACAACGGTACATACGACTCCTGGTACTGGGCGCATCCGCCTATGTATATGCCCCAGAACTGCAACCTGGAGGATGTTTCCCACATTAAGAAGTTTGTGGATATTCCTGTGGTCTGCGCCGGCCGTATGGAGCCGGATGTGGGCGCTCAGGCTGTGGCGGAAGGCCGTATCGATGCAGTGGGTATCGCCCGTCAGTTCCTGGCAGATCCGGAGTGGATCACCAAGCTGATCGAAGACCGGTTAGAGGATATCCGCCCCTGTATCTGCTGCCACGCTGGCTGCTTCAATTTCTCTTCTTCCAAGGGTCACGCCAATACCCAGGATCTTCACGACACGATGCACCTGGCTCGCTGTGCCATCAATGCTCCCACGATGCAGACCAACAAATATTACATTAAGCCTGCCAAGAAGGTTAAGAACATCGCAGTCATCGGCGGCGGTATCGGCGGTATGGAAGCTGCCATCGTCTGCGCCAAGCGGGGTCATAAGGTCACGCTGTATGAAAAGTCCGGTGTTTTGGGCGGTGTGTTCATCGCAGCTGCTGCGCCCTCTTTCAAGGAAAAGGACAAGGATCTTATCTCTTGGTACCGTCGGGAGATCACCAAGTATCCCATTGAAGTGAAGCTGAATACGGAAGTTACCGATGTGGCGGCTCTGGGTGCTGACGAGGTGATCGTTGCCACCGGCTCCAATGCCAACCGCATCCCCGTTCCCGGTATCGATAACGGCATTCAGGCTATCGACTTCCTGCTGGGCAACAAGGCTGTGGGTGAAAATGTGGTGATCGTAGGCGGCGGCCTGACCGGCTGTGAGATCGCTTATGAGCTGTACCTGCAGGGCAAGCACCCCACCATCGTGGAGATGCAGGATGACCTGGTCACCACCCCCGGTGTGTGCCTTGCCAACACCAGCTTCCTGCGTGATTTCTTCAAGACCAACAAAGTGCCTGTCCACCTGGAGACCAAGCTGGCAGAGGTTCACAAAGATGGCGTAACTGTCATCAATAAGGATGGCGAAAAGTTTAAGATCGATGCGGATTCCGTGGTGCTTTCCACCGGCTACCGCAGCGCCCCCGTTGCCGAAAAGGCAAAGCATATCCACCTGGTAGGCGATTGCAGCAAGGTGGGCAACCTGCGCTCTGTCATCTGGCAGGCCTGGGATGTGGCGATGAAGCTTTAATTTGAGGAGGTAATAGAAATGTATTTAACTCCGGAACAACAGGCCATATTGGATGGCCAAAAGGGTGAAACCCTTGCCAAGGTGATGAAGACCCTGGTGATGTACGGCGATGCCTTTGGCGCTGACAAGCTGGTGCCGGTTACCGCTGAATATAACCATCTGGTTACTTCCTTTGGCCTTAAAATGATGAAGCCTGTGTTTGACCTGATGCAGCAGCTGATCGATGCCGGCGCAGTTTCCGGACAGAAGTTCTCTGTGGACCCCCGTCCCCTGGATAAGAATGTTCCCGCCAATTTCCTGCAGAATTTCATTTTCAATAAGATTATGTATGCCACCCAGGAAAGCTATGAAAAGCAGCTTGAGCAGCTGGGTCTGATGAATGATCAGGCTTTTACCTGCGCTTGCTACTTTGACGAGGTGGGCAACACTCCCAAGAAAGGTGAGATCCTCTCCTGGGCGGAAAGCTCTGCTGTTGTCTATGCCAACTCTGTCCTGGGCGCCCGGTGCAACCGCAACTCCGGTATTATGGATATTATGGGTTCTATTGCCGGCTGCGTGCCGAATTTCGGTCTGCTCACCGACGAAGGTCGTAAGGCTACCTGGATCGTTAAAGTCGAATGTAAGGAAAAGCCGGAAGCACAGCTTTTGGGCTCCGCCATCGGCATGAAGGTCATGGAGGATGTGCCTTATGTTATGGGTATGGAAAAGTGGCTGGGCACGAAGCTGAATGATGAGAATAAGGCTTATCTGAAGGACTTTGGCGCAGCTACCGCATCCAACGGCGCTGTGGGCTTGTACCACATCGCAAATCTGACCCCTGAGGCTAAGGAACAGGGCGAAGCCCTTATTGCAGAAGGCGCACAGGTCTATGTTATAGATGATGCCGAGCTGAAGCGGGTTCAGGATAACTATCCCGTTATGTGGAAGAATCCTGCCGCTAAACCGAAGCTCTGCTTTGTAGGCTGCCCCCACCTGAGTATGGAACAGCTGATCCGCTGGACCGAGGATGTGGAAAAGGGTCTGAAGGAAAGCGGCAACAAGAAGGTGCTGATTCCTACGGTATTCACCACCGCCCCTGCCGTGAAGGAAGCCTTTGAAAAGACGGAATATGCCGCCCGGCTGAAGGCAACCGGCGTAATTCTCAGCTATATCTGCCCCCTGATGTATATGAACAATCCTCTGTGCAAGGCCATGCCCGTTATGACTTGCTCTAATAAGCTGCGGACCTACACCACTGCCCGCTTTTACACCGAGGACGAAATCCTGACCAAGATCACGAAGGGAGTGTAAGCTATGAGAGAATTTATCGGACGCGTTGTTACCCCCGGTGTCGTTACCGCTCCTGCTGTGGTTTCTCACGGTGGTCTGAATACTCTGGCATCCTTCCAGGGCGCTTTGCAGTTTGGTGACAAGAAGGCCACCTGCGGTGACCAGAATAATCCTGATCTGTATAACAAGCAGCTGGCCGGAAAGGCTCTGTGCCTGCCCCAGACCATCGGCTCTACCACCGGTGGCTTGGTGCTGTACTGCGCCTGCGCGATGGAGCGGCAGCCTGCTTGCCTGCTGTTCTCTAATACCATCGATTCTTTGGCTGCAGCCGGTGCTATTTTGGCATCTGTTTGGCTGCCTGACGCCAAAATGCCCGTGGTGGATAACCTGGGCGAGGAATTTTTGGAGTATGTGAAAGACGGTATGACCATTACTGTTAAAGAAGACGGCACTGTGGTTGTGGATTAAAAAAGTGGGCCTGCTGCAAATGCAGCAGGCCCATTTTAGTTTTATTATTATTTTGTAATGGGACGACCTGACGGTCGTCGGGGTGCGTGAGGGACTCGTTTGCATTTTTGCCGTTGGCAAAAATTAAGGTTCGCCGTCATCCAGCTGGCGGCGGCAACGCTCATCCGCGTTGCATTGGATTCTTCGAGTCCCATCACGCCCCCAAAGAAAAAGCAGACAGGCGAAAGCCTGTCTGCTTTTTTCTGGGGTGCGTGATGGGACTCGAACCCACAACGCCCGGAACCACAATCCGGTGCTCTGCCATTGAACTACACCCACCACATTGGCTGTTTCCACACGGGGACACTCTGACAATACTCGCTCCAAAGAGCTTTTGGCACGCCAGAAGGGATTCGAACCCCTGGCCTACTGCTTAGAAGGCAGTTGCTCTATCCAACTGAGCTACTGGCGCGAATATTGGAGCAGGTGACGAGAATCGAACTCGCATCCCCAGCTTGGAAGGCTGGTGCCCTGACCATTGTGCTACACCTGCATGCGCCCTCCGAAGGAAAATGTCAGCTTGAATATATTAGCATGGAATCCCACACCTGTCAAGCACCTTACGAAAATTTTTTCTTCAAAAGGAGGAATTTATTCGTTTTCCCTTTTTCCGCAGGTTTTTCCGTTCAATTGTTGCATAT
>JAZOWK010000029.1:0-42376 GCA_045659205.1 Faecousia sp.
CCGCCCTGGGGACGGATGGACAGCACGTGGCAAGCACCCTGACCCAATACGGCATCAATGCCGGTGCGGAAATCTTCCAGCATATCCATAGGCACAAAGGCCTGCACCGTACCGGCAAAGCCGCCACCGTGGACCCGGAATGCGCCCCGCTCACCCAGCAGGTTATGGCACAAAGCCAGAGTCAGGCCTACATCCTGATGGGTCTTATAACCGGCAGGAATTACATTCTGCAGGTACATATAAGAAGAAAATCCGCTTTCTCTTACCAAGCGCAGGAATTCATCAAAATCACCGGAGCGCAGCGCTGCCACCTGACGGGGAACACGGGCATTATCCTTATAGAAATGCATCGCCCGAAGCACCGCCCGATCACCGCACTTTTCCCGCAGGGCAGGAATTTCTCTGTAGAAATCCTTTTCGTCGATCCGGGTCAGCACATCCTTGCCGAAATGCTGGCAAATGCTCTTCATTTCCAGAGTGATGGCAGCATATTCATCGGTCAGGTCTGCGTGGCTTGCCCGGGTATCGATGATGCACAATGCGTGATTGCAAGCGGCAAAATCAAATTCCACCGGCTCTACCACAGGATTTTCCTTGTCATAAAAATCAATGGTCACCATACCGCCCACGGCAGAGGCCATCTGATCCATCAGGCCGCAGGGCTTGCCGAAGAACACATTTTCTGCATACTGACCGATAATCGCCACCTCAGGCTGAGTGGCCTTTGCATCAAAGAACAGGTGATTGACGATGGTGCCGATCAGCACCTCGAAGGCTGCGGAGGAGCTAAGGCCGGAGCCGGGCAGCACCGTGGAGGTCATATAAGCATCAAAACCACGGACCGGGCAGCCTAACTGATGAAATCTTGCGGCAATACCACGCACCAGCGCCGGGGTGGAATTGATCTCTTCGACCTTGGGCTGCAGCTCCTGCAGGCTCACCTGACACATAGGATAGCCTTCAGACTGGATGCGGATCACATCGGTGCCGTTTTCCCGCACAGCTGCCAGCATATGTAAATTCACAGCCGCAGCCAGCACACGACCCCGCTGATGATCGGTATGGTTACCGCCGATCTCCGTACGGCCGGGAGCGGTGAAAAAGCGCTCCGGAGCGCAGCCGAAAGTGGCCTCAAAGCCGGCGCGGACAGGCTCTAATTCCTGAGATAAAACCAACACATCCTTGGTCATAAATCTTCCTCCAACCATCTTTTATCTGTTACAACAAATCTATTTTAAAATCTTCTGATTATTTCTTTGGCCGCTTCATCCTGTTTGGCTTTGCTGATTCCGGCTCTTATAAGCCAGTCTTCCTCTGTATCTGCCCCGTGGGGTACTGCCCAGGCGCCGGCATCGCTGCCGGGAGCCACAAGGCCGCCCTTTGCGCTGAAAGCCGCCACATTCTCCATGGCGCTTTCCAGAATTTTTTGCACCGCAGTATCCGGGTAACGACCTTTTCCCAACAAGTTACCGATGGTAGAAAGGGTAGGCACCCAAACCGTCTTGCTTTGCGCCATAGCAGCCAAAGCCGCATCGTTTAAGTACGCGCCGTGTTCTATGGATTCTACACCCATTTCCGCTGCCGCCAAAGCAGGCTCGCTTCCGTTACAATGGGCCATCACACAAAAGCCTTCTTCGTGGGCAATATGTACCATTTGCCGGATCTCGGCGGGATTTGGCCCTTCAAAGAAAAGCTCCCCCGGCTTTGCAAAATCCATCAGGCCGGAAATCATAATTTTAATAAAATCCGCGCCCGCTTGCCTTTGCTTTACCACCAAATGCGCATATTCCTTCAGGTCGGCAAAGGTTGTTCCAATGAAAGCGCCATAGCAGCCTTCTTTGCACAAGGGTGACAGCGGTGTGCGGTAGGTAATACCGAAATCGCTGCTTAATGCCCTTGCCAGCTTGCCTACGCCCCAGCGGTCGCCGCCGTCACGCAGGTAGGTATACCCCCGCTGCTGATAACTACGAAGCCGCTTTTCAATCAAATCTTTACAAGGCGCTTCCCTATGGGTATCGATGGCCGCTTTCCAGTCCTGTCCATCCAGGACCATATGCATATGACAATCTACCATTTTAGCACCAGAAGAACCGATAGGGGCAGCAGAAATACTGGGCCAAATAGCAAAGGCAAATGGATGCACACGGGGTCACCCGCATACCGAAGCCGCCAAAAGAGCCAGCCTGCTGCCGGTAGGTATTGCCACCGTTTTCCATAAATTCCAGGGTCTGCACATAAGTCTGATTCTCCGGCTCCATAGAAACCGCCCGGCGGATATGCTCCATAGCCGTTACCTTATTGCCCAGGCCGTAATGGGCCATAGCGGAAATATAATACCAGCTGCCATTTTTATCTTTAGAAGACTCCAACACATTCAGAGCCTCCTGATATCTGCGATTGCGGACAAAATGATAGGCAGACTTCTGATACTGGTCCGTTCCCACCGTATCCTGCTGGGTATAACCGCCCCAGCCACCGTAATTGCCATAACCGCCATAGCTGCCCCAGCCGCCGTAATTGCCGTAGCCGCCATAGCTGCCACCGTAACCGCCGTAGCTGCCATAACCGCCCTGCTGATGGCTTTGGGCCTTTTCCGGATTTTTGATCTGCTCGTAGGCATCGTTTACCTGCTGCATCTTCCGGGCAGCTTCCTTATCACCGGGATTTCTGTCCGGGTGATATTTTTTTGCCAGGGCGCGGTACGCCCGTTTTATCTCCTCGTCGGAGGCATCCCGGCTTACACCGAGCACTTTATAAGGATCTTCGATCATTTCTTTCCTCCAACCTGCTTTTGCTTCTGTCTGTATTGCAGCCAAACACCGCTATACAAAATATTATCCAAAATCTTCTTGTCCTGCACCAAAGGCAGCCGCTCGAAAGCGTTTGTACATTCTGCCATTTCCATCACCAGGAATTGTTCCCAGCGCATAAAATCTTCTTCCATTCCCATAGCAAGGAAGGGATTATAATTGCCTTTTTTCTGGTCCCGTCGGTAATCCACCGCCGCGTCAGCAAGATAAATAAATCTGCCCAGGGCCATACCCATATGGCGCAAATGCTGCGCCCAAAGGTCTTCTTGATACACGCAAAGCTCTGCCATCAATTTGCCAAAACAGGTAGCCGGCAGGTCAGGATTCGAGCAATTTTCCTTTTCCAAGGCATCCAGTTCCTGCAGGCAGCTTTCCACCGCAGCGCACTGCCGGGGCCAGCGGGCCTTAATTTCAGAGAGCTTTTTCCCAAAAACGCCTTGCTGCATTTTTGCCCCAAGGCTCTTTTCGTCAGCATTGTCATCTGCTGCTTTATAATACGCCAGCGCCACATTCATATCGGCGCAGTAGGCGATATATTCGTTATCCGTCCAGGCTCTGGGCTTTAACGGATGAAAGCCGCAAGCCCGGTTACCCTTTGTCTCCTCCGGCTCATAAAGGCTCATAAAAAGCAAAGCCAAAAAAGCAAGGTCAAAACTCAGACCCAGCCGGGAAAGGCTTGCGTGCCGTAGCCGAATCTGCCGGCAGATGCCGCAATACACTTCCGCGTACCGCTGTTTTTCTTCTTTATTCAGCTCCTCGCTGCTGGCCATCACAAAGCCAAACATCTGCCCGACCCCCTTTTTATGGTATCATAGGGAATAATTATGAAATATTTTTAAAGAAATACCGTTTTTCCTGTAAATATCGGTTTAATGCGCCGCCGTAAAAAACAATGCAGATGCAGCAATACAGCCACAGCATACTTAAAGCAACGGTATACACCGCTCCATATACATTGGCATACCGGGGAAAATACACCACATACAAAGAAAACAGATTGGAAAATACCAGCCATCCAAAGGATGCCAGCACCGCGCCGGGCAGGCTTTGTTTGAAGGTATTTTCGCAGTTAGGCAGCGCCTTATAAATGGCAGCAAAAAGGCCGGTCTGCACCAAAAGCAAAAACAAAAACCGCACATCCACCGCTTCCACAAAAAATTCGATGAGCGGCTCCTGGGCATGGGGCAGCGCCTGAAAAATAGCCGTGCCAAACACCTGCAATATAAGATTGAGCACCAGCAAGACGAGAAATGCAAAGGTATATCCCACGCTCATCAGCCGGGTATGCAGGTAACCTCTTGTTTCTTCCACCTGATACACCGCGTTCAAGCCCCGGAGCAAGCCGTAAACTCCCCGGCTGGCAGACCACAAAGCCGTCAGCGCCGACAAGGATACCAGCGCGGAGTTGGATGCCATATAGGTGCTGACCACCAGCCTCCTGGCCTGGGGCATCAGCGCCTGGGGCAATATGCCCTCCAATGCGGAGGTCAAGGTCCTGACCTCTAAACCGGTATACCGCAGCAAGCTCAAAAGCAGCACCAGACAGGGAAACAAGGATAAAACAACAAAATAACAGGCAGAGGATGCGTACACCCCCACCCAGTCAAATGCCAAAATTTTATAAAACCGATATAACTTATTCAGCAAGCCGCCCCGGGAAAATCCCCCCATAAAACACACCTCCAAGGTATTTTGTGTATCGTATGTAGGCGGCAAAGACCCGCCGCTTAAAAAAGCGGTGGGTCTTGCTGATCTTTCTTTATTCAGCGGAGATCATATAATAGTAAACCGGCTGACCGCCACAGATGAGATTCACATCTGCATCGGGACACAGCTCGCAGAAGATCTTTTCTGCGTCCTGAGCCTGTTCTTCCTTAATATCCGCGCCATAGTAAATGGTGATATAGGTCTTTTCATCATCCCGGACCTTTTCTGCCAGCGCCCGGAGCAGCACCTTGATATCCCGGCTGTTGCCAAAGAGGCTGCTGCCGTACATAGCCAGGTAATCGCCCTCGTGGATATCATAGCCGTCAAAGTCAGAGTTGCGGGCAGCATAAGTGATCTGCATGGTATCCACCGTAGCCAAAGCCTCGGTCATAGCCTCCACATTCTCTGTCTCTTCACCCTCGGGGTTAAAGCTGAGCATCGCCGTTACGCCCTGAGGCACGGTCTTACTGGGGATAACCACCACGTGCTTGGGGGTAAGGGCATCCACCTGCTCGGCAGCCATAATGATGTTCTTGTTGTTGGGCAGCACATACACCGTTTCAGCGGGAACACGGTTTACCGCAGCCAGGATGTCCTGGGTGCTGGGGTTCATCGTCTGTCCGCCGGAAATGATGCCGTCCCCGCCCAGATCGCCAAACACGGCAGCCAGGCCGTCACCGGCGCAAACCGCCACCACACCGCAGGGCTTTTCCGGCTCTGCGATAACAGGTTCTGCTTCCTTCACCTGGGTAGGAGTGTCCTCCAGCACCTTTTCGGTGTGCTGCAGGCGCATATTTTCGATCTTCACCGTGGCAAAAGAGCCGTACTTCACAGCCTCGTGCAAAGCTGCGCCGGGATCGTTGGTATGCACGTGGACCTTGATGATCTCCTCATCATCCACCAGCACCAGGCTATCGCCCAGGCCATTTAAATACTTACGGAGCTTTTCAGGGTCTTTCTTATTTTCCCGGTTGATGATGAACTCGGTGCAGTAGGTAAAGGTAATGTCCGCAGTGTCAAATGCGGCAAAGTCTGCGCTTTCACGGGCCACAGGTGCATCGGATGCCTCCGGCATCTGCATATCCTCACCCCGCAGAGCGCAAAGCATACCTCCCAGAGCCAGCAGCCAACCCTTGCCGCCGGCATCCACCACGCCCGCCTTTTTCAGCACGGGATTCTGCTCCATGGTGTTATCCAGAGCGATCCGGGCTTCTTCAATGGCAGCCTCGTGGACTTCCTCAAAGCAATTGGTCTTACGCACAGCCTTGGCGGCCTTGGCAGCTGCCAGACGGGAAACGGTAAGGATGGTGCCTTCAGCAGGCTTCATAACAGCCTTATAAGCTGCGTCAACGCCAGCCTGCAAAGCGCTTGCCCACAGAGCGCCATCGCAAACCTCTGCGCCCTTGAGCCTCTTGGAGATGCCCCGCATCAGCAGGGACAAAATCACACCGGAGTTACCTCTTGCGCCTCTGAGCATAGCAGAAGCGGCGGTGGCCGCAGCCTGCTCTACGCTGCAAGCATCCAGCTTACGCAGCTCGGCAGCTGCCGCGCCGATGGTCATAGACATATTGGTGCCGGTATCGCCGTCGGGCACAGGGAACACATTGAGCTCATTGAGCCTTTCTTTGTTAATCTCGATGGCTGCCGCCGCGCTTAAAAGCATACGGCGCAAGTCAGAGCCATTAACTGTCTGTATCAATGCTGTTTACCTCCAAATAATCAGCCGAACTGCACTGCGTCGATGTAAACATTTACGCTGCGTACGACGGTATCGGTATACTTGCTCACCACATAGCGAACTTCAGAAATAATAGAGCTGCCCACAGCGCCTAAGTTTACTGCGCCGTCCACCATAATATGCACATCGATGGTGATGGACTCGTCCTCGTGGATCTCCACCCGGACACCCTTGCCCATAGATTCCTTGCGAAGCAGGTGGTACACACCGTCCTTAACAGAACGGGCTACCATACCCTTAACGCCGAAGCAGTTGGATGCGGCAGTACCTGCGATCTGGGTATATACGCTGTTGGACACGCTTACGGTGCCGTTTTCGTTTTCCTGACGGATCATATAAAAACCTCCTTAATTCTAAGCCTTAACCGGCTCAGGATCAGATCATGCTTTCTTCCCAGCATGCAGGGGCGGTCAGACCCATCATCTTCACCACAGTGGGGGCCACATTGGCAAGGCCGAATGCACCGTCCTTAATGGTATAGGTCTTGTCCGGATCGTAGATGATAAAGGGAACAGGATTCAAAGAATGGGCAGTTCTGGGAGAAGTCTTGCCCTTCTTGGTCTCGGTCATCTGGTCGGCATTGCCGTGGTCAGCGGTGATCAGCACCCGGTAGCCGTACTTGTCGGCAGCTTCCAGGATTGCCTTCAGGCCGTTGTCCACACATTCCATAGCGTAAATAACTGCCTCCATCACACCGGTATGGCCAACCATATCGCCGTTGGGGTAGTTGCAACGCAGGAACTGGAACTGGTCGGAGGCCATAGCAGCCACCATCTTCTGGGTGAACTCCTTGGACTTCATGGCAGGTGCCTGCTCGAAGGGGATCACATCGGAGGGAACTTCCTCATAAACCTCCAGCTCCTCGCAAACCTTACCGGAGCGGTTGCCGTTCCAGAAATAGGTCACGTGGCCGTACTTCTGGGTCTCAGACAGAGCATACTCATGGATGCCTGCTTCGCACAGTACTTCGGTCAGGGTGTTGGTGATCACAGGAGGCTGCACCAGGTAATTTTCGGGGATGTTCAGGTCGCCGTCATACTGGAGCATACCGGCAAACTTCACACCGGTGTAGCCGGGACGGTCAAACTTATCAAAGTCCTTCCGGTCGAAAGCCAGGGAGATCTCCTGAGCGCGGTCGCCACGGAAGTTGAACAAAATCACGCTGTCGCCATTTTCGATCTTGGCAACGGGCTCGCCATTTCTTGCCACAACGAATGCAGGCAAGTCCTGGTCGATGCAGCCGGTTTCAGCGCGGTAAGCTTCAATGGCTTCCACAGCGCTACCAAACTGCCGGCCCAGACCCTGTACATGGGTGCGCCAGCCCAGCTCTACCATGCCCCAGTTAGCTTCGTAACGGTCCATAGTCAGCTGCATACGGCCACCACCGGAAGCGATGGCATAGTCACAGCCGTCGGTGTTCAGCTCGGTCAGCACGTCTTCCAGCATCTGCACATATTCAGGAGCGGAAGTGGCAGGCACATCACGGCCGTCCAGCAGGATGTGGCAGTAAGCCTTCTTCACGCCCTCCCGCTTTGCCTGCCGTAACAGGGCGATCAGGTGATGGATGTTGGAGTGCACATTACCGTCAGACAAAAGGCCTAAAAAGTGCATAGCCTTGCCGGCCTTTGCATTCTCGGTAAGTTCCTTCCAGGTGTTGGATGCAAACAAAGCGCCGTTTTCGATAGACTCGCCAACCAGCTTTGCGCCCTGAGAATATACCTGTCCGCAGCCGAGGGCATTGTGACCTACCTCAGAGTTGCCCATATCCTCATCGGAGGGCAGACCAACGGCAGTGCCGTGGGCCTTCAGGTAAGTATTCGGGCAGGTGGCCAGCAGACGATCCAGAGTCGGGGTCTTGGCCTGTACAACTGCGTCACCGCTGCCGCCGTCGCCTTTGCCGACGCCGTCCATGATGACCAGCACAATGGGTTTTTCCATAAGGAGTTCCTCCGTAATATATATGATATGTTGAATGTCCATTCTTTCAGCTGTACTATTTTACTACATTTGGTGCAAACTTACAACCCATTTTTCAAATTTTCCACCGCCACAGAGAAATTTACCGGATTTTTCTTCCATATTTTTACCATTGGCACATACTTTATTAAAAATGTTTTAAGATACCGCTAAAATAAAACGACGGGCGTGCATTTGCACGCCCGTTTCTTAGTTCATTGTGCCTTCATTGCGGGCAAAAAGCTCCGCAATTCTTATCCTTAAAGCCTCCGATTCCCGGGTATGAGATGTACCCAATTCCTCGATCCATACCTTGGATGCTTCCTGGGCCTGCTTTAATGTTTGCAGGTCGCAGCTTAAATTAGCTACCCGGAATACGGGAAGACCGGACTGCCGCTGGCCAAAGAAATCGCCCGGGCCTCTTTGCCGCAGATCCTCTTCTGCGATCTTAAAGCCATCGTTCGTTTTACAGAAAGCCTGCATCCGCTGCTTTGCCTGCATGTTTTTATTATGGCTGACCAAAATGCAATAGCTCTTGGCACCGCCGCGGCCCACTCTGCCCCGCAGCTGGTGCAGCTGGGAAAGGCCAAACCGATCTGCATCCTCAATGACCATCAAGGTAGCGTTGGGCACATCCACGCCCACCTCCACCACCGTGGTGGCCACCAGCACATCCGCACGATGCTCCGCAAACTCTGCCATAACTGCCTCTTTTTGCGCGCCTTTCATCTGTCCGTGAAGGAGCGCCACCTTCAAATCGGGAAATACCGTCTGCTGCAAGGTTTCCGCCCAGGTTTCGGCAGCCTTCAGCTCCAGCGCTTCTCCTTCTTCCACGGCAGGACATACCACAAAGGCCTGATGGCCCTCCGCAACCTGCTTGCGGATAAAGGCATTGATCCGCGCCCGGTAGCTTTCATCCACTAAGAAGGTATCCACCGGCTGTCTGCCAGGGGGCAGCTCATCCAGTATGGAAACCTCCAGATCTCCGTACATCAAAAGCGCCAAAGTGCGGGGAATGGGGGTTGCAGACATCACCAAAAGGTGAGGATCTTCGCCCTTGGCCGACAGCATAGAGCGCTGACGTACACCGAAACGGTGCTGCTCGTCGGCAATCACCAAGCCCAAATCCTTAAATTCTGTAGCTTCGGACAGCAGCGCGTGGGTGCCGATCACCAGATCTGCATTACCTGATGCAATGCTTTCTCTAATTTCCCGCTTTTGCTTTACCGTCATCGCGCCGGTAAGCAGACAAATACGAATACCCAAGTCAGATAAAAGCTTATCAAGACCCTTATAATGCTGCTCCGCCAAAATTTCCGTGGGCGCCATCAGGGCAGCCTGCTTGCTATTTTTTGCTGCAAGGTATGCCGCTGCAGCCGCCACCATAGTCTTGCCGCTGCCCACATCGCCTTGCACCAGCCGGTTCATAGGCGTACCCTTTTGCAGGTCGCAAACGATCTCGCCAATGGCCCGGCTTTGCGCCCCGGTAAGCTTAAAGGGCAGCGCCCCGGTAAATGCCTGCAGATCTGTATTTTTGTAGGCAGGAACAACTGTACCCGCCCGGGCAGCGCGCATCAGGGAAAGGCCAGCAGAGAAAATGAAAAACTCTTCAAAAATCAGCCGCCGCTTGGCAAGCTCCGCTTCTTCCATAGAGACAGGCGCGTGAATGGCCTGATAGGCTCTTTCGGCAGGCAAAATGCCAAACTCCCGACGCAAAGGCTCCGGCAGAATTTCAGCAGGCGGATCGCACACCGCCAGCGCCTGTGCCACCGCCTTAACTACGGCTGCATTGGTAAGACCGGCAGTCAGCGGATAAATGGGCAAGATCCGGCGGGTAGCCACCGGGAAATCCGATTCCCGTTCAAAAGCGGGAGATGCCATATTATAGCCGATAAAATCTCCGGAAACTGCGCCGTAGAAAATATAGCTTTCTCCGTACCGGAGCTGATCGGCACTGAATTTGCGGTTAAAAAAGGTCAGGGTCAGCCGTCCGGTATGGTCCGCCACCTGCACCTTGGTAATATCCAAGCCCTTGCGGATATGGGCGGTACGAGGAGCGCTCATCACCGTAGCTTTAAAGCAGGCAGGCACATCCGGCTCTAACTGGGATACGGTCACCAGCCGGGTTCTGTCCTCATAGCCTCTGGGGAAATGGCAGATCAGATCCTGCAGGGTATGGATGCCCAATGCCCCAAACTGCTTTGCCTTAGCCTGTCCGATGCCCTTTAGCATTGTGATCGGGTCGCTTAGTCTTGCCATTTCCTCACCTCCATACCGAAATTATATCACAAAAGAAACGCTGTGACTATCCTATAAAATGAAAAAACTCCCTCCGAAAGGTCGGAAGGAGATATTTTCAGAGAAATCAGGCCAGCTTGTTCAGCCGCAGGGTCAAACTGCTCTTCTTGCGGGCAGCAGTATTCTTGTGCAGAATACCCTTGATCACAGCCTGGTCCACAGACTTAACGGCAGCCTTGTAAGCAGCCTCAGCAGCAGCGCGGTCGCCGCCTTCCAGAGCAGCCTCATACTTCTTGAGGACAGTCTTCATCTCGGACTTGTCAGCCTTGTTCTTCTCGTAAGCAACCTTGGAACGGATAACATCCTTCTTAGAGGACTTGATGTTGGGCATGATCACACCTCCTGTTCTGTAAATTAGCTCATACGCTCGCCCATTATAACCCACCTTTTCCGGAAAATCAATACCTTTTTTCAAATTTTTTATCCATAATGGGAAACAGGCGGTCAAAAGCCTGTCAAGTACTATTTTACTTATGCCGTTTTTACCCCTTGTGAAAAACAACAAAGCCGAAAAAAGGAGGAAAAAGTTACATTTCGCCAAAAGGCATTATGTAAACTGTTTTATCTGCATTTTGCCCCAAATTTTGGATTTTTCCCCTTGTGGAAAACCTTGTGGAATTTGGGGAAAACTATGTTGCATCAAGGCTTTTTCCCCACTTTTCCCCAAGCCATTCCCTGAACAAAATTTCCTAAAAAATATGTGTATTTTTTGCTTTATTCAGGTTATGTCCCCGATTTATTTCATTATTTTTTAATTTATTTTGTCGAAAAGATTTACATTCTGTCATTTTCTGACCCTTTCCGGCAGTCCCCACCCCCACCCTCTTCAAAAAGTTTGTGCGTTTTCAACAAACTTTTTGGCTGTATGTTTTCTTTTCACCGGGAAATACTGTTCATACAAAGCGCCTGTTAAAATATGCCTTTCAGGGAGGATATATGCAAGGTAAAGTAGAGATCTCCGGTGTAAACACCGCCCGGCTGAAGGTTTTATCCCAGGAACAAATGGATGCGCTGCTGCTCAGGGCCAAATCCGGCGACAAAACCGCCCGCAGCGAGCTGATCGAAGGCAATCTGCGGCTGGTACTTTCTGTGATCCAGCGCTTTTCCGGTAGAGGTGAGAATCCCGACGACCTGTTTCAGGTAGGCTGCATCGGCCTTATTAAGGCCATCGCCAATTTTGACCCCACCAAAGGTGTCCGCTTCAGTACCTACGGTGTGCCTATGATCGCAGGCGAAGTGCGGCGGTATTTAAGAGACAATGCCCCCATCCGAGTCTCCCGTTCCATCCGGGATGTGGCCTACCGGGTGCTGCAATGCAAAGAAACTATGCTTCTGGAATTAGGCAGAGAGCCGGCGCTGGAGGAGGTAGCCAAAGCGCTGGAATTAAGTGTAGAGGAGGTCAGCCAGGCATTGGATGCGGTATGCGCCCCTGTAAGCCTGTATGACCCGGTGTATGCCGACAGCGCCGATCCCCTGACGGTGATGGATCAGGTAAAGGATACCAAAAATACCGAAGGCGCCTGGATGGAGCATATCGCCCTGAAGGATGCCTTTCAAAATCTGGGTGAGCGGGAAAAACAGATCCTGTCCCTGCGGTTTTATGACGGCAAGACCCAAATGGAAGTGGCCAATATGGTGGGCATCTCCCAGGCACAGGTATCCCGCTTGGAAAAAAGCGCCATCGGCTCTATGCGCAAAAGCATCCGGGTGGTTTGCTGATTGCAAGAAATACCTGCCTGTGTTATAATCAGAAAAAACACAGGGAGGTTTACTATGGACACCAAAGTTTATATGGCATCTATAGGGCAGCTTCCCTATGAGAGGCTGTACAACGCTGCCAGCGACGAAAGAAAGGCCAAGGCGGACGCTATGCGCTTTGCAGATGACAAGCGCCGCTGCATCGCCGCAGAGGCTCTGCTGCGCTATGCTTTGCAGGAGCTGGGCATTAACGATTACCGGATGCTGACAGAAGAAAACGGCAAACCCTATTTACAGGATCTGCCGGTACATTTCAGTTTATCCCATTCAGGGGACTGGGTGCTGTGCGCCCTATCTTCTTTACCCGTAGGCTGCGATATTCAGAAAATAGAGAGAACGGATCTTAAACTTGCCCGGCGGTATTTTTCCCCAAAAGAAACAGAACTTTTGGAAGCTGCACCTGCGGAGCAACAAAATGAACTCTTCTGCCGCCTATGGGTCTTAAAGGAAAGCCTGGGCAAAGCTCAGGGCTGCGGCCTGAACGAAAATATCCTGCGCCGGGAATTTGACCTGACAGCGGATAAGCCTGTGCTGAAAGACGCACCGGAGCTTTTCTTCCGGGAATTTGCGCTTCCCGGCTACCGCTGCGCCGTCTGCTGCCAAAGGGAAAATATTTCCCATCTAATGGAAATATCTTTATAAAAAAGAACCTGCCAGGCAGGTTCTTTTTTTATTTTATCCTTTTACAGCACCGGCGATGACTCCCTTAATGATGTGCTTTTGACACAACAGGTAAAGCACTACAATAGGCAGCACCGTCAGCACCACACAGGCCATAATCGCGCCCATATCTACACGGCCATAGCCGCCCTTAAAATACTGAATCAGGATGGGGATGGTCTGGAACTTCTTTCTGTCCAGAGTCAGGTAAGGCAGCAGATAGTCGTTCCACACCCACATAGTCTCCAAAATACCTACAGAAATCATGGTGGGCTTCAGGATCGGAAATACCACCCGGAAGAAGGTCTGCAAAGGATTGCAGCCGTCGATCATAGCGGCCTCTTCGATCTCCAAGGGAGAAGACTTCATAAAGCCGGTGAACATAAACACCGCCAAGCCTGCGCCAAAGCCCAGGTAAATGATGCACAAATTCCAGGGCTTGTTCAGGCCTGTCTGGTCTGCAGTAGATGCCAGTGTGAACATGAGCATCTGGAACGGCACAACCATAGAAAATACAAAGAGATAATACACCAGCTTGGTGATCAGATTTTCCACCCGGACCACATACCAGGCGCACATAGAGCAGCACACCAAAATCAGCGCCACGGAAGACACGGTGATGAGCAAGCTATATACGAAAGCTTCCAAAAAGCCGTTCTTACTCAGCGCGGAAACATAATTGGCTAAGGCTGCAAAGTCCTTGGCGGTAGGCAGCTGGAACACACCATCGGTAGTTATATAGGTGTTGATCTTGAAGGAGTTGATCACCACCATAACGATGGGATACATCCAGGCAATGGCCATCAGTGTAAAAAATACAGTACCCAGGATCGCCACATACTTGCTGCTGTTGTTTTTTGCTTTCAAAGAACCTGCCATTACTGCTGCACCTCCTTACTGCGGGTGGCCCGAAGCTGTATGAGGGCGATAACAATCACCATAACGCAGAAGATCACAGCTTTAGCCTGTCCTACACCTCTGAAGCGGGCAGAGCCGGTATAGAAATCGTTGTAAATATTCAGCGCCAGCATATCGGTGGCGTGGTTAGGATCGCCGCCGGTCAGCGCCAGATTCTGGTCAAAAAGCTTGAAGGAATTGGTCAGGGTCAAAAACAGACAGATTGTAATGGAAGGCATTACATTGGGGATCTTCACCTTCCAAAGGGTCTGCCAGCGGCTGGCGCCGTCGATGCTGGCCGCTTCCAGGTAAGAGCTGGGGATGGACTGCAAGCCCGCAATATAAATGATCATCATATAGCCGATCTGCTGCCAACACATTAGTATGATCAGACCCCAGTAACCGGCTGTGGCATTGAGCGCCAGCAGAGGCTGCTCCACTGCGCTGAGAACACCGTTGATCAGAATATTCCAAATAAAGCCCAGTACGATACCGCCGATCAGGTTAGGCATAAAAAACACCGTACGGAATGCATTGGTGCCTTTCAGCTTACCGGTCAGCGCCAGGGCGATGGCAAAAGCTGCCACATTAATCAGTAATGTAGATACTACCGTAAAGGACGCGGTAAACAGGAATGCCTTCCGGAAGGAAGGGTCTTCAAATGCCTTCAGGTAGTTTTCAAATCCGATAAATTCCACCTTTTTCAGGGTGGTAAAGTTACAAAGGGACAGATAAAGGCCCTCTGCAAAGGGTATGATAAAGCCAATGGCAAAAGCCGCAATGGTAGGGATCAAAAACACAAGCCACCAGCGGCGGATATAATTTGTCAAGAAAATCCCTCCTCGTACAGTTTTCCGGGATATCAAGGTAAGAGGGGGGTGGGCAGATGCCCACCCCCAAGGTATTTAGAAATTAGTTGTTCTTGTCGTACTCGGTCTTCCAGCCGTCTACGAAAGCGGTAACAACGGCATCCCAGTTAGCATCGGTCTGATCAGCAGCATAAGCGGTCAGAGCAGAGCCAACACCGTTCTTCCACTCTTCGGAAGGCATGGTGGGGAAGCACCAGTCAACGGACTTCTTGCCAGCAGCAACGTACTCGTCAGCAATGGTGACCAGGGGGTTGGAAGCAGGCAGAGCCTTGTTGAAGGGGATCACGAAGCCCATGTCGTTAGCCAGAGCCTTGGTGCCCTCTTCGGAAGTTACACACCAGTACAGGAAGTCCAGAGTAGCCTTAACGTCTACCTCGGAAGCGTCCTTGTTGACACACCAGAAGTTCTCAGAACCGGTGCACAGGCCCTGGTTGGACTCGCCATCCATGCCGATGTAGATGGGCAGCATGCCCAGGTTCTCATCGCCCAGGGAAGCCAGGTCACCGTATGCCCAAGTGCCGTTCTGATAGAACACAGCCTTGCCATCAACCATATCGGCAACAGCGTCAGCGCCGGTCTTGGTGGACAGGTCAGCGGGATCGCAGGTAGCATTGTTGATGTACAGATCCCAGATCTTGCGGTAGCCATCCAGGTAAGTGCCCTTGATAGCATCAGCGTGAACGCCCTCTGCCTCGTACTCATAGTAGATGGGCAGGTTAGCCAGGTGGGTCTTGAAGCGCCAGTCAGAAGAGCCATCCATACCGGCGGAAGCAAAGGCAGCAAAGCCCAACTCCTCGGAGCGAGCGGTAATGTCCTCAGCAACAGCCTTAAGAGAAGCAAAGTCGGTGATGTCAGCCTCAGTGTAGCCAGCATCTTCCAGCAGAGCCTTGTTGTAGATGATACCATAGGTCTCGATAACATAAGCGATACCATAGGTAGCATTGCCTTCGACCAGAGCGAAGTCATTGGACTTCAGCTCGCCCAGAACCTTGGAGCCGGTCAGATCCAGGCAGTAGTCCTTCCAGTTGGCAAGGCCAACAGGGCCGTTGACCTGGAACAGGGTGGGAGCTTCGCTCTTGCCCATCTCAGCGATCAGGGTCTCTTCGTAAGTACCGGATGCAGCAGTAACAACGGTTACGGGGATGCCGGTCAGCTCGGTGTACTTTTCAGCCAGAGCCTTCCACTGAGCATCCTGCTCAGGCTTGAAGTTCAGGTAGTAAACAGAAGGCTCAGTATCTTCTGCCTCGTTGGAGCAGCCTGCGAACAGACCGACAACTGCCAGAACAGCAAGCAACAGTGCTAAAAGTTTCTTCATAGTTCTTTTCCTCCTTATTTTTCCCTTTCATTGGGATTAAAGCGGGAAGCTTTCCGCTTCCCCTGCGATAATATAACCTATCTTCCTTATTTTTGCAATCTTTTTTCAGCTCCGGAAACATTTTTCCGCAGTTCCAACAAAGAACATTTCGTCTTTTTGTTTAATTTGCACAACCATAAAATTTTCACAGTCTGCTTTACCACGGTAGCCTTTTGTGTTATGATAAAAACACCCATACAAAGGAGGATTTCCTATGCAGATCCGTTTTGCTGAAAATAAAGATGTGCCCGGTCTGCTGACCCTATTGCGTCAGGTGGGCGCCGTTCACCATAATTTAAGACCGGATCTGTTCCGGGAAAACGCCTGTAAATATGGCCCTTCTCAGCTATTTGCCCTGATGGAAAATAGCAACACCCCTATCTTTGTGGCAGAGGAAGATCATACCGTCGTCGGCTACGGCTTCTGCCGCATCCAACAAACGGAAAAAGACCCGGTATTTTGTGACCGGCTTACCTTATATATAGACGATCTGTGCGTGCTGGAAAGCTGCCGGGGACAACACATCGGCACTGCCATTTATAATGAGATCCTGCACTATGCCAAAATGCGCAAATGCCACGCAATTACCTTAAATGTATGGGCGGGCAACGAATCTGCTGAAAAATTTTATGCATCTTTGGGCCTGATGCCCCAGAAGATCACTATGGAAAAGGTGCTGTAATGCTGGAAAAAAATCAAGTTTATGAAGCGGTGATCACCGATTATACTGCCGAAGGTCAGGGTGTTGCCAAAATTGACGGCTGCGCCGTATTCATCCCCAATGCCATCCGGGGTGAAAAGTGCCTTGTGCGTATTGAAAAGGTAGGCAAGACCTGGGCCGCCGGTAAGATCAAAGAGCTTTTGGAAAAATCCCCCCACCGGGTAAACCGGGAATGTCCTGTTGCTAAAAAGTGTGGCGGCTGTGACTTCTGGCATATGGATTATGAAGAAGAAACTGCCCTGAAAGCAGAAAGAGTTCGCTCCAACTTAAACCGTATGGCAGGAGAAGAACTAACAGATCTGCCCATTTTAGCCGCCCCCACCTGCTACGGCTACCGGAACAAGGCCATTTATCCCGTTGCCGCCCAAAAGGGTCGGGTCTATGCCGGCTTTTACCGGGCAGGCACCCACGATATCGTGGAAAACGAGGGCTGCCGCATCCTGTTCCCGGAAGCCGACCTGGTAAAAAAGGCAGTCATAGATTTTGCAAACCACTACCGCATCAGCGCCTATGATGAAAAGACCCACAAGGGTCTTCTGCGGCATATTTTTGTCCGCCAGGGCGCGGTGAGTAAAGCCCTTTTGGTGTGTATTTGCTGCAACGGCAAAGCGATCCCCCACGAAAAAGAGCTGATCGCCCGGCTGCAAAAGATCCCCGGCTTTGCCACCCTGGTATTAAACATCAATGAAAAGCCGGGCAACACCGTGCTGGGCCCCCAGTGCCGCGCCCTTTACGGCCCGGGTTATATTGAAGATACTTTATGCGGTCTTACCTTCCGCATCTCCCCTCAGTCTTTCTATCAGGTCAATCACCATCAGGCCCAACGTCTGTATGCCGCTGCCATAGAGCAAGCCGGTATCACCAAAGATGATCTGGTGCTGGATCTTTACTGCGGTGTCGGTACGATCACCCTTGCTATGGCAAGTGCTGCCGGCAAGGTCATCGGTGTGGAAGTGGTGGAAGCCGCTGTAGAAGATGCCCGACGCAACGCAAAGCTGGGCGGCATCGAAAACGCAGAGTTTTTCTGCGGTGACGCAGGCAAAGCCGCCCTGGAGCTGGAAAGCCGGGGCATTAAGCCGGATGTGGTGGTCGTTGACCCGCCCCGTAAGGGTCTGAACGCAGATACCATCGAGGCGCTGCACCGCTTTTCTCCCAAGCGCATCGTCTATGTTTCCTGCGACCCGGCAACCCTTGCCCGGGATGTGGCCCTTTTAAAAGAAAAAGGCTACCGTTTGGCTTCCGCCCAAGCAGCAGATCTTTTCCCCCGTTGCGCCCATGTAGAATCTATTGTCTGCCTATGCAGACAATAGATTCATCGATATAAATCCCTAACGGGATTTTCGATATTTCCCTTCGGGAATCGATATTCCGCTTTGCGGATCGATATGCCCTGCGGGGCGTGAAGGGATTTATATCATATCGAATGCCATAGGCATATATCGATTTTGCAAAGCAAAAATATCGAGTTGCAAAGCAACATATCGACAAATAATATTTATCAAAAAGAATTAAGGCGGCATCCGGTGCGGATGCCGCCTTTTTCTACTCTAACAGATCACCGGCTGCCAGGCAAAGGGCAGCAGATCCCTGGCTTTAACCTTGATGAGCTTACCCTCTTCATCATTGACAATGACAAAAATATCCGGGCAATATTCAAAGAACATCTGCCGGCAGTTGCCACAGGGAGAAACCACACCGTTGAGGCTCTTTTCGTGGGTGGCTACAATGGTATCAAATTCTCTTTCCCCGGCAGATATGGCCATGCCCATAGTAATGTACTCTGCACAAGAGCCGTGAATACCGTCGCAATTCACACCCTTATAAATATTGCCGTTTTTGCACAAAAGGGCGCAGCCCACCGTATGATGATAAATGCCGTCATCAAAATTTTCTGCCAACACTTCAAGGCCCAGTTCGATAAGCTTTCTGTCCTGTTCAGTCAAAGGATACCGCTGCATAGCTTTTCCTCCCGGTTTTAAGGATATTTTCATTATACCATCCACACACCTGGCAAAGCAAGATAATCCGCAAAAACTGTTCCATTTATGTTTTTCTTGTGTTATAATGCCTTTAAAGAAATTTTATGCGAGGATGTAACCATGCTCCAAATTCACATCCGCCGGATCACACCGGAAAGGAAAGCCGATATTAACCTTAAAAACGAGTCATTCCCTTTGTTCGGCCGGATGCTGCCCAGCTATGTAAACGGCAAGTGGAGTTACGAAACCGAGCTGTTAAAGACCCCCGCAGAAGATCTTTTCCCCGATGAAAACTATGATTTTCAGAAAATGGAAAAGACCCACCTGTTTATTGGCGCATATGCTGAAGACAAATGCATCGGTCTTGCCATTTTGGAAAAACAGTGGCACAAATACTTATATTTAGCCGACCTGAAAATAAACCGTGCCTTCCGCCGGCAAGGCATCGCCACCCGGCTGCTGCAAGAAGCGGAAAGTTGGGCAAAGGAACTGAACTACCGGGGTCTTTTGACCGTAGGGCAGGATAACAACCTGGCCGCCTGCCTGCTTTATATCCACAGCGGTTTTCACATCGGCGGCTTAGATAATAAAGTCTACACCGGTACAAAGCTGGATGGTGTGGCTGACATTCATTTTTATAAAGACTTTTCATTCTGAAAGGCACAGAAAGAAGGAATTTTTATGAACGCAACCCTTGCCCCCCGGAAAAGCCGTATCGGCACTGCCGTACTGTATGCCGGCTTTGCCGTATTTTATCTGTTCCTGGCAGCTATGATCCCCTATTCCCACGATGACTGGGACTGGGGTCTGCCCATCGGCCTGCAGCATCTGCTCACCGCAGATATTAACAGCCGATATATAGGCAATTTCTTCGAGGTAATTATGACCCGCTCCGTAATCGCCAAAACCCTGATTATGGGCGCTTGTTACTTCTTTATCCCCTATCTGTTGGCCCGGGTTGCAGGCAAGTTGCTTTCCACCACAACGCAGCCGGATCATCACCGCCTCTATTTGGCCGCCAATTTCCTTACGCTCACCATCAACCACGCTATGCTCCGCCAGGTTTACGGTTGGGTTGCAGGCTTTGCAAACTACGGCATAGGTATGGTGTTTATGCTTTTGTGCCTTTTGGAGCTATCAGGCATTTTTCAACCCCCTGCCGACAAAAAGGCTTCCCCCGCCCGGGCAGTTCTTTACGGCTTGATCGCTATGTGCGGCCAGCTGTTCCTGGAAAATGTAACGATCCTTATGGTTGTTATTACCCTGTGCGCCCTGATTTATTATCGCAAAAAATATAACTACTTCCATTGGGTATACTTTGCCATGGTTTTGGGCGCGCTGGTAGGCGCAGGCCTTATGTTCAGCAACTCTATCTACGAAACATTATTCGATACCGGCGCTGCCGTAGACGGTGTGCGCAGCTTCGCCTTTAATTATCAGGACAGCCTGTTTAATGTAGTATACAAATTGGGTTACCAATGTCTGCGTCTGGCTATGCGTTTAAGTGAGCACAGCGTTGCCGCCCTTGCCATCGTGCTGCTGTTTACAACGCATTCCTGGAATGTAAAAAGCAAATACCGCACTTTGCGCTTAGTAATCCACGGTGCATTGGCGCTATATTTCCTGTTCGCCATATTCGTTCCTGCAGAAGGCCAGCTTTTAGGCCTGATTGGCGCTGCTGTAAGCGTGTGCTTTTATGTATGTATGGGCTTGGATGTTTTGTTTTTCTTACGCGACCGCAAACCGCTGCGGCTGCAGCTGCTAAGCCTGCTGATCTGCGGTGTGGGTGCCATCCTGCCTTTAGCCATCACCTGTGAATACAGCTGCCGCACAGCATTTGCTTCTTATATGTTCCTGCTGCTTTTTGCCCTGGTACTCTTTGGCACTGTTTCCAGCCAATGGAGCACGCGCAAAAAGCAAACCGTGCAGCGTGCCATTGCCGGCATCTGCGCCGCTGCTATAATAATGTTCTGTTGGTGCTATGGACAAATTGCGCTCTGCACTATAGGCCGCCAGCAGCGCATCCATACTGCAATAGAAGAAAACAGCACTTCCGTAACCCTTCCTGCCTTCCCCTATGAAGGCCTGATCTGGTATCCGGACCCCGTGGAAGGACGCATAGACTTCTTCAAAGAATTTTACGGCATCCCCAAAGATATGGAAGTTATATTCGAGTAAATAGACAAAATAAAAAGCACGCAGAGAAAACTCTGCGTGCTTTTATTTTAGACCTCTTTGTACATTGTTACCGCATCATCCTTACGGACATTATCGGCCACCTGTACCACTTCTACCGCCACAGTGCGTTGCCCCATAGCGATCTCGATCCTATCACCGACCTTGACCTCATAGCTTGCCTTGACCACTCTTCCATTTACCTGGATGCGGCCATTGTCACAAGCTTCATTTGCCACGGTACGGCGCTTAATGAGCCGGGATACCTTTAGGTACTTATCCAGCCGCATTACTTAGCAACGGAATCCTTCAGGGTCTTGCTTGCCTTGAAGACGGGCAGGCGGGTTGCGGGGATCTGGATGGTCTCCTTAGTGCGGGGGTTACGGCCCACGCGGGCTTCACGAGTCTTGGCCTCGAAAATACCAAAGCCGGAGATCTGCACCTTGTCGCCCTTAACCAGGCTCTCACAGATAGCATCCACAGTGGCATTGACAACGCGCTCGGCGTCCTTCTTGGTCAGGCCGGCCTTCTCGGCAACGGCAGCGATGAGTTCGGTTTTGTTCATTGTTTTTTACCTCTTTTCCAAAGAATGGTACTTTACTTTAACACAAATTTAGGAATATTGCAAGACTTTTTGGCGAAATTACCTATTTTTTTCATTTCAAACGGAGAATTTTTGCTAATTTTTCACCCTTGGGCAGAAGCAGGCAATCATCCCGGGTAATGGTGTTGCACCAAATGATGCTCACTGCATATACCACAACACCCACCAGCACAGGCACAGCGCACAGCAGCAGGCTGCTGGTGATATGCAGGATATTTTCCATCACATAGATCGTACCAAATACGAAACCGCCCATAAGCGCTGCCGGCAGCAAAGGCCGTAGCAAGCTGCGTACGATCTTCGGCTTTTGGGGCACTAAGAAAGCAATCGCAACCAGATTCAGCAGGAAAATGCAAAGGTAGCACAACAGCGTGGCAACCGGAACACCTAAAATACCCAGGCTGGGATTTACTACCAGCAATACCACCAATGCCAGCCGCACACCGGCGCTGAGCAGGGTAGTGATCACCGGCACGTGAGCATAGTTATGGCTCTGCATCACCGTGTTGGTATAGGTGACCGCCGCAGACAGGAAGATCGCCACGCTGAGGATCTGCATAACCTGGGCTGCCAGCTCCTGCCGGTAGCCGTCATAGAACAAACCAGCCAAGGGCTCAGAGATCAGCGCAAGACCCACGCTGCAGGGCAGCGCCAAAAGGCCTACGATCCGGGCAGAGGATTCCTCTGTCTTCTTCACACCGTCATGATCATTCAAAGTCAGCCGCTCCGTAATGGCAGGCAGCATACTGACGGAAATGGGGGAAATGATGGCAAAAGGCATATTAAAGAAGGTATACATAAAGTTGTAAATACCCTTCATATTGTCTGCCGTCAGCTGCACCAGCTCTGTCTGGGTCAGAGTTTGGGCAGAATCTGCCAGGATGCTCTGCTGCAGCTCATTTACCAACGGCGCATTATAAAGGCCAGCGCCGATAATATCTTTCAGAGAGCCCATATACACGCCCACTTCCCAAAGGTTCATAGCCTGCATAGCTGCAGCGCCAATGGTAATGGGAACAGCGATGGAAAGCATACTCTTTGTAATGCTGCGGTAGCTGCGCACACCCTCTGCATTGTTGCTCATAGCCCGGTAAGATTTACCGAACACGCGGCCTAAATAGAAGGTGGAAATAAGGCAGCTGACGGTAACACCGATGATGGCACCGCCGGCAGCAAGGGGGATGCTTCCGGTCGCCTGCATCAGTACGAAGGCCAGCACCAAACCCACAGCCAGCTTTACCGCTGCTTCCAGCACATTGCTGATAGAGGTGGGCCGCATATTGCCCTGACCCTGGAAGAAACCGCGATAGGCAGACATCAGGCCGATCATCAGCGCGCTGGGTGCCAAGCACATAATGGCGATCCAGGCATCCGGCTGCTCCTGACGGATGGCAAACTCCTTGGCAAACAAAAGCATTGCAGCCATACCCAAGCCACCCAGCAGGACGAATGCAAACCGGCAAGCTTTAAAAATGCGTTTTACCTGACGGTCCTGTCCCAGAGCCGAGGCCTGGCTGATCATACGGCTCATTGCCAAAGGAAGACCTGCTGTAGCCAGAGCCAGCAGCAAAGAATATACATCGTAAGCGGTATTAAAATAAGCAAAGCCCGCATCACCGATGATCATTTTCAGAGGGATCTTATAGAAGGCACCGATGACCTTCACCACTGCCGTTGCAATAGCAAGCCAGGCAGCGCCCAACAGGAAATTCTGTTTTTTATTCGTTTCAGCCATATTGCGCTCCTTTACTTGCTTTCAGCAAACAGCCGGGGAATGGTATTTTCCGTAATGGTCCGCACCGCCCCGGCAATATCCAAGGTGGGGAACTTGCCGTTTTGGTACAAAACCTTGCCCCGGACCATAGTCATAGCCACATCTGCGCCCTGGGCGCTGAACACTAAGCTAGACAGCACATTGTGACAGGGGATCAGGTGGGGAGCGGAGAAATCCACCAATGCGATATCCGCATCCAAGCCCTCTTTCAGCATACCGGTCTGCTCATTTCTTCCCTGGGCTCTTGCGCCGCACACGGTAGCCATCATCAAGGGTGCTGCTGCAGGCATCGCCTCAGGAGAATCCGCCAGCTGCCGCTGATGGTATGCCGCCTGACGCATCACAGAAAACAGATCGCAATTTCCTGCTTCCGCTGCGCCGCCGGTACCCAGCGCCACATTCAGGCCGGACTTTACAAGAGAAGCGATATCTGCAGGCGCGCTGCCTGCCTTGGCATAAGCTGCCGGAGTCACAACACAAGATACCTTCCGCTTGGCAAGGATGGCCCGATCCTGCTCCGTAAGGCCGACACAGCCGGTAGCCGTAGCGCCCTGGCTGAACAGCCGGTGGCAATTTAGCAGTTCCGTCTGAGTCAGGCCGGTGCGCTCTTCGCAATCAGCGGCTTCCTCTGCAGTTTCAGAAAGATGCAGCTGCATAGAAATGCCCTTTTCCCGACCGTAGTCAGAAAGCGCTTCCCACAGCTTATAATTGCCGGTATATTCCGCATAAATACCTGCATCCACGCGAATACGGCCGTCATCGTGGCCGTGCCAGCTATCTACAGTTTCCTGCAGCTGGCTGCATACCGGATCGGTCTCAAAATCAAATTCCTCATTTTCGTCAACAAACCGGTAGCAGGCCATAGCCACATTGGCTTTGATGCCGCTTTCCGCTGCCGCCTGAGCAACCGCCTGGGGAAATACACCCAGATCGGATACAGAGGTGATGCCAAAACGCAGACACTCGGCAATACCCAAAGTAGCGCAAGCCTTTGCGCCTTCCACATCCAGCTTGGCTTCCTTTTCCAAAAGCGTTTTCAAAGTATCGCCGCGGCTGGTCTCATCTAAGTAACTGCGCAGAGCGGTGGTTGCCAGATGGGTATGACAGTTTACAAGGCCGGGGATGGCCACCATACCCGTTCCGTCAATGATCACCTCCGGCTTTTCTTCCGGAGCGGTCTTGCCCAAATAGGTGATCTTGCCATTTTCGATACCGATGAAAGCGCCGAAAAGCACCTGCATCCGCTCATCCATGGTCACCGCTGTTACATTGCAGATCAGTGTATCCACTCAATCGCTTCCTTTCATCCGTTGAAGAAGGGCTGTTTTTCCGGAAAGCACCTTCTCAATACTGGAAATATATTCCTCAGGGAATTTGGGATTTGCCCAACGCTCCACCTTGCCTCCGGGCAGATTGAGCTTGCTCATACCGCCACCGCCCAAAGACAAAATGCTGTGAAGCTCTTCCATCATATAAATATTATATAAGCAATCCTTGCCCGGTTTGCTCCAGCCTACATTTTCAAAGCTGCCGGACATATATTTTTGCCGGTAAAGATAATAGGGTGTGTAGCCTGCCTTGGTAAGAGCCTGAAAAGCATACTCCACCATTTGCGACACCTGCTGCTGACTCGGCAGATTCTGCCGTTTTTCAAACAGATCCGCGCCTTTTTTCAGAGCCAAGGTATGCACCGTGATGTTTTCCGGCTCCATGGCGATGACCCCATCCAGGCTCTGGGCAAAGTGCGCAGGGTCATCTGTAGGCAGACCTGCGATCAGGTCCATATTAATGGCATCAAAACCCACCTTGCGGGCGATCTCATAAAGCCGGTGGATATCCTGGGCCGTGTGCGGTCTGCCACAGGCCTTCAAAACCCCGTCCTGTAGGCTTTGGGGATTGATGCTGATCCGGTCAGCGCCCCCATCCCGGATGGCTAAAAGCTTTTCTTCATCCAGGGTGTCCGGTCTGCCGGCCTCTACTGTAAACTCTATGCACCGGGAAAGGTCAAAATTTTCCCGAATTTCTGTAAGCAGCGTTTTCAGCTGTTCAGCGCTTAGCGTGGTGGGCGTGCCGCCACCGATATAAACGGTACGCAGGCTCCGTCCCGATGCCTTTAAAAGCTTGCCGGTGTGTCTTATTTCCTGATAAAGACATTGTAAATACGGCTCTAACAGCTCTGTCCGCTTACCGATGGTACGGCTGACAAAGCTGCAATAGCTGCACCGGGTAGGGCAAAAAGGAATGCCCACATACAAAGAGATATCTTCAGAAACGGTCTGCTCCACCGCCTTCACAGAGGCTGCCGAGCATTTTACCGCCAAAGCCGCCCGATCCGGACTTACATAATAGACCTTTTCCATCGTCTTACAGGCCGTTTCTTCTGTGCTGCCCTCCAATAGCTGCCGGGTAGTCAGCTTTGTGGGCCGCACACCGGAGAGCGCACCCCAGGGATTATCCTCTCCCAGCAGCTGCCGGGCGGCTAAATAATAGCTTTGCTGCAGTATCTGACGACGCAATCGGACAGTTTCTGCCTCTGCCTTTAACCGGCGCATCGCCCGCACGGTCTTTCCGTCCATAGTGATGGTAGTCACCGCAGTCAGCCAGGTCCTGGAGCGGGTCAGCTTGGATACCGCCTTACCCGCTTTGTCACCGGCAAATAAGGACATCTGCAGCTGCTCTACCGCATACAGATCATCGTGCCCGCGCAATTCAAGTTCCATAAATTCACCTTTCCCTCAAGAAGGGATTGTACTGCACTTCCCGGGATATAGTAGAACTTTCCCCGTGTCCGGGCAGCACCTGTAATTCGCTTTCAAAACCGCGAAGCCGGCGCAAAGAAGTTAAAATGGTATCAAAGTCGCCACCGGGAAAATCCGTCCGGCCGCAAGAGCCGGCAAACAGGGTATCTCCCGTAAAAAGCAAACCATCCGTTTCCAGGCATACCGAGCCGGGGGTATGGCCGGGAGTATGATGCACACGAATCGTTAGACCCGCAAACTCCAACACATCTCCCTCCCCATAAAAATGGGTATGGTACAGTTTGCCTGCGGTCATCTGGGGCGGCATAGTCAGCTCCTGCTCGTGGATATAAACCGGGCAGCCGGTCTCCGCTGCTAAATCCTGCACTGCGCCCACATGGTCAAAATGGCCGTGGGTCAGCAAAATCGCTGCCACCGTTTTTCCCAGCTTATCTACCTGAGAAAGCACCGTTTCCGGCTCATAGCCGGGGTCGATCACCAGGCAATCCGCCCGATTAGGGGCATAAAGCAAATAACAGTTAGTCTGATAAGCGCCCAAGGGCATCGTAATAAATTCTACCATATTATCTCCGCGGCTGTTCCATTAATTGGTCTGTATCCAGGATCAGGGTCACAGGTCCGTCATTGACAGATGCCACCTGCATATCCGCGCCAAAGCGGCCGTGCTGCGGGGAATAACCCAAACGGGTACATTCTGCCAAAAACTGCTCATACAGCGCTTCTCCCAGCTGGGGAGGCGCAGCCTCGGTAAAGCTGGGACGGCGGCCCTTGCGGCAGTTGCCATACAAGGTAAACTGGCTCACCACCAGCACTTCGCCCCCGACGCTTTCCAGGCCCAGGTTCATTTTTCCGTTTTCATCTTCAAAGACCCGCAGGCCCAAGGCCTTTTCCGCCAGGTAGCGGCACTTTTCTTCATTATCCTCAGGGCCTACACCCAAAAGGATAAGAAAACCCTTGCCGATTTTGCCTACCACTTCATTGTCGATCGTCACGGAAGCAGAGGTCACTCTTGTCAGTACTGCTCTCATAAAAAACCTCAGTTTTGTCCTCTCCGGGAACCCACAACATCCCGGATATTCAGCAGCCGGTTACGCACCGCATCCAGCTCCTGCACATTTTTCACCTCAAAGCGCACAGTAAACACGCTTCGGCCGCCGGGCAGATCCTTACCGGACAGCTCCTTGACCCGGATACGGGCGGTGGTCATCACCGTTGCCACATCCAGCAGCAAGCCGTCTCTGGTGATACAATCCAGCTCCAGCGTGGTATCGAAGGGCTGCTCATCCACATTGGCCCAGCGCACTCGCACCCAACGGGCAGCCTGGGCGGGATCGTCCCGGTGCGCTGCGTTGGGGCAATCGGCCCGGTGTACGGAAACACCGAAGCCCTTGGTGATAAAGCCAACGATGGCATCGCCCGGCACAGGGGTACAGCACTTGGAGAATTTGATCATGCAAGAATCGATATCCTCCACGATAACACCGTTCACCGCGTGACGGCCCTTGTTGTCCTCGGGGGTCAGCCGCAGAGGACTCTGGGTGGTCTTTTCTGCGGTTTGGGCCTTCAAAGCCCGGTTGATATCGTCCCGAATACGGCCTACCGCCTTTACCGCGGTAAGACCGCCGTAGCCGATGGCCGCATACATATCGTCCCAGTTATCAAAGGCCAGCTTTTTCAGCAATGTCTGCTCCAGCTCCGGATCGGTCAAGCTGCTCAAGGGCAGCATCAGCCGCTTCATTTCTGCTTCGAAGCTGCTTCTGCCGTGGAGGATATTTTCCTCCCGCTTTTCCTTCTTAAACCACTGCTTGATCTTGGTGCGGGCCTGGTTGGACTGGCAGATATTCAGCCAGTCACGGCTGGGGCCCTTGGCGGATTTGGAAGTGATGATCTCTACGATATCACCGTTTTCCAAAGGGGTATCAATATTGCAGATCCGGTTGTTGACCTTTGCGCCAACCAAAGAATTACCAACACCGGAGTGAATAGCATAAGCAAAGTCGATAGGGGTAGAGCCTGCAGGCAGACCCATAATCTTGCCCTTGGGGGTAAAGACGAACACCTCATCGTCGAACATATCGATCTTGAGGGAGTTTACATAATCTCCCCCATCCGTATCCTGCTGGCTTTCCAGCAAACGGCGCACCCACTCAAAGTCCTTTTCATTGCCTTCGCCGCTGCCCTGCTTGTATTTCCAGTGGGCTGCGATACCGTATTCAGCGGTTTCGTGCATTTCCCAGGTACGGATCTGCACCTCAAAGGGGATACCCTGGGTGCCGATGACCGTGGTATGCAAGCTCTGATACATATTGGGCTTGGGGGTAGAAATATAGTCCTTAAACCGTCCCGGCACCAGATTGAACAGGTCGTGAACGTGACCCAGCACATTATAGCAGTTGGGAATGGAATCCACGATGACCCGGAAGGCATAAATATCGTACAGCTCTTCAATGGACTTTCCCTGCTGATTCATCTTCCGGTAAATAGAATAAACGTGCTTGATACGGCCGTAGGTCTCATTATGAATACCCATATCGGAAAGCCGCTGGGTGATCCGCTCCTGAATGGTGTGCATAAATGCCTCATCCTGATCCCGGTGAGCATTCAGGTAGCCGATAATATCCTCATAGGAATTGGGATCGAGATACCGCAGAGCAATATCCTCCAGTTCCCATTTGACCTTCTGCATACCAAGACGGTGAGCCAAAGGTGCATAGATATCCATAGTTTCCCGGCACTTGGAGATCTGCTTGGCCGGGGTCTGGTACTGCATAGTACGCATATTATGCAGCCGGTCGGCAATTTTGATCAGCACCACCCGGATGTCCTTGGACATAGCCATAAACATCTTCCGCAGATTTTCCATCTGGGCTTCTTCTGTGCTGGAGAAATTGGCGCGGGTCAGCTTGGTAACACCCTCCACCAATTCTGCCGTGGTACGGCCGAACAGCCGGGCGATCTCATCAAAGGATGCGTCCGTATCCTCGATGCAATCGTGGAGCAGCGCGCCCAGCACCGCGTCCATATCCAGACCCATTTCCGCCACGATCTCCGCAACGGACAAAGGATGGATGATATAGGGGGAGCCGTCCTTACGCTTTTGATCCTTATGCTTTTCCCGGGCGTATTCTACGGCCTTGTCAATCAGGGTCATATCCACGCCGGGCATGCACCGGTTCACCGTTTGGTACATTGCTCCATAATGTTCAGCAAAACTTTCCATTTTTTCAGCTCTCTTTCGCAGCGATCAGCCGCTGCATAGTTGCACTTTCACTCAAATCCGCCTTCCCCGGACCGGGACACAGGCGAATGGTCATATATTTTCTGTGGTTTTCTGTTTCCAGCAGACCCACATCCCGGAAAATATCCAGGCAGGTAAGCAGCTGGGCAAGGCTCAAACCCTGACCGGCCCAACGGACGATCTTTCTGCAAAGGCACATAGGCTCTTCCTGAATGATTCCCTCAGGGGCAGCCGCTAAGTACCGCCACACCGTGGCTAATGTAGAGCGCTCCGGCAGCAATTCTTCTGCCCATTCTTTATCCAGCGTATCTTCCTGCAAGGCCCGATAGCCGGCTGTTTGATACAAACAGGGGGCATCACAGTGCGGTCTTATATCCTGCAGATTCATCTGCACGCTGCGAATGCCCCGGTATTCGTTGATCTGGGGCATAAAGGCCACATCCACCAGATCTCCCTGAGATACCGACGCACTTTGGGCATTGGCAGAAAAATAAATCGCCTGGAAGCTGTGACCGTTCCGGGAAAGCTGCAGACGCATATGCCGTCCGCTGCCTACCTGACCGATCCGGTCAACCCTCAGTTTTTCCATTACCAGCAAAGGCTTGGGGCAGCCGTTGCCGCAAGGCTCCATACAGGAAAGCTCCTCTACGCTGGTCAAAGTAAGCAGCTCCGGTGTGACAGCGCAATCTGCCTCCAACACCGTGCGGGGACAATCCTGGGCATAGAACTTGCGGGCAAGCGCGCCGATCCGCTCCCGGAAGGCGGGAATTTGGTCTTTAGAAATGGTAAAGCCTGCGGCAAGCTCGTGGCCGCCGTAGCTTTCCAGGAGCGGGGAAAGCTCCTTTAAAGAAGCAAACAGGTTAAAGCCGCCGTAGCTTCTGGAGCTGGCCTTTCCGTGCTCTCCATCTAAACAAATCAAGAAAGTGGGGCAGCAGTATTCTTCTGCCATACGGCTGGCAACGATGCCAACCACGCCCTGATGCCAGCTTTCGTCAGCCAGGACGATTGCATCCGGCAGCTGCTCCGGCAGCATTTGCATCGCCTGCTCATAGATCTCCGATTCCACCGCCTGCCGCTGCCGGTTCAGCTCGCAAAGACCCTTGGCGAGGTCTGCAGCCCGCTGGGGGTCCTGAGTCAGGAACAGCTCCACCGCCAGATCGATCTTACCCATTCTGCCGGCAGCATTGATCCGGGGAGCTAAAATATAGCCTACAGAAGAAGCGGTGAGATTCTCTGCATCGCAGCCGCTTTCTTTCATAAGCGCTGCAAGGCCGGGCCGCTGCGTCTGCCGCAAGGCACGCAGACCCCGCTCCACAAACACCCGGTTTTCACCGGTGAGCAGCATCACATCCGCCACTGTTCCCAGGCAGACCATATCTGCATAGCTTTCCAGCACCGTACGCTGGCTGCCACAAATGGCGCTGGCCAGCTTAAAGGCAACACCCACACCGGAAAGGTTCAGGTGTGGATAGCCGCCGTCAGGCCGGTGGGGATCTACCACCGCCACTGCCAAAGGCAGCATTTCTTTACATTCGTGGTGATCTGTGATTACCAGGTCGATACCCAGCTGCTTGCACAATCTTGCCTCTTCCACAGCGGTAATGCCGCAGTCCACCGTTACAATGAGCTTTACACCCTGTTCGTGCAGACCGTGGATGGCAATGGGATTCAGACCATAACCTTCTTCCAGCCGGCCGGGAATATAGGGGATGCAATCCGCTCCCCGACGGCGCAAAAAGTCCGTCAGCAGGCAGGTGGCAGTAATGCCGTCCACATCGTAATCGCCGAATACGGCAATTTTTTCCCGACGCTGCAATGCCCGGTTGATCCGCTGCACAGCCGGCAGCATATCCTTCATCAGGAACGGCTCCGGCAAAGGGCAGCTGCAGCTTAAGTACTGCTCTGCTTTGCGGGGATCTTCCATGCCACGGCAAGCCAGTACCATAGATACCAGCGGCCCATACCCTGCTTTGGTCAGGGTATTCACAGCCTGGGGCTGGGGCTGTGTATAATTCCATACTCCATACTTCAACGCATAACACATCCAATTATATCATTTTCCTGTTATTATAACAAAAATACGCCAATTGCACAATAGGGGTTTAAAAAAAAGTGGTCTACCTCAATTTTAGGGCATCCGTTGACTTTCCGGCTGCCTGCCGTTATAATAAAGAAAAAATGCAAAGGAGCTTTATTATGCATCTGGATCACAATCATCTGGGCGATCATCACGCCCACGACCATAGCCATTCCCACTCTCACGAGCATACCCACGACGGTGTGGCCCACACCCACGAACACAGCCATTGCCACGAGCACGACCACGCCCATCCCCACGATCACGACGCGCTGCATGATCAGGGTATCCCCCACGAGCACAGCCACGATTGCGCCCACGGCTGCGCTTCCTGCGGTGGCTCCTGCAGCCACACCCCCATGGAAGAGCTGCTGGCTCTGATGAAGTATATGGCAAATCATAATGCCGCCCACGCCCAGGAGCTGGCCCAGCTGGCAAAGCAGCTGGAGCAGGCTGGTGAACACGCTGCTTACGAGCAGGTCATGGCTGCCGTTTCCGATTTCGAAAAGGGCAATATGCGCCTTTCCGTTGTTTTAGCCAGCCTGGCTGCAAAGGAGTAAGCTATGTGCCTTTCTACCGTTTATAAGAATCAGAAGACAGAAGATGCCGTCGTGATGCGCAATGTGATGTCCATCGAATATAAGGACGGCCTGATACTGCTGACTGACCTGATGGAACGCACCGTAGCCATCGAAGGCAAGCTCATCAGCGCCAACTTAGTAGATGGCTTCGTCATCGTGGAAGAAGTAAAATAAAAAATCGGAGGGTTTTCCCTCCGATTTTTATTTGTACAAATTATAAAGCAGCAGGCTGTCGTTATACCGCACAGCGTCGTCTGCGCAGCCTAATACACCCACGATCAATGTGCCGCCGTCTTCCTTGGTGAAGGCAGAGATCAGGCACTTGCCTGCGCCGGAAGTCGAGCCGGTCTTCAGGCCGATGGCTGCCGGGCAATAATAGCCGGAATTTTCGTGGAGCAGCAGATTGGTGTTCACCCAAGCGGCCGTCTGTCCGCTTTCGTAAGTCACCCGCTCCTGGGCCATACCGCCGTAGCGGCAGATCATCTCATTGGTAAGCGCCAGCTTTGCGATGATCAGCAGATCCGCTGTGGTGCTGTAATGATCCGCGTGGTCAATGCCGTCCGGATTGACAAAATTCGAGCCGGTCAAGCCATAATAGGCGGCTCTCGCGTTCATACGCTGCATAAAAATAGCCATAGCATCCCAGCCGGGAAGGGCAGGGTCATTGGCGATGGCCCGTCCGCCGGCAACCGCCAGCACATAGGCCGCATCGTTGCCGCTTTGCAGCAGCATACCCTCAATCAGCATTTCCACCGTAAGCTTCTGTCCGTTATACACGTAAGCAACGGAAGAATCCGGGTCTACCCAATGGGCCTCCGGGCCAACGGTGATCACCTGCTCCGGATCTAATATCTCCAGCGCCACATAAGCAGTCAGGAGCTTGGTCAGGCTGGCAGGGGCTACCTTGTCCAGGTGGCTGCCGCGGGTGTAAAGCACCCGGGAGGTCTTGCTATCGTAAACAAATATGTACTTTGCTCCCAGCTTTTCCTCATCCGGCTGCGGGATCTGCACCGGCGGCTCCGTGAGCGGTTCCGTAGGCGGCTCGGTGGGAGGATCGGTAGGCGCATCCGTAGGCGGCTGCGTCATCACCGGTGTAGGATCCGGGGAAACCGGTGCCTGGGCCTCAGGGCCGGGGAAAACAAGCAGCAGCACCAGCAGTACCACAACGGCAATGCTGACCGCTATCATTCCAAATCTTCTCATAACATTCCTCACTTGGAATAATCAAATCGCCATACATTATAACACATTTTCCGCAAAATGGAAGACCCTCTTTTTTTCTTGCAACTTCCACTCCTTTATGATATAATGAGCGAAAATGTGCAAAGGAGAACCGCTATGCTCTGGAAAATACTGGGTGTCTTTTTCCTGTCTATGGTTCCGGTCATTGAGCTTCGGGGCGGTGTCCCCCTGGCCATCGGCTGGGGCATCAATGAAATATGGGCCATCGTAATCTGCGTCATTGGCAATATGATCCCAGTTCCTTTTATTTATCTGTTTTCCAGAAAGGTCCTGACCTACGGCGCAGATAAGCGCTTTGTAGGCGGCTTTTGCCGCTGGATGCTGGCCAAGGGCGAGCGGGCAGGTCAAAAGCTGGTGCACAAAGCAGGCCGCACCGGTCTGTTCATCGCCATGATGCTGTTTGTAGGTATCCCCCTCCCCGGCACCGGCGCCTGGACAGGCACTATGGGCGCAAGCTTTTTGAATATGGGTTTAAAGTCCACCGTGCTTTCTGTATGTTTAGGCGTTCTCATTGCCGGTATTATTATGACCCTGGCCAGCCTGGGTGTAGTCCACGCATTTGGATTGTGAGGTAAATTTATGTGTATTTTCTGTAAGATCGTAAATGGCGATATCCCCAGCACCAAGGTATATGAGGACGATTCCGTCTACGCTTTCCGGGATATCAATCCCCAAGCACCCACCCATATTCTGGTGATCCCCAAGGAACATATCCCCTCTGTGGATGCCATTACAGCGGAAAACAGCGCTGTAGTTGCCCACATTTTTGAAGTGATCCCCGCCATCGCAAAGGCTGAAAACCTGACAAACGGCTACCGGGTAGTATCCAACTGCGGCAAGGATGCCGGTCAGACGGTGGAGCATCTGCACTTCCACATTTTAGGCGGCAAGACCCTGACTTTGGAAATGGCTTGACATTTCGCCAAAACATTTTATAATTAGTTTAGATCGCAAAACAAATCATACAGGTTAAGGAACTTTCTTTGACCTAATACGTCTTCGGGGAGCCGGTAATGCCCGGCTGAGAGTAAGCGCAAGCTTAGACCCGTGAACCTGATACGGTCAGTACCGTCGTAGGAAAAGATGCATATATGAGATACCTTCGTGTCGCATTGCACCTAGACGGGTTTGCAATGCGATACATTATTTTTAGGAGGTATTTTTATGCAATCCAAAACTCGCAAACTCACAGAAAGCGCCATGCTCATTGCCGTAGCCATCGTATTGGAACTGGCGAGCAAAATGTTCATCCCGGAGCTGCCCTTTGGCGGGCAGGTCACCCTATGCTCTATGCTGCCGGTGGTGCTCATCTCCTACCGCCACGGCGTAAAATGGGGCTTGGGTGCAGGCTTTGCCTATGCCCTTTTGGAAATGGCTTTGGGAGCAAAGACCGTAGCCGCTGCTTTCCAGCCCGGTTACTTTGGAGATGAGGTGCTGATCCTGAATGCCATCATTATGTGCTTTATGGATTATATCTGCGCCTTTACTGTACTGGGCATCGGCGGTATGTTCCGCGCAAAAATCCAAAAAAGCGGCCCGGCTCTGGCGCTGGGCGCAATGGTAGCCTTATCCGCCCGGTATCTGTGCCACGTGGCAAGCGGCTACATCCTGTTTTCCTCCTGGGCCGAGTGGTTCTTCACCCAGGACGGTTTCCCCGCCTGGGGCGGCCAGCTGGTGGCATCCTTAAGCCCGGAGCTTTTGGGCCTTGTGTATAGTTTGGTATACAACGGTATGTATATGCTGCCGGAAATGCTCATCACCTGCCTGGGCGCATTACTCATCGCAAAAGTTCCCCAAGTAGTTGCAAAAGCTTAAAACACAGCGCCGCTGTTTATAACTTGCGAAGCAATCATAACGCCAAAGCGCTTATAGCACAAAACAGCCTTCCATTTTAGGAAGGCTGTTTTATGTTAATACCCGATCTTTTTAATCGCATATTCAATTTGTTCGCCGGTATATCCTTCATACTCCAGCTGTTTTTTCAAGCCTTCTTTAGAGAATGCCATAATGTCTAAGTAACTTTGTGCATCTTTGTAGCACTGCTCATTCCAATCAACTTTCACGTTGTCAACAGCAAAGGTAGCATCTTCCGCAGAGTATCCTTCGTATTTTAGCTGCTCAATCAATCCCTTTCGGGAAAAAGCCATCACACTTAAATAGCTTTCTGCTTCGCGGAGAGCGTTTCTTTGTCCCATGGTAAGAGAGTATTTTTCTTCTTTAACAACGCTGCCGCACACGGAACACTTTTGAACTTTAATTCCGTCGGAAAGTGCTGAAGGATAGGTTTTGATCTCCCATTCTCCTGCAATATGCGCAATGCAATCAATTTCTTGTGCTACGCTATCAGAGCATTTCGTGCAAATCGCTTCTTGAATGCCTTTTTCAGAACAGGTAGGCGCTTTAGTAATATTCCACTCTTTCAAATCATGCCCCTGTGCTGTGCCTTCCGTAAGCCCGCAAGCGGTACAAGTCTGTGGCTGATCGCAAGTAGCAGCAGTAAACATATGCTGCAGCATAATGCCATCAGTAAGATTACATCTTGCGCAAGTCTTAGGGGCTGTGCAGGACGCTTCCCGCCAATCGTGGCCAAGAGAGATTGCTCCTTCTTGGACAATCCCACACCCATTGCAAACCGGAGGAGATACGCACGATGCATCACCCCACACATGGGTATGACTACACGCTGCCAAAGTAGTGATTAGCATGCATAAAATAAATATAGCAAGTATTCTTTTCATGATTCTGCTCCTCTTCTTTCTTCTTGTTTGACTTCTTTTTCTAAATATCCCAAATTGGGATATTTAGAATATACCATTGTGGGATAATAAAGTCAAGAAAAAGGGGTGATTCTATGCGGCTAAAAGAATTGCGGAAGAAAAAGGGGATATCGCAACTACGATTAGCAACAGATTTGAATACTACGCAAAATACGATTAGTCGCTATGAAACCGGCGAACGGGAACCAGGAATTGATGATCTTATGAAATTGGCAGACTATTTCAATGTTTCTGTAGATTATCTTCTTGGCCGCACAAATAACCCTATCGTAAACAGATAATGCAAAACGCCACCGCTCGGTGGCGTTTTATTGTTAGTAATTCGTCCTTAAAGAACTTTATTCTATGTCGATATGTTTTGCAATGCAAAACTCGATATATTTGCTTCGCAAATTCGATATATGACTTTGCCATTCGATATGATATAAATCCCCTCTCGCCCGCAGGCATATCGAATGCAAGGCACATATCGAGCCACAAAGTGGCGTATCGAAAATCCCTGCAGGGATTTATATCGATCCAATAATAAAAGGTCGCCGACCCTACGGGTCAGCGACCTTTTATTATTGGTTTAAATAGCCCCTTGTGCCAGCATGGCATCGGCTACCTTCAGGAAGCCGGCAATATTTGCGCCGGCCACATAGTTGCCTTCCATACCATATGCCTTGGCAGCAGCATCCATGTTGTGGAAAATATTCACCATAATGGTGTGGAGCTTCTGGTCCACCTCTTCCAAGCTCCAGCTTAAACGCTGGGAGTTCTGGCTCATCTCCAAACCGGAAGTAGCAACGCCGCCGGCATTGGCTGCCTTACCGGGAACGAACAAGACGCCGCTTTCCTGCAAAAATTTAGTAGCATCCAGGCTTGTGGGCATATTTGCGCCCTCGCAAACTGCCATACAGCCGTTAGCCACCAATGCCTTGGCATCGTCAAGCAACAGTTCATTTTGGGTAGCGCAAGGCAGCGCCACGTCGCACTTGACTGTCCAAACACCCTTGCCCTCGTGGTAGACGGCATTGGGTCTTGCCTTAGCGTATTCGGTCAACCGGGCGCGGTTCACTTCCTTGACCTGCTTAAGGGTTGCCAGGTCAATACCGTCGGGATCATAGATCCAGCCGGAAGAATCAGAACAGGTCACCGGCTTTGCACCCAGCTGCCAGGTCTTTTCAATGGCATAAATGGCCACGTTGCCTGCGCCGGACACCGCCACGGTCTTACCCTTAATATCGTGACCATTGCACTTAAGCATCTCTTGGGTCATATACAAAAGGCCATAGCCGGTAGCTTCTTTTCTGCCGATAGAGCCGCCGTAGCTCAGACCCTTACCGGTAAGCACACCTTCAAAAGTATCCCGAATACGACGGTACTGACCAAACATATAGCCGATCTCCCGGGCACCCACACCGATGTCACCGGCAGGCACATCCCGGTCCGCGCCGATATACTTATAAAGCTCTGTCATAAAGCTCTGGCAGAAAGCCATGATCTCCCGGTCAGACTTGCCCTTGGGATCAAAATTTGCGCCGCCCTTTGCGCCGCCCATAGCAAGGCCGGTCAAAGAGTTCTTAAAAGTCTGCTCAAAGCTCAGGAACTTCATAACACTTAAATTGACACTGGGGTGGAAACGAATGCCGCCCTTATAAGGGCCGATAGCATTGTTAAACTGCACGCGATAACCTTTATTGATCCGAATATTTCCCTGATCATCTACCCACGGCACCCGAAACACAATCATCCGTTCCGGAGTTACCATCCGCTCCAAAAGGGCATTCTTCCGGTAAAACGCTTCATTATTTTCAATTATAGGCGCCAGGGTATGCAGTACTTCTTCCACGGCCTGATGAAACTCCGGCTGATCGGGGTTTTGATCCACTACCTGCTGCAGCACCTCATCAATATAACACATAACATTTCCTCCCAAAATAAAAGCATAGCATCATTTTAACAGAGGCAAAAGAAAAATACAACAGAAAAAACATACAAAATCACAGTTTTTTGCAAGCCATCATTGTTAATCTTTCATATATGGCTTGCATTTTTCAATTTTTGCAGGATTTTTGCAAGATTTATCTGCACATTTTGCAAGATTTCTTTTTCGACCATATCCCCCCACAGGGCTTGCAAGTTGAAGGAAAATAGAGTATGATAGAAAAAACGAAAGGGGGGCTTGCCATGGCAGACCATCACCACGACCACGAACATCACGATCACGCATATATGCACGAGCACGGCATCGCCCATTCCCACGGCCATGTCCACGAAAACCAAAAAGCGGTGGTTAACCGGCTGGCAAGAGCCATCGGCCACCTGGAAAAGGTAAAGCAGATGGTAGAAGACGGCTACGATTGCTCTGAAGTGCTGGTACAGCTGGCAGCGGTACGCTCAGCTTTGGAAAATACGGGCAAGGTGATCCTGAAGGATCATATGCGGCACTGTATGGTGGATGCGGTTTCCGCCGGAGATCAGGAAGCCATTGACGATCTGTGTCAGGCCATCGATAAGTTCATGAAATAAAAAATTGCGTGTCCCGCAGGACACGCAATTTTTGTTTATTTATTACTTGCTTGCCTTGGCCAGCTTGCGTTCTTCCTTGGTCTTGCAGAACTTTTCCAGCTGCGGTACCAGCATCAGGCAGATCAGCGCTGCGGTGAAGCCGCCGTTATACAGCAGGAAGCCGCCGTGCATATCGGGCACTGCGCTGACCAGCAGGTAGTGCAAAGCACCTGCCAGGACACCGCAGCCGATGCCGTACTTTCCGGAAATGGGGCTTAAGCCGTTGGCGTAGCACAGGCCGATCAGGATGGTCTGGCTGCCGATAGTCAGGCCATAATTCTCGCCGCCCAGCAGCTTGAAGATCCAGCCGAACAGGAAGGATGCGATCATATAGCCTACCATAATGGGCCATACATTGCCGGGGTGAGAACCGGAATTACAGGTGGAAAGCATACAGAACACAATGCCGAAGGTCATGCCGGTCCAAATGCCGGCAGCGTTGCCGTCGATGGCGCCTGCAAGGTTGAAATAACCCACGATCATCAGACCGAAAACGCCCACATTCATCAAAAAGGGCGCATTGCCATACTTGGAAGAGAAGCTGACACCGTGACCGGAATCCTTAAGCAGCTCCCAGTAATCCTTGGGCTTGCAACCCATCAGCACTGCCACAGCGATACAAACGACAAACAAAGCAATGCTGAAGATGTTGGTATTGATCCAGGAGGCCACTGCCAGCTGGTTTGCCGGCGCAGCAGGCAGCACACCGCCCATGACCTTGTAGAGCACGGCACGCAGGAAGAAGGCGGTCATACCCACAGGCAGCGCTGCGGAATAATGGTCGTAGCCCTTATGGACATTGGGAGAATGGGCAAGACCTGCCGGCAGGAAGAAACCGATAATCAGGCCCACTGCCAAAGCAATGCCCAGGCCCAGCCAGTTAAAGCCAATGCACTCTGCATTGGGATAGCGCAGCAGCAGGTCGGAGATCAGGGGGGCAATGCCGGTGGAGAACATCATAGCGTTGGCCATAGCGCCCGGCTTTTCCTTTTTCACCAGGCAGTACAGGCATACACCCAGCACGGTGGGCGTCATATTCAAAGGATTCATGCCCCAGGAGCCGAAACCCAGGGTCAGCAGGAAAGCCAGGGTGGTCACATTGGAAGCCTTGGCGCCGGGCAGGCAGCACAGGCCAATACAGTAAAGACCCACTACGGCCATATTCAGGAAGGTGGCGCTGTAACCAGCCAGGTCAAAATAATTGGTGGAAATCTTGCAGGGTTTGGTCAAGATATCCACAAATCCGGCGAACATATTGCCTCTGTCGGGCATGCACACCGCGGCGATCAGAAAACACACAGAAACAAAAGCGAAAAACAGCTTCAGGAAACTGCTTTCGGGCAAGTTTTTAATCTTCTTCATATTATACACCTCTGAGCCTGAGCAATTCGATCAGGACCCGCCTAAGCGGGCGTTTGATCTGCCCAAGCTGCTTTTTTATTGATGCGGAGCGCTCAAAATTGCCTAAATCCGTCCCGCCCGCTTAGGTCACAGATTTCTGAGTCGTGTGGCTGTTCTGAGGCAAGGCGGCGCTTTGCAGATGGGCTTTGTGCCCCTCAAAAAGCAACAACGCAGCATCAGGGCAGCCACGCGCCTCAGAAACGGGTTTGGATCGTATTGTTCAGGCTCTAAACAAACTGGGCAATCCGAGCCCATAAAGTTCGAATTGCCCAGACGGTCGGCTTTTTACTTCTGCACTCCACCCCGGTATTCCGGGTCATCCGTCAGTCATGCAGAAAATTATGTAATTAGGCCTTTTCAGCAGCCTCGATCACGTGCTTCATCAGCACAGTGGTGGTAACAGCGCCTACGCCGCCGGGAACGGGAGTAATGGCCTCAACGATGGGCTCAACTTCCTCGTACACAGCGTCACCGGACATACCGCCCTTGCCCTTGGAGGTGATCTTCTCAGGATTCCAGTTCATGGAAACGTCGATAACGATCTGACCGGGGCGGACATAGTCCTTAGTCAGGCTGTTCAGCACACCGGCAGCGGAGATGATGATGTCAGCCTCACGGCAAACAGCAGCGGTGTCCACGGTCTTGGTGTGGCAAACGGTAACGGTGGCATTCTTGCCAATGAGCATCATAGCGGCAGGCTTACCAACAACTAAGCTGCGGCCGATAACAACGGCAGACTTACCCTTGCAATCGATGCCGTAGTAGTCCAGAATTTCCATACAAGCAGAAGGAGTGCAGGGAGCGTAGCCCAGATCGCTGCGGCCCTGGTAAACACCGGCGCTGCTCAGATCGGTCAGGCAGTCCATATCCTTCTTGGGGTCTAAGCGGTTGCAGATCTCTCTCTGGTATGCACGCAGGTGAGCGGGGAAAGGCTGGAACATCAGAACACCGTGTACGGAGTCATCAGCGTTGACCTGGTCAACAGTAGCCAGCACATCCTCACGGGATGCATCCTCAGGCAGCTCGAACACCTTAACATCGATGCCCACGGCCTCGCCCTTTTTGATAGCGCCCTTTTCGTAGGACAGGTCATCGGGTCTTGCGCCTACACGGATAATGCCCAGACAGGGGGCAACGCCCTTTTCCCGCAGAGCAGCGCTGCGTGCCTGCAGATTGGCAACTAATGCCTCATTTACTTCTTTACCCAGCAATTGCTTTGCCATAACAATTCTCCTCTAAATATGTAATGTTTCTTACTGGCCAAATCCGGCTTTAACAGTAGTAAAAATCTCGTCAGCCATTGCGCCGTAGGTTGCCAGCATGCCGTTTGCCTTGGCATTCATTTCCTCGGCAACTCCCCGGTTCTTCAGGCACTTGGTGTTGATAAATACGTTCAGGGATGCAGCCTGCAGCGCAGCCTTGCAGCACACCGCGCCGCAGCCGGGATCGGAAACAGCCAGACGGCTGCCCTTATCGGCAAACACCTTGATGTACTCGATAGCCTGGCAGCACAGCTCCATGATCTTCATGGGAGTGGAGCAGGCAATGATGGTAGCTTCTTCCATCACCTTGTCCCGGTTGGGATCGTCCTTGGGGATGCCGTAAGCCTTAGCCAGGGGCAGGAAGTTCACTTCGTCAGCTTCCACCTGATCCAGCAGCTCCTTCTGCAGAGCATCGCACTTAGCCTTCAGGTCGATGATTTCGGCCTCTACATCGGCATACTTCTTCTTGCCTACGGTCAGGCTGCCCACCATATTGCCCAGAGCAGTACCAATAGCGCCAACCAAAGCAGCAGCACCGCCGCCGCCGGGAGCGGGAGCGTCAGATGCCAGAACTTCCACAAACTTGCGGCAGGTTTCCATTGTCATATCCATAAATAAATTTCTCCTTCGTCGAAATTTCAATTGACAGTGGACAATTGACAATGGACAATTACGCATGCTTTTGGTATGAAGAAATAATTGTCAACTTTCAACTGTCAATTGTCAATTTTTTAAAATACTCCAAAAGCAGAGGCGGATTTCCGCCTCTGCTTATTGGAAAAATCAGAATTAGAACAGGCCACTGACCTTACCGGTCTCGGTGTCAACGTCAACACGGCGGTATGCGGGGTCAGCTGCAGTACCGGGCATCATGGAGATGGTACCGGCCATGGGGCACAGGAACTTAGCGCCGCCGTACTCCAGAATGTCACGAACAGCCAGTCTCCAGCCGGTGGGAACACCCTTCTTGGTGGGATCGTCGGACAGGGACAGGTGAGTCTTAACCATCATGGTGCAGTAATCAGCGTACTTGGGATCGGTCTCGAAGCGCTCAGCCTTCTGAACAGCCAGGGGAGCCCAATCAACACCGTCAGCGCCGTAAACTTCCTTAGCGATGCGCTCAACGCGCTGACGCAGAGGCATATCCAGATCGTACAGGAACTTAACTTCCACGGGATCCTCACAA
>JAZOWK010000030.1:0-49759 GCA_045659205.1 Faecousia sp.
TGTTATACAGCGATGGCGGCGATGATAAGCAAGTAGAAGGCGTTCTCGTTGGGATTGATTCATCCAGAAGACCGGATGATTATCCTTATTTTATCGTTGTTGATACAGAAGAAGGACCTGAAAACATTCCAGTCATTTGGATTAAGCAATTCTTTCCGCAAAACAAATTGACGGATAACGAAGCGACATATTTTTATGTAGTCATTCGTTATGGCAAAACGGAGCGATCCAAAGAACACTATTACATGAGCTATGACTATACCATCAAACCTGGAGATCAAGTGTTGGTATGGCAGGATTGGCTCTATGTAGGTAATGTGATCCGCACCGGATTTTTTAAGCGTAGCGATGCACCATACGCAGTTGAAAAAACATGGCTTATTGAGAAGAAAGTGTATCCAAGGGTTGATTATATGCAGTACCAAGAGGCTGCAGAGGTGATAACGGAAGATAATCTATACAAAGATAAGGCTCTCAACTCCGATAATGACCATCGGCAATTCTTAGCTGGCGCAGAAGAACAGTATCAGTGGCTTGTTGACTCCAACACTGGTCATATTGAAAGAAGAAAACCAGACACAGACGATCCTGTTAAGGTTGGCCAGTACATTATTGGGGAGACTGAGTACAACTTGGATGAAGAATGGTGCGAATCAAACCAGATCAATGTATTCTTTCGTACCCTCTGGATATGCTCAATGTTGACCAAGTATGGTCACTATAATAAGTTCCATTTTGATAAATACTTGTGCCTTTCCTTGGTTTATAAGCACGGAGATTTCGATGCTTTCTTGCTTGATGCAGAATATGACAAACCCAATATTGAAAGGGATATTGCTATAGTTGATGCCTATATTAATAACTTACGAGGAGATTAATTATCATGATGATTGGTCCGGAGGCCTATTACGAATTTAACTTGAAGGGCAAGACGGCGGATCAGATTATGACGAAGATTCGCAGTCTCAGGCGGGAGATAGCACGGCTGAAAAGGGTTTTGGAGCATCCGGATTATGTATGCAAACGGAAACCAAGTGAGTTGACACAGCTTAGTTGCACGCAACAATACTTGGAAAGAGCAAAGCGGGCATTGATTGATGCCGGAGGCATTTACATTCCGACCAAGACAGAAGAAAAAATCACGGCGTTTAATGAAAGGCTGGCAAATATCAGCAAGGTAATGTTTGCTTTTGGTGGATATTTGACTGGCTGTGAAACAAAGGGTGTTATAGTTACGCAGAACAGTCTGCGTTTATGGACAGAGAGGTTTCGTACAATTTTGAAGACACCGGAGGTTGAGTATTCCTGTGATGTGCAGAGCTTTGTTGACAATCTGCGCAGTTTAAACCTTGGTGAGTGGAGAAAGTGGTACGATACAGAGCGATACGGGATCATGGTGCTGGATGGTACCCAATGGGAGCTTTGCTTTTCCTTTAACGACGGGCAGTCAGATGTTAAGTTCCACGGAAGCAATGCATATCCCTACAACTTTTTGAAACTCCAGGAGTTGTTTGATGATCTTTGGTTAGAAGGGTTTGAAGAGTAACAACATTCCACATTGTAAGTATAATGGCAGTTATACTTACAACAGGGTTTGTACTTACAAAACAAGCACGAAAAAGCGAACCGCCGCATGTGAATATAGTGTAAAATGTTTGGAAAACGCCGGAAAATGATTGAAATAATAGAGTTATTGTGATACAATGTACTCACAGAAACAAATGTTGCGCCCAGGCTTTCGATCCGATAGAAGTGCACCTATCGTTTGACGCACCCGGGTGGGTAGCGGAATCGTTACGGACTTAGCGTTGTGATAGCGGTCCTTAATGGCGTGGATTTGGATTTGTAATTGCCGGAAGGCTGCACGGCTGCAAACTCCCATTGAGAAGACGTTCTCTTTGCGAATTGTAGTTTTTGCAGCCTTCCGGATTCTTTATTTCCGGAGGAACACAAAGTGAAAAAGAATAAACGAAAGCAAAGCTGTGCACCACGCTGTCCTTATTGCGGCAGCCATTCTATTCTGAAAAGCGCGGAAGGGATTTACAAGAATAACAGCCGAGATACTATGCTCTATGTTTGTAAGAACTATCCCGTATGCGACTCCTATGTGAGAGCGCATCCTGGTACAAAGATCCCTGTGGGGACGATGGCCAATGGCGAGTTGCGGAGGCTACGTCACGAAGCCCACAAATACTTCAATCAGCTGTATGAAAGCGGGTGTATGACCAAGGATGATGCCTACCGTTGGCTGGCAGCAATCCTGTGCGCACCCCAGAATCAAGCCCATATCGGTCTATTGGGAGAGTATTACTGTAAGGTGGTAATAGAGGAAAGCAAGAAGCTTCTGAACAGGCAGACAGTGCAGTTTATCACGGGTGTCTCCATACCCATTTTTACTTAAAAAGTTAGAAAAACTACAACATAACTTGTTGAAAAAGTTGTCCAAAAATCGGGTAAAATGACATAAAAAATGATACCTATAAATGAAAGTTAAAAAAGTCCTTGTGCCGCAATGCTTTTTAACGGTTTTCGCACCCATGAATTACGGCCAAGAGTGCAGGCATACGCCTAAAATTCACACAATTCCAGGGTGAGTGTTTTTCTATAAATAATTCGATTCTGTTTGGATGGGCCGGGGCTCTTACAACTCCTCCTTGTGTGAATTTTATGGCGGTATCGCATAAGTTGCGATACAACAATGCCACAACGCCAGGGATGTTGGTGCAGATGAATCGAGATGGATGTACAGATCCAACAAGGGGTGTCTTGCACATAGAGTGGTGTGTTGTGGCGGACTTGCTATACGGGGGCATAACAGGCGATCCTGCACTGTTACAAATCGGGGGATAAATCAAAATGTCAATATAGGGGAGGTCCCTTTTCTTATACCATAATCATTTGTAAAAGTGTTGACATTATCTTATAATGTCTTTATAATGATGCGATTTAGGTTTTGGAATCTAAATGGGTGGTTTGGGTACGAAAGGAGAAAAGTATGTATCACTATTTAGATGACAAGGAATTCTTACACAAGATGCGCTCTCTATCCGGAGAAATTATGCAATTGGTCTGCCATTATCTGAAAGAGGATTATGACATAGGATCTAATTTCTATTTGGTAGGTAGCGGAGCAAGAAACTTGATACTCCAAAATGAAGATAATCCTGTGGATCTGGATTACAACCTAGAGATTATACGTTGTGAAGATTTTGAAGATTGCAGGTTCTTAAAGGAGAGTGCTCGAAAAACCTTTAATAAGGTACTTAGAGAATATCGATTAGATGATTGTGACGATTCTACTTCTTCACTCACTTCAAAGCTGATTCAATTTAACAGCGGAAATAAAACGGAGTTCTCAATTGATATTTGCATTACGGTAAGAGATGATAAGGACAATTATTACAGACTTATTCACGATAAGACCGGATGGACACAAAACGACAGATATTTCTGGAATATCGCACCGCATTCTAAGGACCTCAAGAAAAAGGCTGAGCATATCAAAAAGTATGGTAAATGGGAATTGGTGCGAGAACAGTACTTACGAATTAAAAACCGTTACTTATCTGCAAACGACCACGACCATCCTTCGTTTGTGTGTTATGCTGAAGCGGTGAATAATGTGTACAACGGTCGGAATCATTGGTAAGTGGACAATGAGAGTAATGACTGCGAAAGTTGTTACGATCAAACAGCCTTGCGTAACTGGATGACAGATCGCCTGTTCATAAAAAGTTTACAAAATTATTTTTAAAATTTGGGGTCGTTTTTGCGGTTTTGTCAAGTTGTTAGAAAAACAGATTGGAATACATGAAAATTGGCGGTGTAGTTGGTTAAAATGTTTGAAGAACGCCGACTTTTTAGGAATGAATTAGATTAAAATTTGGCACAACCCTGTAAATAATGCCTTTTTGATATGTTATAATATATATAGAAACAAATTTTACACTGGTTTAAGATATGTAGTGGCCTGAAGATCATTATTGAAGATTTGGCAAAAGTGGTAAAATAATTTGGCACTGAAATGCCATTGACACGTAAAAACGCCCGTTTTATAATTGTATTGTCAAAAATTATGACCAGCCAATTTTGAGGTGTGTAAACACTTTGGCACAAATCCGCAAACAAATTGGCAGGTTCTTGCTAATGACACGTAAAAGGAAATGTGCTACAATTATATCGTCCAAAACTGGCTGATTTCCAAACCCATATTGAAACATTGAAGGGTCCTTGAAAAAGGGCCCTTTTTTTGTTGCCCAAATTTCATAACGCCCAGAATGAAAAGGCGCTGCTTTGGAAGAGAAATCTTCCGAGGTGGCGCCTTTTGTCGTTCTCGGAAAGTTTTTGAGGAGGTGAGTCCAATGTACTAGCAAAAGCCCAGCGCAACCCCGTCCGTCTATCCACACAACAACATTATGGAGGTAAAACAATGAACTACAAATCTGATTTTGAAGGTGCGGCCAAGTCTCTGACCAGCCGCTACGCTGAGCTTTCCCGCAAGGCGGAGGAAGCTCTGTCTCTTTCTAAAAAGGGACAACTCGAGGAAGCCAACGCTGTGATGCTGGATCTGATCCGCAAGTCGGAGAAGGCCACCATACTCAGCCGTAAGCTGCCTGCCCACACCGGAAACCCCAATGCAGCAGATGAAGTGGACACCGTTCTGGGTGAGGCCTGTCCCATTAAGATGGGCTTTATCCAGCGGGGCTGGTTCTTCTTGCGGATGCCGCCCCTTGCCCGATGCAAGGATGCTGCTGACAAGGAGTACATCCGCGGTATACTCTACCCGGCATTGCTCCGGTTCTGGATTGGCAAGCCTGTTGTTCGTTTCCCGGAAAGCGTAATTGTGCTTCGGCACGTCTACACGCTGGAGGAGTACGAAAACCGAAAGAGGGACTACGACAATGTGGAAACCAAATTCGTGATCGATGCGGTTGCCATGTATCTGCTAGAGGACGATTCTCCAGATCAGTGCGAGGTTTTCCACTGTGCGGCCATGGGGCAAGAATCCAGTCTGGATGTTTACGTAGTACCGCAGGAGTATTTCTCCTATTGGTACGACGGATACAAGACGGATCTTGATTCTGACAAAATGCTGCGGGACGAAGTCCCCTGGCGTTGGAAAGACTAACCGAGAACCGGCAGGGCCCTTCGGGGGCTCTGCCAACAGGAGGATACTATGATTTATATTCGAGAAGGCTCCCATGTGCATACGCTGCTTTTAGTGCTGGCAACCACAGGAGAATATCCGATGAGTTCACTGCACTTACTGGGTAGTAAGCGCACATGGAAGACCTTAATTCAAAAGATTTGTAAAACACAGGAATATTGCTTGAAGGATGCAGATGAGCATTTTCGCTGCAAGCTGATCACCGTTAGCGGTAAGGGCAAGCAGAGAACTGTGCGACTGCATGTTTCGGCGTTGGTGATCCTGGAGAAGTTGGATCCGGATGCATACCGGTATTACCAGACTCATTTTGATTGTCACCACTTTTCCGGAAACCGATATCACATTGATCGGCATCACCGGATTGCTGAGGCGCTTGTTATGTGCCTGCGTGCCGGCGTTCTGTGCTGGCCCCATAAGCTTCCAGATCCAGACAGTATTGAGGTGCGAAGAAATGAGATCTCTGAACCAATGTTCTATCTGTCCCTGGCCTTAAAGGATTTTTGGGAGGGTGAAATGAATAAGACGAAGTTCTCTCGAATGGTGGGAACAATCGTACGCCCCGGATTCTGCTTTATGGTCTATAACAGCAGAAATACCCTGATGAAGTGGAGCGGCAATGGAGAATCGAAGGTGCAAAGCTACCTTTCTGTTCATTTCTGTATGAACCTTTCGGAGGGCGTAATTCGTTCGGCTATTCTTTTTGGCGATGATTATCTGGTTGCCCAACGGACACTGGAGGAGGCCCAGCAGCGCAGAAGATACGATTTGCGGTTTGACAACGTATATAAGCATATTCATTTCATTCCGCTGAATGAGTTTGGCATCAAGCAGCTGCGCACGCTTATGCTGGAAGACTGGCATGAAGCGCACCTTGATATTCTCTACGACAAAGAGGAGCAGCAAGGAGATTTCTTCTTCTATGAGTTCGATGCGGTTATTGATGGAATAGGCCAGATATCTTTTATAGATGGTGACCTGTGTAAGCTGATTCGAGTGAGAGATGCTATGAGAACAAACCCCAGACTCAAATACACGATCATCTGCTACCCAGAGCAGGTGAGTATGATTCAGGAATACTTCGTTGAATTCCGCGGCAGAGGCCGCTTGGGAATCAGTACAGTGAAAATCGATAACGTGCTTGATGCTCTTTTTGAAGAGTAACTGTCCCATACCCATCTTGAAAAGGCTTTACAACAGAATAATCCACCCGATCTGAAGCGGCAAACCAATTTTTGGTTTGTCGCTTTTTTTATTGGCCTGAAACAAGACTAATTGGATACGGGAGATTAGATAGCCCCTGCAGGCAGGACATCACACAATGGAAGGAGGTGAGAGTGATGCCGAAACTGTCCAAGAAGGAACGGATTCTCTGGGAGTTCTTTATTCGCCCGGAGACCGGCAAGAGGAGCTACAACGAGCGTTGCGTGCGTTGCATCCTAACTTGCAAGCAGAGTTTCCGGTCAAGAGTGGTTGCTTGTCAGCGCTATGTATCACGGAACTCCAAGGTGGCAAAACAGGACGATTCGTCCTTTGTGGCCACGAAAAAGAGGCGGTAATACCGGAGGCTGTCTCTTACTAAAAAAGAGCCTCACAATCGAAAAAAACGCAAATTTTCCACCCTAAAACACTATTTTAAAAGGAGTCCTAATTATGAAAGAACAAACCAATTTTCCCAACATCCCCAATTGCCTCACTGCTGATGATATTCAGGCCATTCTGAAGATCTCCCGCGCAGGTGTCTACACCTTGATGCACCGTGTAGATTTTCCCACCATCCGCATCGGTAAGCGGATGCTCGTCCCCGAGGACAAGTTCGTCCAATGGCTGGATGAGCAGTCTCAGCGGGGTGGTGATTTCTGATGGATCAGAATACGATAGATGATCTTGCGTTCCAAGTTAGGCATCGCCTGATCGACTATCTAAAAGCAGCCAAGCTACATTTAGATATGTCTGATCCGTCGGACATCCGCACCATCTGTCCCTACTGTGGACGCATGGCTTTTGCACAGGAAACCTTCCTCGGAAGTCCGCTTCCGACATGGGAGTGTGGTTTCTGCGGTGAAAAAGGGAATACCATCGACTATGCTCGGATCTATTTCGGTCTGACAGAGCGAAAAGCGATCATTGATGTGTGTCGCAGGCTGGGTATTCGCATCACGCATCTGGAGACGATCACGGCAGCCAGTCTGATGGACAAGCAATTTGATCCTCAGCATGAGCTGATCGAGGGGATGCTGGCACCGGGATTGTACATCCTTGCCGGCGCGTCCAAAATCGGCAAATCATGGCTGGTGCTGCAAATTGCCCACTGTGTGAGTATGGGAATCGCTCTGTGGGGTCGCAAGACCAAGCAGAGCGAGGTCCTGTATCTTGCTCTGGAGGACACAGAGCGGCGAATCCAAAGCCGGCTGATACGGATCTGTGACGGAGAAACCGGTGCTATCAGCTTCGCGATTGACGCGGAAAGGCTTAGCGAAGGATTTGAAGAGCAGGTAACCAATTATCTGCGCAAACACCCGCAGACAAAGCTGGTGATCGTGGATACGCTGATCAGGGTTCGGGAAATGTATTCCCGCGCCAATGCCTATGCAGACGACTACGCCACCATGACAGCGTTCAAGCGGATCGCAGACCGATATGGGATTACCATGCTGATCGTGCACCATACCCGAAAGCAGGAAGCCAGCGACATTATGGATATGATTTCCGGTACTACCGGAATCATGGGCTGCGCTGACGGGGCGATGGTGCTGGAGCGACCCCTGCGTCGTGTTCCCAGGGGCAGTATTTCCATGACCGGCCGTGATTTTCAGGATGCCAAAATCAGTCTGACACAGAACTCCGAGACTATGTGCTGGGAGTTTGCCGGCTACACGGATGAGCTGCCGGAGGAACAATTGGATCCGGTTTTGTCGGCCGTCGCTATGCTGCTGGAACACCAGAACCTCTGGGAAGGTACAGCCGAGGAACTGCGCGTGCAGTTACAGGAGCTGTGTCCTAGACTGGATTTGAAAGCGAATGCATTATCCAGGCGGTTGAACGCCCAGGCGCAGGAGCTGGAAAATCAGTGTGGTGTGAGATTCACCCGGAGCAGAGGCACCGACGGCAGGCAAATACGGCTGGAGGCCGTTGACGATATGTACGATAATGACGATGTTTCTGATATAGAATAATATCGTCAAAACCGTCAATATCGTCAAGAAAACGAAATAGCAAAAACCGCTGAGGAGGCACTCGTTGCTGAGTGTTTTCCTCGGCGGTTTTTTGTTTCAAAGTTCATTCTATGTTAATACGTTTATTGTGTCTATATGGTATAATATTGGTGACGAAACGCCGTATTTGCCAGTTAAGAAAGGAGTAAAAATGGCAAAAAGACGTGCAAATGGTGAAGGTTCTCTTCGCCAGTTAAAAAACGGAAAATGGATGTGCCAGATCATGGTCGGGTATACGTCTGACGGCAAACGAGATATACGCACACTCACAGGGGATACACAGCGGGAGGTCATTCAAAAGAGAGATGAACTCAAAAGAAAAATGGCCGACGGCACTCTGGCATCTGAAGAGCTGCGCTTTGAGGAATGGGCGGATACTTGGTTTGAACACCACAAGGATAATATCAAGCCTACCACCCAGGAGAGCTATCGGTACACGCTGCGGATTCTAAAGGATCATTTTGGCAGATGGAAGCTGCGGGATATCAAGGCTATGGATGTGGAGGCGTTTTTGAAGAAGCTCCGAAAAGAAGGTCGGTCTAATTCCGCACTGAGCCAATGCCGGGGAATGCTTTTTCAGATCCTTAACAAAGCGTGCGCCAATGATTTCATTAACAAAAATCCAGTTGCGTATGCGGACAAGATGCGCAAGGATCCGCCGAAGCATAAGGACGCCTACACTATGGATGAGGTGAGACTTCTGTGGAACAATCTTCCGGATGACAAGGTCGGTTGGAGCATTCGCTTGCTACTGTGTACAGGAATGCGGTCTCAGGAGCTTTTGGGTCTGGAGCCTCACCACATAAAAGCAGATGGCTCGGAAATCAACATTGCGCAAGCGATGGTGATGGTGAAGGGCACTGCGTCCATCGGTACACCCAAGTCCAATGACAGCTACCGTACCATACCCATTCCGGAGAGTGCTCGCCACTATGCAAGGCAGCTACGCCAGACTGAGGATAAGTTCATCTGGGAGTCTCCGAAAAAGCCGGGGCAGCCTTGCAATCCCACCTATTTCCGGAATCAGTATTACAAAGCATTGGAGACAGTTGAGGGAGTTCGCAGGCTATCTCCCCACTGTTGTCGGCACACTTATGTTTCCCAGTTGCAATCCCTTGGCGTATCGATGGAAACCATCCAAAGTATGGTTGGTCATGCGGATATCGATATGACCCGCCATTATTTGCATGTGCAAGAGCCTAAGCGTCAAGAAGCAATTGCACTCTTTGACGAGGCTCTGAACAAAAATGGTCGGGGAGTCCACGGAAACATATTGGACTATGTGAAATCATCGTAATTCAAGAATAATTCAAGAAAAAATGTTGCGGGCAAATGGGGCGTATCGCTCGAGTTTGGGAAACCCGCATTTAAGGGGTAAAACCACCATTTTGGCAAAGAAAAAGTCCTGAAAACCAATGGTTTTCAGGACTCGGTGGTGGAGATAAGCGGGATCGAACCGCTGACCTCTTGAATGCCATTCAAGCGCTCTCCCAGCTGAGCTATACCCCCATATTGCGTCCGCTTTTGCAGACAGCTTTCGTATTATAGCAATATGGGGGTGGTTTGTCAAGGGGTTTTTATAATTTTATTGGTCTAAAAGCAGGCCTAAAAGGTTGCTATCGGTAAAGGCCGGGCAGGAATAGGCATTGTCCAGGATAGCGTTCAGGTTATCATCGTCGTTTTCGATTTCTTTGGAGAAAAGTTGGGCGATTTGCACCGGGTCATCCCCTAAAGCGTTTACCAGTAGGCAGGCGATGAGGATGAATTTTACACGGCTGATCAGATCGAAGTCGGCATAGGCTTGCAGCCAATGGCGGCTGATCAGGTATTTTACCAGATAGAAAAGCCGGGGGTTAAGCTTTTTATGTGCTGGGCGGCTTTCTAAAAAGGCTTTCCAGCGAGGGGTAAGGATCTCTAAACCTAAGAGAAAGTTATAAAAACCGTCAATACAGCCGCTGCCGGCATATTTGTGGGCATCTGCTAAATCATCGGCAGGGGAGAGGACAGGTGCTTCACCGCCGTCCAATGCGCCTTGCACTTGGCAGGCATACAGGAGCAGGACTGCCAAGGATTCGCCTATGGGCATTTGCCGACTTTCCAAAAAGTGCAGCGCTCCCTTGCGAGTTTGCAGCAAGAGGGCAAGATCGGGATCATCCACCTGGATTTCGCTTTCTATAAAGCGGTAATCGGTAAAGAGCAGGCGGGCGGCTTCGGGGCAGGACATTTCCAAGCCCAGTTCCACGAAATCATCATAATCGTGGCTGATCCGGGGAAATTCCCGGCAAGTCTTACACAGTGCATCATGGCCCAATTCTGCCTGAATACGGCACAGACCGTCCTGCCGCCACATGGGGCAGCGGCGGTTTTCGATCTGTAGGCGGTAATTATCCCCGTCCGGGTATAAATGCTGCCGCAGCGAATCACCCAATGCACCGGACAGGCGCAGATATTTTTGGGCGGTGGCGGCATCCACATCCACTTCCCACTCCTGGCAGCAGCTATCGGGGCAGCGGCCGGCCAGGCAGGTGAAGCTGTCATAAAAATCCGGTTTGACGATGATCATAGATCCTCCATAAAAATTGGGAAAGCCGCAGCTTTCCCAATTACATTATTCTTCGATCTCCTCAGGACGGATGGCATACAGAGTAGCCACAGCCTCCTGGAAGGTAGCCTTGGTGGACAGCACGGAATCCTGATATTCCTTCAGCTGGGCGCTGACCTGATCGGCAATGGCGCCGATGTGGGCAGAGGCGCTTTCGGCCTTCAGGGTAGCTTCTGCCAGCACGCCATTGGCCTGGGCATAGATCTGCTCGGCCCGCTCTTTGGCAATACGCTCGGCGCGCTCAGCCCGTCGGTAAGCTTCCAGCTCCTGCTCGGTGCAGCTTGCGCCGTCGGAAACAACAGCCCGATCCTGCTGGGCCAGAGCCTCTTCCAGCTCGGCAACGCGAGCCTGAGCGGCCTCCAGCTGAGCCTTGAGCTCTTCGTCCCGGGGCTGCGCCAAAGCGACCTGCAGCTGGTTGTTGAGCTGCTCCAGCTGAGAATTGTGCTTATTGTTCATATATTCAATATAGCTGACCACATCCTGGCGGTTAAAACCCCGGAATGCGCTGCGGAAAGATTGAATTTCGTTCATATTTTGCCCTCCTTAAAACGGTAAGTAGCATTTCTTTCCCGATTATAACACAGGTTTTTCCGGAAAACAACCTTTTTCCCAAACTGGGGCAAAAAACTGATAGAAAATTTTACTTTGTACCTCTTTACAAAACTTCTAAACCTTGTTATAATAGCTTGGCTATGCGCCGGTGGCTCAATGGATAGAGCATCGGATTCCGGTTCCGAGGGTTGGGGGTTCGAGTCCCTTCCGGCGTACCAAAAAAGAGGGTGCCTGACGGCATCCTCTTTTTTGGTACGCCGGAAGGGACTCGAAATGAAGCGCGCCTGACGGCGCATGAAAAGTGAAGCAGCCTTTGGCTATGAAGCATGCCTTCGGCATATTGGGAACGGGGAGCGCGCTTCGCTTCACGGACGCGCAGCGTCTGCTTCATGGCGGCTTTGCCGCCACTTCGTATTTGCGCAGCAAATGCTTTATTGAAAAGACGATGTATTTATGATATAGTCCTAAATGAGGTGAGTGTTATGAAAAATGATAAGCTGTCTGTACAATCATTGGATTTTGCTGTTTCGATTATTAATTTGGTTAAGGATCTCAGAATAAAAAAAGAGACCATTATTTCCGGTCAGATCGGTCGCAGCGGCACTTCTATTGGCGCTAACATTCGTGAGGCGCAGTATGCCCACAGTTCAGCAGACTTTGTTGCAAAGCTGCATATTGCACTTAAGGAAGCAAATGAAACCGGGTATTGGCTTGAACTGTTGTATAAAACCGACTACATATCAGAGCAGACCTATAATGAACTGAATTCTGCCTGCCGTAGCATTCGTGCAATGTTGATCGCTTCCATCAACACAGTGAAAGCCAAGGAATAAAGATATTTTAACGGTATTTTGCATAGGAGAGCTACTTATGAGAGTTGCAGTGCTATCTGATATACATTCTAATTTCTATGCATTTAAGGCTTGCTATGAGGATGCGGTAAAGAGTGGCGCGGATAGTTTTATCTTTTTAGGTGACTATATTTCAGATCTTGCTGAACCTCAAAAAACGATGGATCTTGTATATGAGATTCAAAATCGTTACCCTACGATTTGTCTGCGGGGCAACCGGGAGGGGTATATGCTGGATTGTGAGGATGGTGTCAGCAGCTTTGTCCGGGGATCGAAGACCGGTTCTCTTTTATTTACATACGAACATTTACGGAAGAAGGATCTGGATTTTTTCCGGGGCCTTAAAATTTCTGATATAGTTGAGCTTGGCAGTGTGCAAATTGAAATCGCCCACGCTGCCATGGATGATGATAGATTCTATTTTGATTGTAAAAACAGCCGTATAGCGGAAGTTTTTTCGAAAATGAAATGTAACTACCTGCTTACAGGCCACAGTCATAAACAGTATATTAAGCAAGATTCCGGCAAAACGATCATTAATCCCGGCTCGGTAGGCATCCCGCAGGACGGAACGCGAAATCCAAAGTATGCATTACTGGATATTGTAAACGGCAATGTTTCTTGTGTGTTTCGCGAAGTGCCTTATAATATGGCCGATACTATCCATTCGCAGTTTTCCAGCGGTCTTGTGGACTATGCAAAATATTGGGCGATTGGTGTGCTTTACGATATCATTACAGCGGAAGAACGAGTATTGCAATTGCTGAAGTGCGTTCAACAGGCAAATGGTGATTATGATGAGGAAGTGTGGCATTCCTGTGCTATCAAGCTTGGGATGAAATTCACGGAGCAGGAAATGTTGGCGGTATATAGGAACACAGATATGGAAACAAGAAAAAAGATCATAACAGAGCACATAGGCAAGCGTGTTCATGTTGTAGTGGATCGGCCTGTGGGGTATCGGCATGGGGATCTTGTGTATCCCATCAATTATGGCTACATTCCGGGCGTTATTGCCGGGGATGGGGAAGAACAGGATGTGTATATTCTGGGTGCCAATGAGCCGCTTACAGAGTTTGACGGGCAAGTAGTGGCTGCCATCTGCAGGAAAAATGACTGCGAGGATAAGCTGGTGGTTGCGCCCGTAGGAATTGTGTATCATCAAGGTCAAATTGCGGAAGCTGTGTATTTTCAAGAGCAGTATTTTGATTGCAAAATTATTTCCTGTTTGGAAAAATCCTGCGGTGTATTACCTTACCGAATCGTAGACGGACAGAAAGAATTTTTGCTGGTTTTTGAATCGTTTTCCAAGTGCTGGAGTTTGCCTAAAGGTCATATGGAGGCCGGGGAAACCCAGGTGCAGACGGCGCTGCGGGAGCTTTATGAAGAAACTGGACTGACGGCAAAGCTGGATGTAAGCCGAGTTGCGGTTATTGAATATCCAATTTCTGACTTTGCCCGGAAACAGGTAGTTTTCTATTTGGGCGAGGTTACAGGAACGCCCAAGGTGCGTGAAGGGGAGATCGATAAGTATAAATGGGTGACGGAAGAAGGGTTAAAAGAGCTTTTGTTCCCGGATACTTTTTGCGCTTGCAAAGAACTTCTGCGATAAATAGATATAAGGAGAAGCATTATGTCCAGAACGGAAGAAGTGGAACTGACCAATATGTGCATGATCTGCGATGGGAAGGGCAATGTGCTGGTGCAGGATAAGAAAAATCATCCCACCTGGCACGGCTGGAACTTTCCCGGCGGACACGTGGAGCAGGGGGAGTATGTTACGCCCTCGGTTATCCGGGAAATGTATGAAGAAACGGGTTTGACCATTGAAAATCCCAGACTTTGCGGCATTAAAGAGTTCCACAAGTCAAAGGTCGGAAAGCGGTATATCGTATTTCTTTATATTACCGACCGGTATTCAGGGGAGCTGAAAGCATCCGCGGAAGGGGATATTTTCTGGTATCCGCTATCTGAGTTGGCAAAATCGGACAAGTTGATTGACGGATTTGGTGAGATGCTGCAGGTATTTACGGAAGAAAAGGTCAGTGAGGTCTATTACGAAAGAACTGCGGACGATTTTAAGACTGTGTATTGTTGAGCCTAAATTAACGGACAGTTGATTGACAGGTGAGCTTATCTGTGCTAAGCTGATCAAACGAAAAGGGGGTGGCAGGATGCCCAAGAAGTTATGGAATAAAGATTTTATATTGCTTTTACAGGGAAACACGGTGAGCACCGTTGGTGACCTTATGTACAGTGTTGCTATCGGCTACTGGGTATATGCGCAGACCGGCTCCAATAGCTTGATGGGAATCATGTCTGCCATCTCTATGTTTGTTTCCATGTTTTTATCTCCCTTTACCGGGAGTATTATCGATAAAAGCAACCGCAAGTGGGTGTTGGTCTGCATGGATCTGCTGCAAAGCGCAGTGATGCTGACCATTGGCGTTCTTGCTTATTTCGGCAAGCTGAATGTGCCTGGTGTGCTGATCGCCGCGTTTCTGGCGGCCCTTGGCAGCGTTTTTTATTCTCCTGCTGCAAGCACGCTGCTGATCGACCTTATTCCCCATGATGATATGGTGCGGGGACAATCTATCCATTCCGGAGCAAATTCTCTGGTCAACACGGTGGGAACTGCATTCAGCGGTGTGATGGTGGCATTTTTCGGTGTACCGCTGATCGTGATCATCAACGGCCTGAGCAATTTGTATTCTGCAATTACCGAACTGTTTATCAATGTTCCCAGAACGGTGCAGCAGGGAACGCAGGTTACGGCAAAGCGTATTCTGATAGATATGAAAACTGCCATAAAAACCATTTTGGTGGATCCGTGCCTTAAGCTGTTTGTACCCTGCGTGCTGATTCTGAATTTACTGAGTGCCGGCCCGCTGACCCTTATATTGCCGTTCTGTCTGGAAAAGGGATTTTCCGTGGATATGTACGGCTATCTGATGTCGGTCTGGATGGTGGCGTATCTTATTTGTACATTGCTGTTGGGTGTGGTGAGGTTTAACGCAAAGGCTCGCTTCTGGATCCTGGCGGTAGGCTTTTCCGCTTCGGTCATTTTTTTCAGCCTGACCTATTTGTCCACAAACTTTGCGCTTATGTGCGTCTTTGCGTTTGTGGCGGCATTTTTGAACTGCGCCGGAAATACGGTGTTTAGCGCATCGCTGATGCTGGCTCTTCCAGAAGAAAACCGGGGCGCGATCATAGGCTTTATTCAATCTGCGTCCGTTGGCGGGTCTGCGCTTTCCGCGGTGCTATACGGCTTTTTGGGAGATGTTTTCCCCTTATATTTGGTGTTTACGGCAGGTAACCTGATCTCCCTTGCGCCGATGCTGTATCTGTGTTTTCATAAAAGAACAAAAGAGTTTGTACTTAGTCATTAAGGCTATAAATGAGCCGCTCCGGTTGTGCTGCAACCGGGGCGGCTTTCTGTATGTATGATTTAGTTGTTACAGTTTTACTTCGTAGCTGCCGTCGGGGTTGCGGGTCATATGGGTGCCGAATTTTTCACTGCGGGTGATGAAACCCTGCAGCAGGTCGGGATCGGTGCACAATCTGGGCAGACCGATTTCAGACTTGTTGCCATCCATAGACAGCAAAATGGGGTAGAGGGTCAGCTTGGTCAGCTTGCCGTCCTCCATTTCCCAGTAGGGGATAATGGTGGTGAACATACGCTTATCGGTCATAAGACCTACGGTAAAGTTGCTGGAACGCTTTTTCAGCAGCTCGTGGACGGTGTTTTGGGTGGTCAGACCATACTGGGAATAGAATTCGTCGGGAGCAAAGGCAATATTATACAGCTGCAGCACAAAATCGCCCAGAGAATAGAAAATGGGGCGCTGTTTATAAATCTCCATAGGACGAAGCAGGTGAGGGCCGTGTCCCACCACTGCGTGAGCGCCCTTGTCGATGCAGAAATGGGCAAATTCCTGCAGGAAGGCAGAGGGATTTTCTTTTTCGAAGCCTTCCAGCTGGTGAGAGTGGACGGAAACAACAATATAATCAGCCTGCAGCTGGGCTTCATAAATGGACTTTGCCACCCGGTCCAGGTCTGCCTGCTTGATTTTTTGGATGAATTTGGTCTGCTCACCGCAGGTGAAGGTGATATCTCCTATATATACGGAGTCATTGCTTGCGCCGCCGTAATAGCCTTCTTTTTTGGCGATCTCCTTGGCGGCATTGATGCCTGTCTTTTTGACGATATCTTTAATTTTATCGAAATCCTCTTGTTCCAGCTCCACGTGCTGTGTAACGCGCAGGGGGTTGACACCGGGGCGGCCGGGGATGCGGTCGGACTGTTCACCGGCGCACATCTGACCGGAAAGGGAGGAATTCAGGGCGATCAGGGCTACCCGGCCGTTGGAGGTTTCCAGGTATTTGGGGGCTGCGGCTTCCCCTAAATTATGGCCTACGCCGCTATGCACCAGGCCGCTTTTGTTTACGGCATCCAGGGTATGTAAAAGGCCTTCGAAGGAAAAGTCCATTGCGTGGTTATTGTTAAAGGAGGTCATATTGAAACCGAATTTTTTAATGTCCTCCAAAACCTCGGGGTCGGTACGCAGGTAAGTGCCGCCGCTGACCTGAGAAGCGTAGCACTCGCCCTCGTGATTAAGCGTAGTTTCCAGATTGAAGAAACGGGCATCTGCTTGATTGATAATGGGGCAAAGTTCACTGTAGCCAACAAAATCCGGTTGGATGCGTCTTCCAATGATGATATCGCCAACTGCGCAAAATTTCATGGTTATGCCTCCTCTAAGATCTCTGCTACCACCCGGAGTGCTACCTCCAGGCCGATGGGCAGGGATGCTCTTTCGATCCATTCTTCTCTTGTATGAGAGCCGCTGCCCTGCCAAGCACCGATACATACAGCCGGGATGCCTAAGGAGAGGGGAATGTTGCAATCGGTAGAGCCGGATTTTTGGGCCACATCGATGTTCAGGATGTCCTTGATCGCGCCGCTGTATATTTCTGCCAGCCGGTCGACCTTGGCAAAATCCACATCGCCCATACAAGGCCGTTCGCCTACCAGGGTGACACGAAGATCAAGGACTCTCTGCCGGGCGGCTTCAAAAATGCGTTCAAAGTGTTCCTGCATGATGGCTAAGCACTGGGCATTATCGGAGCGATATTCGCACAGCATTTTGGCGCTTTGGGCAATGGTGTTGACGGAGGTGCCGCCGCTGATGGAGCCTACATTGTAGGTGGTTTTGCTGTTTCCGATCTTAGGCACTTCGATGGCATAGATATCGTTAATGATCTTGGAAAGCTCCGCGATGGCATTGCGGTTTCCGAACATTGAGTAGGAATGGCCGCCTTCAGTGAGCACCTCCACCTCGTAGCGATGGGAGCCTACGCAAACAGTTACGACGTTTTCGAATCTGCCGTCAAGGGTGATAAACTGGGCGATACGGCCATCAAAATCCTTAAATAACTGGCGCATACCCTTCAGGTTGCCCAAGCCCTCCTCACAGGAATCCAATACGAACATAACGCCGTGGGGCGGCTGGATATTATTTTCCACATAATACTTGGCGACATTCATCAGCACAGCTACACTGGCGGTATCGTCACCAACGCCGGGGGAGTGGATGCGCACGCCGTCATCTATGTAGGGCATGGGCTCCATATCGGGGAACACTGTATCGGTATGGGCGGCAAAGACGGTGATCTTATCGCTGCCTTCACAGTTGATGGGGAAGATCACATTCAGCGCCTCGTCAATGTACACACCCTTTGCGCCCATGTCTTCCAGCCACTTTTTACAGTAGGCGGCTCTTTGATGCTCAAAATGGGAGGGGGCAGGAATGGCGCACAGCTCCTGAAGCGTCTGATACAGCTGTTCTTTATTCGTTTCAATAAATGCCTTCATAGTTTCCTCCATTTGCTGGTATTTCTTATATTATGGCATAGAACGATGGTGTTTGCAACTACCAGGCAATGTACAATTTTAAGAAAGATATATTATATTTCTTGTCCCAGACGGTATTGCTTGGGGGTAACGCCTTTATATTTCTTAAAAACTTTGGTGAAGTAGCTGCTTTCCCAAAAGCCGCATTCCATACCCACATCGGTGATGGGTTTTTGGGTGCTGCTTAAGAGGAAAGCGGCTTGCTCGATGCGGTAGAAGTTTACATAATCCATAGGGGATTGGTGGGTCAGACGGTTAAAGACCCGGCAGAAATACTTGGGATTCATACCAACCACATCGGCCAATTTTTCCAGAGAAAGAGGCGCGTTATAATTGACCTCGATATATTCCAGAACGGCTTTGATCTGGTCAACCCGGTGGAGCTGGGCATCGTCATTGCTGGGGTTTGGGGTATAGAGCTTTTCTTTCAGGATGTAGGAAAACAGGCTGCAAAGGCCGCTGACCGTGTCCAGCTCCGGGCTGATTCCCTGACGCATAGCGCTCATTAATCGTTCGGTGATTCGGTGGATGGGGGTATCGTCAGCGGGGAAGAAAACCTGGGGCAGGCAGGTCTGCCGGTAGAAGGGGCGCAGATACCCTTTTACCAATTCCATAGTGCGGAACAGGCCATAAAGGTCAAAGACAAAGCATTCGTACACGCAATCGCTGGGGATGCCGCCGTGGAGCGTACCGCCCCGGATGAGAAGAATGTCTCCCGGTGCGGCGCAATATTCCTCACCGTCCATATGGAACTGAAAAGAACCGGAAAGTACCCGTAGAATTTCCCATTCTTTGTGCCAATGGAAGGGCATTTGGTAGCGGCTGTGGTGGCTATCCACATAATAATACTCTGCCGGGAAGGCGGCAGTGCCGTGGCGGGTTTGGTCAAGGGCAGTAAAGGCATGCAAGGCAAAACACCTCCTAAAGTGACGATTTTACCATTTTAGATGATGATATCACAAGAAATCCAGCGCTGTCAATGATAAAATGAATATATCACAATACTGTGAGCAAGGGCGAAAAGCCCATAAAATAAAAAGGAGAATGAATTATGGCAAGAATTTGTATTCCCGATTACGAGTATAAGGAAAGAGTGCAGCGCTGTGCTGCGATCCTGCGCCGGGAGAACCTGGACGTACTGATCGTTAACGGCAACGAGGCTGACTACGCAAACCCCCGGTATTTCTCCGGCTTCTGGCCCCTGTTTGAGCGTGCCGGTGTTGCCATTGCTGCCAATGGCGATGCTGCCCTGATGGTTGGTCCTGAGTCTTCTATCTTCGGCGCTGACCGCAACAAGCTGGACAAGATCTTCACCCTGCTGGCTTACCGTGAGAGCGCAAACCCCGCTTACCCCGAGCTGAAGCCCGACACCTTCCACGATGTATTTAAGTCCCTGGGTGTTTCCGGTGAGCACATCCGCATTGGTGTTGCTTCCTACCTGGATACTTCCGTTGTTATCTTCAATGCCATTAAGGAAGCTTTCCCCAAGGCTGAGATCGTGGATGCCGGCCATGTTATGGTTGAGCTGCGCCGCATTAAGTCTGAAAATGAGCTGGCTTGTCTGCGTGAGGGCTACCGCATTGCCAACATCGCTACTGAAGAAGTTATCAAGGCTATCCGCCCCGGTATGACCGAGCTGCAGATGGTCGGTGTTGCCCAGAAGGCAGTTTATGAGCACGGCGCTGAGTACGAAGGCCTGCCCATGTATGTGTTCTCTGAGGCTTCCACCCGTCACGCAATTTCCCGTTCTTCTTACCGTGAGTTCCAGAAGGGCGATATCGTGCAGCTGAACCTCAGCGCTAAGATCGACGGCTACTCCGCTGCTATTGGTTACCCCATCTGCCTGGGCAAGCTGGAAGGCCAGCGCCGTGACATCGTGCAGTTCTGCCGTGAGGCTCACACCTGGAGTGAAAAGCAGGTCAAGGCCGGCGTTTACGCTGCTGACATTGCTAAGGGCTTCTATAAGTACTTTGTTGACCACGGCTACGAGAAGAACTATGTTTACGGTCCTCTGCACGGCACCGGTATCATCGAGGTTGAGGCTCCCTGGTGTGAGACCAGCTCCGATTACTACCTGCAGCCCAATATGTGCTATCAGGTGGATACTTATATCTCCGCTGATACCTTTGGTACTCGTTGGGAGAAGGGTATTGCTGTTAAGGAGAACGGCTTCGAGATGCTGTCCCCCGAGATTCCCGCAGTTTGCCCTGAGCTGCTGTTCTAAGCACAAAACACTAAATCATGCTAAGGGGCGCCCTGCCCGGCGCCCCTTTCCTTTAAGGAGTGGATACTATGCAAATGCTTAGTATGTTTTATGATCAGATTCAGGATGCTGTGGATCGCAAAGTTCCCTTTGTGATTCCCATCGGCACTATGGAATACCATGCCCGTCACGCTTCCTGCGGTACGGACACTTTGGTGATCACCGGCTGCCTGCGGGAGCTGGAAAAGGAAAAAGAGATCGTGGTCTGCCCGCCCATCTGGTATGGCGTAGCGTCCTATGCGGTCTGCGGACCGAAGCCCAGTCACTTCCACGTGGATGAGGATGTTTATGCGGATTATCTGTACTATATCCTCAAATCCATGATCAATGCCGGTCACAAGAACATTTACCTGGTTCCCCATCATCAGACGGAGGGCGCAGGCCTGATGCCGATGACCATTGCCTGCCATAAGGCAGCCAAGAAGGTGACCATGGAATACATGGAAGAAAAGCTGGGTCAAGGCTGGTGGGGAAGCGATTCCTATGCCACCTATTATGAAGATATGGGCAGCGGGGACGACCCCTTCTCCTATATCAAGGTCGTGCCTCTGCTGGGCGCAGAAGCCCAGATCAAATGCGGCGGCTTTGACCACGCAGGCAAGTGGGAGACGTCTCTGCTTATGGGTACTTATCCGGAGCTGGTGGATCTTTCCCGCTGCAAGGATAATACCGAGTGGTTTGCCGCCTCTGCGGTGGAAGCAAGCGAGCAGACCGGCAAGCATATGGTAAACTGCGCTCTTGAGTGGCTGCGGAAGACCATTGTGTAAAGGAGAAAGCTTATGAGAAAGATCAAGGCAGAAGCCATTACCAACGAGAACTTTGCTCCCTTCGGTCAGTTTTATAAAATGGCTGATCCCCAGGGCTATGCCCTTTGCGGTGAGCTGCATCGGTTCTTCCCGGACCGTTTGGTGGCGGACAGCAACCATCGGGTAGGCTACAGCCCCATTCTGGTGAAGAAGCCTGAAAAAATGGTGATCACCCAGCAGGAATATCACACCACTACCTGGGAGATGATCCTGCCCCTGAATGACGATATGATCCTGCACTGCGCCCCGGCTTCTGCCGGCACACCGGTGACAGAGCATGCAAAGGCTTTCATCGTTCCCAAGAACACTTTGGTGAAGATGAATGCCGCTATCTGGCACTTGGCGCCTCTGCCTGCAACAAAGGACGAGCTGGCAGCGATGATCATTCTGCCGGAGTGCACTTACGCTAACGATTGCACCGTGGTAGACCTGCCGGAAGCACAGCAGTTCCAGATCGAACTGTGATGACCGAGCGGGAAAAATGCGACGCGGGCTTGTGGTATGATACCACTTTTCCCGGGCGGGAAGAGGATCATATCCGTTGCGCGGAGCTGTGCTACGATTACAATCACACCCGGCCGTCGGATACATCCGGTCGGGAGAAGCTCCTGCGGAAGATATTTGGCTCTTTAGGTAAAAATCCCTATGTAGAGCCTATGCTGTTCTGTGGCTTTGGGTATAACATTCAGGCGGGGAATAATTTCTTTGCGAATAACAACTGCGTGTTTGTTGACCCGGGAAAAATCACTTTTGGGGACAATGTGTTTATTGCGCCCCAGTGCGGTTTTTACACGGCGCTGCATCCGCTGGACACGGAGCGCAGAAATGCCCTTTATGAAAAGGCTCTGCCCATTACTGTGGGAGACAATGTGTGGTTCGGTGGCGGTGTAAAAGTGCTGCCCGGTGTGACCATTGGCTCTAATGTGGTAATCGGCGCAGGCAGCGTAGTAACAAAAGACATTCCGGACGGGGTGCTGGCTTACGGCAATCCCTGTCGGGTCATTCGGCCCATTGGTCCGGAGGATTTACATTACAAAGGAGAATAAATATGGCTTACGGAAAGAAAGTTTGGATTTTCCCCGATGCAGACCTGCCCCCCAAGGGCGCTAACCTGATCCCCGGTCACGAATCTGTGATCATCACCAACACAGGCGATCAGGATGCCAACGTTAAGTTCACTCTGTTCTATACGGATAAGGAGCCTGTCAGCTTCAATGCTGTTGTGCAGGCCCGCCGGGTACGCTGCCTGCGTACCAATGACGAGAAGGATTTTGGCGAATTTGTTCCTGAGATCGATGAGCAGTATGCCATTATGCTGGAAAGCGATGTGAATGTGGTTGCTCAGTACGGCCGTGCAGAACCCAGAGCCGTAAACTTCTACATTAACACCGGCTATTGGGAATAATAGTAAATAGGAAAAGCTGCAAATCACCCGGTGATTTGCAGCTTTTGCTTTTTGAAAAGCAGGGCAAGGGAAATCAAAATAATTCTGTACCTTTTCGGCATAATATGCTATAATTCTTCCAAGAATAAGGACACGGAGGAATAAAGAATGTCGATCGTTGTTATTGGTGCAACCTTTGTGGATATTAAGGGTTTTCCTATGGATGCCTATATTCCCACCGGACGGAATGTGGGCCGGGTGGAATATATCCACGGCGGTGTAGCAAGAAATGTGGTGGAAGATATTGCCAATGTGGAGCTGCGGCCTACCTTTTTGGGCATCGTGGATGATACCCCTATGGGCGCGGATGTTATTAAAAAGCTTCGTAATCATAAGGTGAATGTGGATTATGTGCTTACCATTCCCGATGGAATGGGCACCTGGCTGGCGGTATTTGACAATAATGGCGATGTGGCAGGCTCAATTTCCAAACGGCCCAATATGCTGCCGGTGGCAGATCTTTTGGAAGAAAAGGGCGATGAGATCTTCTCCAAGGCAAAGAGCGTGGTGCTGGAAGTGGACCTGGATAAGGAGATCGTAAAGCTGACCTTGGAGCTGGCAGAAAAATACGGAGTCAAGGTTTTTGGCGTGGTATCCAATATGAGTATTGCTGCCAAGCGCAGAGATTTTCTAAAGCAGTTCGATTGCTTTATTTGCAACCAGCAGGAGGCGGGGCAGCTTTTTGTGGATGATTACACAGAATTGGAGCCGGAGCAAATGCGGCAGGTGCTGTCAGAAAAGGTGCAGGGGGCGCGAATCCCCGCTATGGTGGTAACTATGGGCGCGCGGGGCGCGGTATATGCAGATATTAATGGCAATAGCGGTGTATGTCAGGCCAAAAATGTGCAGGTGAAGGATACCACAGGCGCGGGGGATGCTTTCTGTGCCGGTGTATCTATCGGCCTGACTTATGGTAAGACCATAGAGCAGGCCATCGACATCGGTTCTACTCTGGCAGCCTCCGTGATCATTTCGTCGGAAAATGTGTGTCCCCGGTTTATGCCTGAAGAACTGGGGCTGGAAATCGGTGAATTGCAAAATGTATAAAAAATTGGTCTGCTGAAGCTTCAGCAGGCCAATTCTTATTGCGCCAAAAATTCTGCAGGGTCTACGCTTTCACCGTTACAGGTGACGGAGAAATGGACATGCTCACCGATGGCAGTTTCCAGCATAGCGGTCTGTCCTACGCAGCCGATCTGATCACCGGAGAGGACGATCTGACCGGGAGTAACGGATACTTCTTTGGCAAGACTTGCATACCTTGTTGTATAGCCGTCTGCGTGGCGCAGCACCACGGTTGTACCCATGGTTTCGTCCTCAAACACCGTATACACCGTGCCGTCAGCAGCTGCGTATACGGCAGCGCCTTCGGCAGCGGCAATATCGATGCCGTTGTGGACCCGCCAATCCCGGGTGGTGGGATTATAGCTTAAGCAGTCCATAGCATATTCCATAACCGTTTCCCCGTCCACAGGCATGGTGATTTTTCTGGGTCTGGCAGGATTTGTTCCTTCTGTACCTGAAGGGTCGGTTGCGTTCTGACCGGGTGTGCTGGGGTCAGTGGTCAGGTTGCTGTTGGGGTCCTGGACGGATGCAGGCAGGTTGGGGGATTCTCCGTCATCCGTTCTGTAATACAGGAATGCGGATACACCGATGGCGATTGCACACAGCACAAGGGCTATGTAGTAGCCCTTATCGCGGATGGCGTTCCAAAATTTTCTTTTGCGCATATTATGCACCTCCGAGGTGAAGTATTGCCAAAAATTGGTGTTTTATACACGCTGAAAAAGAAACTTCCCCACGCAAAAAAATGGGTAGGGGAAAATGCGAAAAATCCGTTGACAAAAGGGGGATTTTGGGGTATATCTATACTTGTCATATTCCATATATTTTTATAAAAGAAACGGGGGAGGATAATGGCTAAAGAGCTCATCAGACTCCAGGACCTTGTCATGGAGTTCGACGGGGAAAGGATACTTGACAGTATCAACCTCTATTTTAATGACCATGAATTTCTCACCTTGCTGGGCCCCTCCGGCTGCGGCAAGACAACAACGCTGCGGATTATTGGTGGTTTCTTAAATCCCACTTCCGGCACCGTGCTGTTTGACGGCAAGCGCATCAACGATGTGCCTCCTTATGAGCGTCAGATCAATACGGTGTTCCAGCGCTATGCCCTTTTTCCCCACCTGGATGTTTATGATAACATCGCTTTCGGCCTGAAGGTGGCAAAGCTGCCCAAGGCGGAAATTCAGGAGCGGGTGCAGGAAATTTTGGGTGTAGTGGGCCTGAAGGGTTATGAACACCGGCATATTGACAGCCTTTCCGGCGGTCAGCAGCAGCGTGTTGCCATTGCAAGAGCGCTGGTTAATCGCCCCAAGGTGCTTTTATTGGATGAACCGCTGGCAGCTTTGGATCTGCGTCTTCGTAAGGATATGCAGAACGAGCTCAAGCGCATCCAGCAGGCTATGGGCATCACCTTTATTTATGTGACCCACGATCAGGAAGAGGCGCTTTCTATGTCCGATACCGTGGTGGTAATGGATAAGGGCCGCATCCAGCAGATCGGTAAGCCTGAGGATATTTACAATGAGCCGAAGAACGCTTTCGTGGCGGACTTTATCGGTGAAAGTAACATTTTGGACGGCGTGATGTTAGAAGACTATAAGGTGCGTTTCTTCGGCCGGGTATTCCAGTGCCTGGACGCAGGCTTTGCGCCTGATGAGCCTGTTGATGTTGTTATCCGTCCGGAGGATATTGACTTTGTTCCTGTGGAGCAGGGCCATCTGGTGGGTACGGTTACATCCGTTACCTTCAAGGGCTTAAATTATGATATTATCGTAGATTTCCGGGGCTTTAAGTGGCTTATCCAGACTACGGATTATCAGGCTGTGGGAACAAAGGTAGGCATTCGTCTGAACCCTGAGGATATTCACATTATGCACAAAAGTGAGTATTCCGGTATGTTCGGTGACTACAGCTCTTACTCTGCTGAGTATGACGAGCTGACGGAGGATGCCGAAGATGAAGAAGAATAATGCTGTTTTGCTGAGCACGCCCTATATTTTGTGGATGCTGGTGTTTACCCTCATCCCCTTGGGCGTGGTAGGCTATTATGCGCTGACGGATGTGGAGAGCGGGGTATTTACCCTGAAAAATATCCAGAACCTGATGCTTTATATGCCTGCTCTGTGGCGGAGCATTCTGTATTCGCTGATCTCTGCGGTGATCTGCCTGGTGATCGGCTATCCGGTGGCCTATTTTATGGCTCACTGTAGGCCGGCTACCCAGAAGTTTTTGTATATGCTGGTTATGCTGCCTATGTGTATGAGCTTTTTGCTCCGCACTTTGGCCTGGGTAGGTCTTCTGCAGGATACCGGTATTATCAATAACTTCCTGGCAAGCCTGGGCTTGCCCCGGCTCAGCCTGATCCGCACACCGGGAGCGGTGATTTTGGGTATGGTATATAACTACCTGCCTTATATGATCCTGCCCCTTTATACCACCATCGTTAAGATCAGTCCCCGGCTCATTGAGGCGGCGGAAGACTTGGGCTGCAACAGCGTACAGGTGTTCGGCCGGGTGGTGCTGCCCCTTTCCATGCCCGGAATTATTTCCGGTATGACCATGGTATTTGTGCCTGCGGTATCTACCTTCTATGTTTCCCAGAAGCTGGGCAGCGTGGATATCGTGCTGATCGGTGACATCATTGAACGGCAGTTCAAGCAGGGCGACAATGCCAATATGGGCGCGGCTCTGTCTTTGCTGCTGATGGTGCTGGTGTTTGTCTGTACCGGCATTTTGAACCGCTTCGGTGGCAATGATGAGGAAGAGGCGGTGATCGTATGAAGAAAATCAACCGTCTGATCACCGTGCTGATCTTTATTTTCCTGTATATCCCTATGGCGGTGCTCATTGTGGCATCCTTTAATACCGGCAAGGATATTACGGAATTTGAAGGCTTTACCTTCAGCCAGTATGGCGCGGTCTTTCAGGATCGCAGCCTGCTCGCTCTTTTAGGCAACTCGATCATTATTTCTGTTTTGGCCAGCGCCATTGCCACTTGCTTCGGTACGGTGGCGGCAGTGGGCATCCACTCGCTGCGTCCCCGGATGCGTAAGACCGTTATGGCTCTGACCAACATCCCTATGACCAACCCGGATATCGTTACCGGTATCTCTTTAAGCCTGCTGTTTGTATTCGTTGGCTCGAAAATGCTGGGCCAGCGGGATAGCCTGACCTTCTGGACGCTGCTCATCGCCCACATTACATTCAACCTGCCTTATGTCATTTTGAATGTGATGCCGAAGCTGCGGCAGATGGACAATTCCCTGACAGAGGCGGCAATGGATTTGGGCTGCACACCGGTGCAATCCTTCTTCAAGGTGACGTTGCCTGAAATTATGCCCGGTGTGATCTCCGGCGCCATCATGGCCTTTACCATGAGCCTGGATGACTTTGTGATCAGCTATTTTGTAACAGGTTTGGATTTTATCACCCTGCCGGTGGAGATCTACACTTATACGAAAAAGCAGATCCATCCCAAGATCTACGCTATGTTCACCATGCTGTTCCTGCTGATCTTTGTACTGATGGTAGTTATGAATGTACTGCAGCTGCGTCAGGATAAGGCAAAGCAGGCCCGTAAGAAAGGCAAGGTGAAAGGATGAAAAAGTTACTTTGCTTAATTCTTGCAATCTTTATGCTGATTAGCTGCTTTGCAGGCTGCTCTTTGGCAGATAACCGCACTGTGATCAATGTGTATAACTGGGGTCAGTATATTTCCGAAGGTGACGACGGATATATGGATGTGATCGGGGAGTTCGAACGGCGCAATCCGGATATCCGGGTAAACTATGTGACCTTCGATTCCAATGAGACTATGTATACCAAAATGGCCGGCGGCGGTATTACCGTGGATGTGATCATCCCGTCAGACTATATGGTGGGCAGACTCATTGAAGAGAATATGCTGGAGGAGCTGGACTTTGGCAATATTCCCAATGCAGAGCATATTGCCGACCGTTTTTACGGGCCCAGCTACGATCCGGAAAACAAGTATTCCGTTCCTTATTCCTGGGGTACTGTGGGTATTATTTATAATACCAAGTATGTCAGCGAAGAAGATGTTATGGCAGAGGGCTGGAAGGTGCTTTGGAACAAAAAGTACGCTGACAAGATCCTGATGTTCGATAACTCCCGGGATGCCTTTGCAATCGCCGAATGTATTTTGGGCTATGATATGAACACCACAGACCCGGAGGAACTGAAGGCCTGCGCGGAGCTTTTGGCTCAGCAGCGGCCGGTGGTCCAGCAGTATATTATGGACCAGGTGTTTGACCTGATGGAAAATGAAGAGGCGTGGATCGCCCCTTATTACGCAGGCGACTATTTGACCATGTCTGACGAAAATGAGGACTTGGCCTTCTACCTGCCTACCGATCAGGGCTTTAACCTGTTTGTGGATGCTATGTGTATTCCCAAGTGCTGTCAGAACAAAGATGCCGCTGAACGGTTCATCAACTTCCTGTGCGACCCGGAAATTGCCGGCAGCAATATGGATTGGATCTGCTACAGCACGCCTCTGAAGGAAGAGAGCGGCGTTAAGGACTATATGGATCCGGAAGTGGCTTACGATGAGATCAGCTACCCGGATGAGGAGACCCTGGATATGGGCAGCAGCTACCTGCCTTTGTCCCGCAGCACCACCCGGCTGATGGAAGAGCTGTTCATGCAGGTGCGTAACGGCATTCCCATCCATTTACCCAATTAAAAAAAGCGAGCCGAAAGGCTCGCTTTTTTATTTGTAATTGAAAATTGACAGTGGATAATTGATAATTATTGTTTCGCTGCGCGATGGGGATATTGGGGGGCGCAACCGTAATTTGCGTAATTTCCAATATAACTTGGTTGTGTGCAATTACGCTGCTTGTTATAATAAGGCTGACAAAAATAAAAGGAGGTAATCGTATGAATTTTGCAGACCGTTTGATCGCTGCGCGGAAGGAAATGGGGATTTCTCAGGAACTGCTGGCGGAGCAGCTGGGAGTGTCACGACAGGCGGTGTCCAAATGGGAGACAGGGGAATCCAAACCGGATTTGGACAACCTGACCGCTTTGTGCGCCAGCCTGAATGTAACAATGGAATATCTGTGTTTCGGTAAGGAACAGGAAACGCAGGAAAACAAGCAGAAGAAAAAACGTTCCCGTTTGGTAGCTTTGTGCATCGCGCTGCCCATCGTCGCAGCGATGCTGTTCTCGACCCTTGGCTATTTTGTTGGAGATTATATTGGTGCAGCTGCGGCTACTGAAGAATGTGCGGAAACACTGCGGCAAGTACAATATATGAAAGATATGCGTATTATGGATGCAATAGTTAGGTATGATTCCAACAAGGGCGAATTTGTGGCATCGGTGCTTCCCATTGTAGCACCTGAGGGACTTGAGGTGGATCTGCTCATTACATGTGTGGGTGGGAATAGCAATTGGATTAACGTTCGGGTTCCTTGCAAGTATGAAGAGAATTATTTTCGGGCTAATTTGGGTAACCTACTTAAGCGAAACCATAGCTATGTGATTACTGCTGAACTGCGACTTGGCGATCTGAAAACCCAGTTGCCGCTGATGATGAGTACGGTGCATGAAGATGGCATGGGCGCAGGGTGCTCTTTGATTTGGACGCGTCAACATGAATATATGGAGTGATCGTGGACGGTAAAAGCAATATGGTGGGAGAAATAAAAGGGACGAAAGCTATTGGCTTTCGTCCCTTACATTATTTTGACGGCTTGGGGCTTCTGTGACCCCTGAAGTATTATAGATGGCTTTCGTTTATAAGGATGTGCACATCGTCCAGCTGCTTCTGGGAAACCGTGGTGGGGGCATCCATCATCAGGTCCTGTGCGTTTTTGTTCATGGGGAAGGTGATAACTTCCCGGATGGACTCTTCACCGGTCAGCAGCATCACCAGACGGTCCACACCGGGGGCAGCGCCTGCGTGGGGAGGTGCGCCATAGGTGAAGGCATTGTACATAGCGGGGAACTTGGCCTTTACGTCCTCTTCACCCAAGCCTACCATCTGGAAGGCCTTGACCATAATTTCCGGGTCGTGGTTACGCACAGCGCCGGAAGCGGACTCATAGCCATTGACCACCAGGTCATACTGGTCTGCATTGATAGCCAGGAGCTTTTCATTGTTGCCCTCGGCATCCAGCAGCGCCTGCATACCGCCCTGGGGCATGGAGAAGGGGTTGTGGCAGAATTCCAGCTGGCCGGATTCTTCGCCCATTTCGTACATGGGGAAATCCACGATCCAGCACATAGCGTACTGCTCTTCGTCAAAGTGACCGGGGATGCGCTTGCCCATCATGGTGCGGATCACACCGGCGGTCTTCTGAGCGCTAGACTTCTTGCCGGCTGCCATACAGACGAAGCTGCCGGGCTTTAAGTTCAGCTTGGCGGTAAGGACTTCGGTATAGTCTGTCAGGAACTTGGAAACACCGCCGGTGAGCTGGCCGTTTTCGTCCACCTTGATCCAGCAGGCCTTATTGCCGGTCTGCACTTCCACATCGGCAAGGAGCTTGTCGATCCACTTACGGCCCTCGGCAAAGTTATCCACAGCTACAGCCTTGACAGTAGCATTCTGGAAAGGTCCAAATTCGCAGCCGGCAACCTCTGCGGTGATGTCCTGGATCTCCAGGTCGATACGCAGGTCGGGCTTGTCAGAACCGTAGCGCTCCATAGCCTCATTGAAAGGAATGTGGCGGAAGGGGGCGGGGGAGATGCGCTTATACTTGCCGAACTTTTCAAAGACAGGCACCAACACCTCTTCCAAAGTGGTGAGCACATCGTTCTGGGTGGCAAAGGCCATTTCCATATCCAGCTGGTAGAACTCACCGGGGGTACGGTCAGCACGGGCGTCTTCGTCCCGGAAGCAGGGAGCGATCTGGAAATAACGGTCAAAGCCGGAGGTCATCAGCAGCTGCTTAAACTGCTGGGGAGCCTGGGGCAGCGCGTAGAACTTGCCGGGGTGGTTACGGGCGGGAACCAAATAGTCCCGTGCGCCTTCGGGAGAAGAAGCGGTAAGGATGGGGGTAGTGATCTCCAAAAAGCCCTTTTCCGTCATCAGCCGGCGCAGCTCTGCCACCACCTGACAGCGCAGGATGATGTTGGACTTAACAGCAGGATTCCGCAGGTCCAGGTAGCGGTACTTCAGCCGCACATTTTCGTCGGCATCCTTGCTCTTGTTGATCTCAAAGGGCAGCTGGCTGTGACGGCACTTGCCCAGGATCTCAATGTTCTGAGGCACGACCTCGATCTCACCGGTGGGCAGCTTGGGATTCTTGCTCTCCCGCTCCCGGACAGTACCGGTGACGCAAATGGTGGTCTCCTTATTGATGCCCTTGATGATACGCATCATTTCTTCGGTTTCCACCACAACCTGGGTAGTACCGTAAAAGTCCCGCAGGACGATGAATGCAAAATTTGCGCCCACTTCACGGACGTGTTCCATCCAGCCGCAAAGCTGAACGGAAGTACCTGCATCGGCCAGCCGCAGCTCGCCGCAGTTATGTGTTCTGGATTGGATCATAAATATATCCCCTCTTGTAAATTGATCGACTTATTTTATCGCAAAAAGGCAAAAAAGTCAATTGTGAAACGGCGGTATTTGTGCTATAATAAAGCCATAAAACACCAAAAGGATGTTTTTTATGGAATTTAATGCGGATAAACTGCGCAGTCAGCTGGCCTTCCTGAAGCCACTGAGCCGGAATGCTTCCCTGGAATTTACCCGGAAGCGGCAAAGTATGCTTGGGGATGTGATCGCATCTGAACGGCAAAATCAAGTGAATATACGGCTGCATCCCTTTGGGAAATTCCGGGGGGTGTGGATCACGCCCAAGGACGAACGCAGAAGCGGTGTGATCTTGTACCTGCACGGCGGCGGCTATGTGACCGGAGGCGTAGAGTATGCCAAGGGCTTCGGCTCTGTGCTGGCACACGAGTGCGGCTGCCGGGTGTTCTGCTGCGCTTATCGATTGGCGCCGGAGCATCCTTACCCTGCCGCTTTGGAGGATGCTTTGGAGGCTTACCGGTATTTGCTGGGTAAGGGATATCACAATATCACCTTATGCGGTGAAAGCGCCGGCGGCGGCCTTTGCTATGCATTGAGCCTGAAGCTGAAGGAATTGAGCTTGCCTATGCCCTGCGCCATTTTGGCAATCTCTCCCTGGGTGGATATGACCGCTTCCGGGGCATCCTATGAAGAAAACAAGCAGGTTGATCCCACCCTTTATATCGAGCTGATCCGCTATTATGCCCAGTGTTATACCCAGGATTTCAGCGATCCGTTTGTTTCTCCGGTGTTTGGTGATCTGTCCGGGATGCCCCCGTCCCTGATCTTTGCCGGCAGCGATGAGCTTTTGCGCAGCGATGCTGAACTTCTGCATCAAAAGCTGAAGGAGCAGGGCAGCATCAGCCACCTGCAGATCACACCCGGCAGATGGCACGGATATCTTTTGTATCCGCTGCAGGAAAATGACAAGGATTTTCGCAATATCGGTAAGTTCTTAAACCGGTATATGAGCCGGGAAAATAAGCTGCGCTGGGTGCGGCTGGATAATGCAGCCAAGATTTATCCCGCTGCCCGGCGGCACAACTGGAGCAATGTGTTTCGCTTGTCTGCTACCTTGAAAGAGGATGTGGATGTGCCTGTTTTGCAATCGGCTTTGGATGTGACGGTGCGACGGTTTCCCTTTATTGCGGCAAGATTGCGCAGAGGTATGTTCTGGTATTATTTGCAGCAGCTATCCTCTGCGCCCAAGATCCAGCCGGAGTACAGTTATCCGCTGGCCCGGATGAATTCCAAAGAAGCCCGGCAGTGCGCCTTCCGGGTGATCGCCTACAAAAACCGGGTGGCGGTGGAATTTTTCCATTCTCTTACCGACGGTAACGGCGGTATGGTGTTTTTAAAGACCCTGCTTGCCCAGTATTTGCAGGAAAAATACGGCTTGCACATTCCGGCAGAAGAGGGTGTTTTGGGCCGGCTGGAAGAGCCCAGTGAGGCAGAAATGGAAGATAGCTTCCAGAAGTATGCCGGCGCGGTGACCATGAGCCGGCAGGGCAGTGATGCCTGGCGCTTTTGGGGCACACCGGAGCGGGGCGACCGGCTGAATGTGACCTGCTTTAAAATGGATGTAAAGGCGCTTTTGGATAAGGCTCACGAATATGGGGTGACGCTGACGGTGTTTTTAAGTGCTGCCCTGATGCAGACCCTTTTGGAGCTGCAGGAGGAAAAAGAGCCTGACCCCCGCCGCCGTAAGTCCATCAAGCTGCAGATCCCGGTGAATTTGCGGCCTCTGTTTCCCAGCAGAAGTTTGCGGAACTTTGCCCTTTATACCACACCGGAGATCGAGCCACGGCTGGGTCATTATACCTTCCAGGAGATCTGCGACGCAGTGACCCACAAGTTTGGCACGGAAGTCAATGCCAAGCAGATGAGTAAGCTCATCGCCACCAATGTGAATACGGAAAAGCTGATGGCGGTGCGGCTGCTGCCCCTGCCCATTAAGAATTTGGCTATGAAGATGGTATTTAATGCAGTGGGTGAGCGCAAATCCTGTATGAGCCTTTCCAATTTGGGGCGGGTAAAGATGCCCAAGGAAATGGAAGAGTATGTCAGCCGTCTGGATTTCATTTTGGGTGTACAGGCTACCGCGCCTTATAACTGCGGTGTGGTTTCCTACAAGGATACCGTTTATATGAATTTTATCCGGGATATTAAAGAACCGGAGCTGGAATACCGCTTTTATCAGGTGATGCAGCGTCTTGGCATCGAAGTGCGGGTGGACAGCAATCAAACCCCCTCGGTTTAGGAGGTAATTATGTACTGTGTAAAATGTGGCGTGAAACTGGAAGATACGGAAAAAAACTGCCCCCTGTGCGGAACAAAATGCTACCATCCGGACATTGAACGGCCGGAGGTAGACCCTCTTTATCCCCAGGAACAGTACCCTGCTCCCCAGGTGCGCTCCAAAGGCCTGGTGACCATTTTGACCTGGCTGTTCGCTTTGCCTGCCTTCGTTACGGTGCTTTGCGACCTGCGGATCAATTATGCTGTGACCTGGTCCGGCTATGTGGCCACCTCTCTTGCTATGGCCTATGTGATGCTGGTGCTGCCTTTTTGGTTCCGCAAACCCAATCCGGTGATATTCGTGCCGGTGGGCTTTGCTGCGCTGGCAGGCTTTTTGTTCTATGTGGATCTTACGGTGGCGGGGGAGTGGTTTCTTACCTTTGCGCTGCCTGTGGTAGGATCGCTGTGTGTGATATTTACCGCGCTGGTGACCTTGCTAAAGTATGTAAGAAAGGGTAAGCTCTTTATTTACGGCGGCTGCCTGATCGCCTTGGGGGCAATTATGCCTGTAATGGAGATGCTGATGAACTATACCTTCCATCGGAGGTTTGTGGCCTGGTCGGTATATCCTTTCACCGCTCTTTTTGCTGTGGGACTTTATTTGATTTTCTTGGGAATCTACCGTCCTGCGCGTGAAATTATGGAAAGAAAATTTTTTATTTAACAAAAATCCCCCGATGCGCAGCGTCGGGGGATTTCGTTCTGTTTACAAAATGAACAAATTTTATCTTTTGCAGGAAGTTTTTATGTGAATACTATGAAAAGTTGAATTTTTTGCAATTTTCTCATTGATTTTATTTGGAATTTGCAATACAATGTACAGGCTGGCGTCCCCACAGGACGCAGGCAGAAACCCGAGGTGAAGAAAATGCTGAACATCGTTCTGGTAGAGCCGGAAATTCCGCAGAACTGCGGCAATATCGCAAGAACCTGCGCCGCCACCGGAAGCAGACTGCATTTGATAAAGCCTCTGGGTTTTGATATCTCTGAAAAGGCTGTCAAGCGGGCGGGTTTGGATTACTGGCATCTTGTGGATGTACAGGTCTACGAAAACCTGGCGGATTTCTTTTCCAAGAATACCGTAGGTCAGATGTGGTGCCTTTCCACAAAAGCCCCCAGGGGATACACCCAGGCAGCCTTCAGCCCGGATTGCTATTTGTTTTTCGGCAAAGAGACCAAGGGCTTACCTGAGGACTTTTTGAACGAGCATGAAAATAGCTGCATCCGGCTTCCCATGGTAGATCAGGCGCGCAGCCTGAATTTAAGCAATGCCGTGGCGATCACCGTTTACGAGGCGCTGCGTCAGTTGGATTTTCCCGGCCTGCAGAGCTGGGGTAAAATGGCGGACAGCCCGGCAAACCATACATAATAAACCAAAAAAGTGGAGGAATAACGATGAACTACAACAAGAAGTCTATTGAAGATATTGAAGTAGCAGGCAAGCGGGTTCTGTGCCGCTGCGATTTCAATGTCCCCACCAAGGATGGCAAGATCACTTCCGACAAGCGGATCGTGGCTGCTATGCCCACCATCGAATATCTGGTAAACAAGGGCGCTAAGGTGATCCTGTGCTCCCACATGGGTAAGCCCAAGGGCGAGTGGAAGCCCGAGCTGAGCCTGAAGATCGTGGCTGACCGTCTTTCCCAGCTGCTGGGCAAGGAAGTTGTTATGGCTTCCGACGTGGCAGGTGAGGATTCCAAGGCTAAGGCTGCTGCTCTTCAGAATGGTGATGTGATGCTGCTGGAGAACACCCGTTACATCAAGGGCGAGACCAAGAACGATCCTGAGCTGAGCAAGGCACTTGCTGACCTTGCTGATATTTTTGTAAATGATGCTTTCGGTACTGCTCACCGTGCTCACTCCTCTACCGCAGGCGTGGCTGACCACCTGCCTGCTGTTTGCGGCTACCTGGTGCAGAAGGAAGTTGGCGTAATGGGTAAGGCTCTGGCTGATCCCGAGCGTCCCTTCGTTGCTATCCTGGGCGGCGCAAAGGTTTCTGATAAGCTGAATGTTATCAACAACCTGCTGGAGAAGGTGGACACCCTGATCATTGGCGGCGGTATGGCATTTACCTTCCTGGCTGCTCAGGGCTACTCCGTTGGCGCATCTTTAGTTGACAACGAGAAGCTGGAGTACTGCAAGGAAATGCTGGCTAAAGCTGAGGTTAAGGGCGTAAAGCTGCTGCTGCCTGTTGACACTGTGGTTGCTGACGGCTTCCCCAGCCCCATCGATGCCCAGATCAGCGTTGCTACTGTGGACTCCAAGGAGATCCCCGATGGCAAGATGGGCCTGGACATTGGCGAAAAGGCTCGCGAAGAGTTTGCCGCTGCTGCTAAGGCTGCCAAGACCGTTGTTTGGAACGGACCTATGGGTGTGTTTGAGAACCCTGTTCTGTCTGCCGGCACGAAGGCTGTTGCTCAGGCTCTGGCTGACTCCGACGCAGTGACCATCGTCGGTGGCGGTGACAGCGCTGCTGCTTGCGAGCAGCTGGGCTTTGCTGACAAGATCACCCATATTTCCACCGGTGGCGGCGCTTCCCTGGAATTCCTGGAAGGCCTGGAGCTGCCCGGCATCGCTTGCCTGCAGGATAAGTAATTTTTTAGCATATAAAAGAGGAGAACAAGAAAATGAACAGAAAGTATCGTAAGACGGTTATTGCCGGCAACTGGAAGATGAACAAGACTCCTACCCAGACCAAGGAGTTTATGACCAGCCTGAAGGGCATTCTGCCCAAGGGCCGCTGGTGTGATATCGCTCTGTGTGTTCCCGCTGTGTGTATTCCGGCTGCTGTGCGCGCTATGCGTGAGACCAGAGTTGGCATCGGTGCAGAAAACTGCAACCCCAATCCCAATGGCGCTTACACCGGTGAGATCGCTACCGATATGCTGGTGGATGCTGGCTGCAAGTATGTGATCATCGGCCACTCCGAGCGCCGCGCTATGGGCGAGACCGATGCAGACGTCAATGCCAAGGTGCTGGCTGCTCTGGAAGCAGGCTTGATTCCCATTATGTGCTGCGGCGAGAGCCTGGAGCAGCGGGAAGCTGACATCACCGATGAGTGGATCTCCATGCAGATCAAGCTGGGTCTGAAGGGTGTTCCCGAAGAGAAGATCCGCAAGGTGGTTATCGCTTACGAGCCCATCTGGGCTATCGGCACCGGCCGTACTGCTACCCCCGAGCAGGCACAGGAAGTTTGCCAGAACATCCGCGCTGTGGTGCGTAAGCTCTATAGCTCCAAGAACGCCCGCGCGATTTCCATCCTGTACGGCGGCTCTATGAATGAGAAGAACGCTTACGAGTTGCTGGCTCAGCCTGACATCGACGGCGGCCTGATCGGCGGCGCTTCTCTGGTTCCCGAGAAGTTCGTGCAGATCATCGAGGCAGCCAACCAGCCCACTGTGTAATTTACTTAACGCATTTTATGGGAGCAGAATTTTCTGCTCCCATAATTTTGTTTAGGAGGGAAATAGATGCTTCCCCAAGAATTTTTAGACCGCATGCAAGCTCAACTGCAAGGGGAATACCCGGCTTATTTGGAAAGCCTGGAGCGACCCAGAGCGGTGGCTCTGCGGGTAAATCCCTTGAAGGGCTTTACAGGGCAGCTGCCCTTTCAGTTGGAAAGTGTACCCTGGGAGCCTATGGGCTATTATTACGATATAAATGAGCGGCCCGGTCTGCACCCTTATCACGAAGCCGGTGTTTATTATCTGCAGGAAGCCAGCGCTATGGCGCCAGTGGTGCTCCTTGACCCCCAAAAAGGGGAGCGGGTCTGCGACCTGTGCGCTGCCCCCGGTGGCAAGTCTACTCAGATTGCCGGCAGGATGGGGGGAGAGGGCTTTTTGCTCTGCAACGAGATCAATCCCAAGCGCGCCAAGATCTTAAGCCGCAACATTGAGCGGCTGGGCATTGCCAATGCGTTGGTGACCAACGAGCATCCCCAAAACCTTGCCAAAAAATACCCGGCCTTTTTTGACCGGGTGCTTATTGATGCCCCTTGCTCCGGTGAGGGAATGTTCCGCAAGGAAGAGGCGGCGGTGACGGATTGGAGCTTGCAAACGGTAGAAATGTGCGCCCGCCGGCAGGCAGAGATACTGGACAGCGGCGCAGCTTTGGTGCGCCCCGGTGGACGGCTGGTATATTCCACCTGCACCTTTGCTCCACAGGAAAACGAAGAAGCGGTGGCTGCCTTTTTGCAGCGGCATCCGGAATTTGAGCCGGAACAGGTGGATGCTCCCTGGTTTGATAGGGGAGAAAACGGAACCTTTCGCCTGTGGCCCCATAAACTAAAAGGGGAAGGCCATTTTGCAGCGGTGCTGCGTAAGGTTTCGGGAGATGAAACGGAAGTGGATTTCCACAAGGGTGATAAGCTGCCTTGCCAGTGGCTGCAGTTTGCCAAAGAACTGGAAATTGCGCTGCCGGCAGGAAAAGCGCTGCTTTTTGGACAGAGCCTATACTGGTATCCGGAAGAGCTGCCTAACCTGAATGGGGTAAAGGTGATGCGTCCGGGTCTTGAGCTGGGCGAAGTGAAAAAAGACCGGTTTGAGCCGGCGCATGCTTTGGCGCTGTGGCTGAAAACAGCCAAAAATGTGCATAATATTTCCTCCCAGGATGCCCAGATTGCCCGGTATATGAATGGGCAGACTGTGCCTTGCGCTGTGCGCGGCTGGTGTCTTGTTCAGGTGGATGGCTGCGGCATCGGGTGGGGAAAAGGTGACGGAATTGTACTGAAAAATCACTATCCCAAGGGATTGCGCCGATAGGCAGAGAGGACTCGAACCCAAGTAGCCTCTCAGCAGCCCTATTTGCTGCTTTTTGCCTTATTTTCCTTGCCTTGCGCCAGCAAGGCGGCGTCATCTGCGCCAAAAATCTATCAAATATTACTTGCTGAGAGGTGCTTGGCAGTTTTCAGCCGCCCGCATTTTCCAAGACGAAGAAAATCACGCAGACAATACTTTGTGTATTATCAAGGGATTTTCTGATGTATTGGGGAATGCTGGCACCTGAAAACCTGCTTGGGTTCAAGTCCTCTCTGCCTAACCGGGGCAAAATTGTACTTTACATAACGCAAGGAGTATGGTATAATTCAGGAAGTAAATTCGCAAGGAGTGAATGATCCTTGGCAAGATATGAAATTATCGGCGGTACTCCCTTGAACGGTGAGATCACCATCAGCGGCGCAAAGAATGCTGCCGTGGCGATTCTGCCCGCTGCTTTGCTCATTGAGGGTGTGTGCCGGGTGGAGAATGTGCCGGATATCTCCGATGTGCGTATCCTTTTGGATATTCTGGAAGATATGGGCGCGGTGGTCACCCGTGAGGAAACCGCTGTTGTGCTGGACTGCACCAATATTAATAAGACTTGTCCCAATGCCGACCTGGTCAGAAAAATGCGTGCCAGCTATTACCTGATGGGCGCGCTGCTCAGCCGTTTTGGTCAGTGCAATGTGGCTTTGCCCGGTGGCTGCAACTTTGCTTCCCGCCCCATTGACCAGCATATCAAAGGCTTTGCTGCCTTGGGTGCTGCTGTGGAAGAAACGGAAGAATATGTTGCTATGAAGCCCGGCCCTAACGGCCTGCAGGGCAGCCGCGTGAGCCTGGACGTGGTGAGCGTGGGTGCTACCATGAATATTATCATGGCTGCCTGCCTGCTGCCCGGTCAGACGGTGATCGAGAATGCTGCCAAAGAGCCCCATATTGTGGACCTGGCAAACTTCCTGAACACCATGGGCGCAAACATTTCCGGCGCAGGTACGGATACTGTGAAGATTCGGGGCGTAGAAAAGCTGCAGGGCGGCACTTATGCCATTATTCCCGATCAGATTGAAGCCGGCACTTATCTGGCAGCAGTAACCGCTGCCGGTGGTAACGTGCTTTTAAAGAATGTGATCCCCAAGCATATGGAGTGTATCACCTCCAAGCTGGCGGAAATGGGCGCGCAGTTTATTAACTATGACGATGCCATCCGTGTCCGGTCTGAAGGTAAGCTGAAGAGCACTACCGTTAAGACCCGGCCTTATCCCGGCTTCCCCACGGATATGCAGGCCCAGATCTGCGTGTGTATGACCATTGCCGAGGGCAGCAGCCGCCTGACGGAGAGCGTGTATGAGACCCGCTTCTTTGGCTATTGCTCCGAGCTTGCCAATATGGGCGCAGATATCGTGATCAACGGCAAAACTGCTATGGTCACCGGTATGCCGGGGCTTAAAGGCGCTGTGGTGCGGGCGAAGGACCTGCGGGCAGGCGCAGCCTTGGTGATTGCCGGTCTTGCAGCTGAGGGCACGACCTATGTGGAGAATATCCACTTCATCGAGCGTGGCTATGAAAATCTGGTAGAAAAGCTCACAGCTTTGGGCGCGAACATCAAAACAGTCGATTAAAAATAAGCGGTGCATCGTTGCGATGCACCGCTTTTATTATACCGGCAATAAGACAGGGGACGGTTCTCTGTCTTATATCTGCAAGACGGAGAACCGTCCCCTGTCTTGAGATGGGTGGTGAAAGATGTTGGGGCAGTAAGGAAAAACCGGAGTGAAGTTTTATTTTGCTTCAGTTTTGTGTTGCACGAAAAATAAGCGGTGCAGCGCACCGCTTATTTTTATCTAAATAGGTTAGTGGATAAATACCGTTCACCACTGTCCGGCAATAAGACCACAATGGTCTTGCCGGCATTTTCTTTTGCAAGTGTAAGCGCACCGTGTAAGGCTGCGCCGGAAGAGATGCCGCACAGGATGCCCTCTTTTCGGGCCAGCAGCCGGGCGGCAGAGGTGGCCTGTTCTTCTGTGACGGTGATCACTTGGTCGATGAGCGTTCTGTCCAATATTTCAGGGATGAAGTTTGCGCCGATGCCCTGCAGACCGTGGGGACCGGCTTTGCCTTCTGTGAGCAGGGGAGAGGCGGCCGGCTCGATGGCAGCGATGCTGATATGAGGGTCTTTTTCCTTCAGGTAGCGGCCTGTGCCGGTAAGCGTGCCGCCTGTGCCCACACCGGCAACAAAAATATCCAGCTTGCCATCTGTGTCCTGCCAAATTTCCGGGCCTGTGGTAACATAGTGTGCTTCCGGATTGGCGGGGTTTTCGAACTGTCCGCCGATGATGCTGCCGGGAATGGTTTTGGATAATTCCAAAGCTTTTGCGATAGCACCGGACATACCCTCCTTGCCGGGGGTAAGCACCACCTGCGCGCCAAAGGCTTCCATCAGCCGGATGCGCTCGACGCTCATAGAATCGGGCATAACGATGATGGCTTTATAGCCCAGGGCAGCAGCTGCCCAGGAAAGGCCGATGCCGGTGTTTCCGGAGGTGGGCTCGATGATCGTGCCGCCGCTTTTTAAAAGGCCTTTTTCTTCTGCGGAGCGGATCATATTCAGCGCCACCCGGTCTTTGACCGAGCCACCGGGATTAAAGCATTCCAGCTTGGCAAGCAGGCGCACATTCAGGTTTAATTCTTTTTGGATATTTGTCAGCTCCAGTAGGGGCGTTGCGCCTACAAGCTGCTCTAAAGAGGAATATACAGGCATAAAAACCTCCTGTGTTTTCATTATATTTTATTATATCCAAAGGCTTGCGGCTGTGTCAACCGGAACATTGACAAGTGACCTTGGCGTATGATATAACACTTAGGCAGAGAGGCTACTGGGGCCCAAGTTCTCTCTGCCTGAAAAGGAGTGGTCAGAATGAACACCATTGAGGAAAAAATTGAAAAAGTAGTGGACAGCATTCTGGAAGATTACGGCCGGGGAAGGATCATCGATCAGATGGATCTGTTTCGTCGTCCGGACCGGGATGTGATCATCGATATTATCAAAAAGCTTCGCAGGATCGTATTCCCCGGCTACTACCGGGATAAGAATTACCGCATCTATAATGCCAAGCACAACATCTCCATGCTGGTGGAGGATGTGATGTTCAACTTAAACCGGCAGATCGCTTTGGGATTGGAAAACCGGGGAATCACCGAGGAACAGGCTCAGGAAGAGGCTCAGCGCCTTTGCCTGGAGTTTATTGCCCAGATCCCCAAGGTGCGGGCCCAGGTGCATCTGGATCTGCAGGCGGCTTATGACGGAGATCCTGCCGCCACCAATATGGCAGAGATTATTTTTGCTTATCCCGGCCTGTTTGCCATTACGGTGTACCGCTTGGCCCACGAGCTTTATTTGCTGGATGTGCCTATGCTGCCTCGGATCATGACAGAATATGCCCACAGCATTACCGGTATCGATATCCACCCCGGCGCTACCATTGGGGAATACTTCTTCATTGATCACGGCACAGGCATCGTCATCGGTGAAACAGCGGTGATCGGTAACAATGTGAAGATCTATCAGGGTGTGACCCTGGGCGCACTTTCCACCCGTGGCGGCCAAAAGCTGCGGGGCAAGCGTCGCCATCCCACCATTGAAAACAATGTGACCATCTATGCCGGCGCATCTATTTTGGGTGGTGAAACGGTGATCGGGGAAGGCTGCGTTATCGGCTCTAACGCATTTATTACCGAGTCAGTTGCCCCCGGTACAACGGTGACCATTAAAAACCAGGAGCTGCAATATAGATCCCGGTCTTTGGAGCAGAGAAATTAGAAAAATCGGCAGGAAATTTCCTGCCGATTTTTGTTTTAGTCTTCAAAAGTCAGAACATCCTTAAAGCGATCCTTGAAGATCTCGTAAACTGCGCTGAGCACAGCTTCATCTTCCACAGCCAGGTAGTTCTCATTCTCCTCGTCTACGGGCTCGACTTCCAAGATTACGATCTCGTTGGAGTTCTCTTCTGCGGGGATCAGTACCAGGTATTCCTTGCCTTCGTACTCGATGCAATCCAGGTACTCAAAGTCCATATCCTCGCCGTTTTCGTCGGTCAGGGTCAGGACGGAGGATTCTTCCTCGTTCAGCAGTTCTTCGTTTTCCATAATGGCCTCCTTAATTTGTAATTATAAGGTCATTATAGCGGCAAAACCGGGTGCTGTCAACTTACATCTGCGCCACACCGGCATTTTTCAGCTGTAGCTGCAGCTTATCGGCAATGAGGGCGATGAACTCACTATTGGTGGGCTTGCCTTTCGTGTTGGAAACCGTGTAACCAAAGAACCGCTGCAGTGTGTCCAGGTCACCTCTGTCCCAAGCCACTTCGATGGCGTGGCGGATGGCCCGCTCCACACGGCTGGGGGTGGTTTGGAAGGTCTTTGCCACCTGGGGGTAGAGGACCTTGGTGATGGCATTGATCACATCCATATCCTGAGTGGCGATGATGATGGCTTCCCGCAGGTACTGGTAGCCCTTGATATGGGCGGGAACACCGATTTCGTGGATGATGCCCGTGACCAGGGTTTCGATATTACCTTGGCCTGCGCCGGGTCTTACGCTGCCCTTTTGGGTGGCTGCGCCTCTGATCTCTTCAAGACGCTCCACCAGCGCGGACATATCGCAGGGCTTGAGCATCAGATATCTGACACCCAGGCTGGCGGCGGCGGATGCTACGTAATCGGTGATGAAACCGGATGTGGCCAACACGACAGGTTTATGTTCCATACTGCCGATGGCCTTCAGAACGCTGATGCCGTCCTGCTTTTTCAGCATCATATCCAGCACCAGGATCTTTGGCTTGCGATCGAGTACCATGCGGATGGCCTGCTCCCCATCATTGGCCGTCCCCAATACCTGAAACCCGCTGGCGCGCTGCAAAGCGGCGACCAAGCCGGAGCAAAATTCTTGTGAGTTGTCTGCGATGATAACGGTGGCTAAATTTTCCATACTGTCCTCTCCTGACTTCCTAATGTTGTTCCCCCACAAAAGACTTCCTTGTTGCGACAAATATAATTTAGCATAATGTAGCGGTTTTTGCAAGGAAAAAGCCAAACAATCGCACGACAAAAATATGGGTAAAACTCGTTAAAATGACTAAAAATCCAACAATTCGACGATATTCGACTTGTGGAAAAAATGTCGGCTGCCATTGACGCGAAAAGACAAATGATGTATGATGAATAAAATCCTTTTTTGAGGTGACAGAAAATGAATGAACGCTGGAATTTAGATGTGATTTATAGGGGTTTTGAAGACCCGACCTTTGAACAGGACTTAAATCTTTTAAAGGAAAAGGTGGCCTGCTTTGCAGAGCTTGTCAAAAAATTGCCGGAGGCAGCTGCACTGCAAAGCCTTAAAGAAGGCACTGCCTTGCAGGAGGATATTTCCAATTTGGGCAACAAGCTGGCAGAGTATGCCATGCTTCGGCAAGCTGCGGATGCCCGGGACAGTGAAGCCGGCTCTCATATGGGCCGGGTGATGGCGGTGATCAGCACCACTGCCGGCAGTGAGGCGGCTTATCAGGAGTGGGCCAGCAGGCTGCCTGATCTGATGGAGCTGATCGAACAGGACGAAGTGCTGCGTCAGTACCGTTTCCGTTTTGAGAATATCAAGAAGTCCAGCAAATACCTGCTTTGCGCCCAGGCAGAAGAAGCGATGGCAAAGCTACAGCTTTCCGGCAGCGCAGCCTGGGGGGATCTGCAGGGCTATCTTACCAGCACCGTGCCGGTAGAATATGAGGGAAGCACCACCAACCTTTCTGTGATCCGCAATCTGGCCTATGATCCGGATAAGAATGTGCGGAAAAAGGCCTATGAAGCGGAGCTTGCCTGCTACGAGCGGATCAAGGACGCGGTGGCATTTGCCCTTAACTCCATTAAGTTAGAAACGATCTCTGATTGCCAGCTCCGGGGTTACGCATCTCCTCTGGAACGCACCCTGGAACATTCCGATATGAAAAAGCAGACCCTGGATGCTATGCTGGGTGCGATGGATGAGTATTTGCCCAAGTTCTGGCAGTACCTGAAGGCAAAGGCCAAGGCGCTGGGCTATGAAAACGGTCTGCCCTGGTATGAGCTGTTTGCGCCTATGGGTCGGTCTTCTACAAAGTTTACTTTGGAGCAGGCACGGGAATTTCTCATTGAGCAGTTTGCCGGGTTTAACCCGGAAGAGGCTGAAATGATCGCCAAGGCCTTTGATGAGGAATGGATCGATTTCTATCCCAGAGAGGGTAAAGCAGGCGGCGCATTCTGCGCTGGGGTGGAGGCCATCGGCCAGTGCCGTATTCTGACCAACTATGACGGCGCTTTCGGTGACGTAGTCACCTTGGCTCACGAGCTTGGGCACGCTTATCACGATCAGTGCATCCGGGAGCATCGGCCTTTAAATCATAATTACTCTATGCCTTTGGCAGAAACCGCATCTACCTTTAATGAATGTGTGGTGATGGCATCTGCAATCAGTAAGGCGGCGGACGATCAGGAGCGTTTGGCGCTGATCGAATCCCAGCTGCAGGATGCCACCCAAATCATCTGTGACATTTATTCCCGCTTCCGTTTTGAAGCAAAGGTGTTTGAAAACCGGGAAAACAGCTTTATGCACGCTGATACCTTGTGTCAGTATATGCTGGATGCCCAGCGGCAAAGCTACGGCGATGGTTTGGATCCTGCGTATATGCATCCTTATATGTGGGTGTGCAAGAGCCATTATTACGGCCCGACCTTCTACAATTTCCCCTATGCCTTTGGCGGCCTGTTCGCCCGGGGTCTGTATGCCCAGTATGAAAAGGAAGGCAAGGACTTTATTGAAAAGTACAAGAAGCTGCTGTATACCACCACGGTGGCCACTGCGGAAGACACCGCCAAGGTTGCCGGTGTGGACCTGACGGATAAGGAATTCTGGCGGGGCGCGCTGCAGACCATTGCAGATCAGATCGATCTGTTCTGCCAAATCGTTAATAAGGAGAGCTAAATATGGTGCAGGAATTTAAGAAGTTTATCGATAAGGCGCATAGCGTATTCCACGCAGTGGATGGACTTTCCAAGATGCTGGATAATGCCGGCTACACTCGTCTTTCTGAAAGCGAAAGCTGGCAGCTTGAAAAGGGTGGTAAGTACTATTTTACCCGCAGCGGTAGCGCTCTGATGGCTTTCCGCATCCCGGAAGAAAAGCCTGTGGGCTTTATGCTTTCTGCCAGCCACGCAGACCGCCCCACTTTTAAATTTAAGGAAAATGGGGAGCTGACCGGTGCGTATACCCGCCTTTCTACGGAAAAATACGGCGGTATGCTCATCGCCCCCTGGCTGGATAGACCCCTTTCTTTGGCCGGCCGGGTGCTGGTGGAGAAGGATGGCAAGGTGGAAAGCAAGCTGGTGGACATTGACAAGGACCTGCTGCTGATCCCCAATGTGGCGATCCATATGAACCGGAAGGCCAACGACGGTTACACCTGGAATCCCGCGGTGGACACTCTGCCCCTGATGGGCGGCAAGGAAGCTGCCGGTAAGCTGGATCAGCTGCTGCAGGAGCAAGCTCAAGGTAAGATTTTGGGTCACGATCTTTATTTGTATGTGCGTCAGCAGGCCTGCGTGTGGGGCGCGGAGGAGGAGTTCATCTCCGCCCAGGCACTGGATGATCTGCAGTGCGCCTGGTGCTGCACCAAGGGCTTCCTGGAGGCGGCAGAAAGCAAGGCGATCCCGGTGCTGTGCGTATTTGACAGCGAAGAGGTAGGCTCTTCTTCCTTGCAGGGCGCAGCTTCCCGTATCCTGGAAACCACCTTGAACCGTATTTGCAAGGCGGTAGACGCAGATATGAGCGTTTTGCTCAATAATTCTTTTATGCTCTCTGCGGACAATGCCCACGCTCTGCATCCTAATCATCCGGAGTTTGCAGATGCCAAGAATGCCCCTGTGGTCAACGGCGGCATCGTACTGAAGTTCAATGCCAACCAGCGTTATACTACTGACGGCGCTTCCGCAGCAGTGCTGCGTACCGTTTGCGCGATGGCAGATGTGCCGGTGCAGACCTATTATAACCGCGCGGATATGCCCGGTGGCTCTACTTTGGGCAACATTTCCCTTTCCCAGGTAAGCGTTTTGTCTGCCGATATCGGTCTTGCCCAGCTGGCGATGCATTCCTGCTATGAAACTGCCGGTGTGAAGGATACGGAGTATCTGGTGCAGGCGGTAAAACAGTATTATAGCCTTTGCCTGCAAACCGGTAAAGACGGCGAAATTTCCCTGATCTAACACGAAAAGCGGACTTCGAATTGAAGTCCGCTTTTTAAAGCAATATGCACAAAAATATTTACAATTTCTGTATGAAAAAACTATTGCATACAGAGCTTTTGTGTGGTATCATTATAGCATCCGGGCATATGCCGTCTACTCCACAAAAATAGGCGCTGTATGTCACAAAAGGAGGAAATAAAAACACCGTTGGACTCACGGTACGGCAGTGTGGAGACCTGTCGTAAAGCGTTCGCTGTTTTACCCGGCGTTCGTGAGAGCATACGCAAGGAGTTGGTATGCTTAGAGTCGTGCATTATGGCAAGTATGTCCCTGCGCAACATCAAGAAGATCTACCCCCACAACGGCGACGAAGCCAAGAAAACCAAGAAAAAGAAGAAGGACGTAGAAGAGCCTGAAAAGAAGGTTAACCTGCAGATCACTGACAAGGGTGTCGTGGCTGTTCAGGAGTTTAACCTGGAAGTGGCAGACAAGGAATTTATCGTTCTGGTCGGCCCCTCCGGCTGCGGTAAGTCCACCACTCTTCGTATGATCGCCGGCCTGGAAGAGATCTCCGAAGGCGAGCTGTACATCGGCGACCGTCTGGTCAACGACCTGGCTCCCAAGGACCGTGATATCGCCATGGTCTTCCAGAACTACGCTCTGTACCCCCACATGACTGTTTATGACAACCTGGCTTTTGCTCTGAAGCTGCGCCACATGAAGAAGGCGGAGATCGACGCAAAGGTTAAGGAAGCCGCTGCTATTCTGGACATTACTCAGTATCTGTCCCGTAAGCCCAAGGCTCTGTCCGGTGGTCAGCGTCAGCGTGTGGCTATCGGCCGCGCTATCGTTCGTAACCCTCAGGTCATGCTGATGGACGAGCCCCTTTCCAACCTGGACGCCAAGCTGCGTAACCAGATGCGTGCTGAGATCATCAAGCTCCGCGAGCGTATCAACACCACTTTCGTTTATGTTACCCACGACCAGACCGAGGCTATGACTCTGGGCGACCGTATCGTCATCATGAAGGACGGCTTCATCCAGCAGATCGGCACTCCTCAGGAAGTGTTCAACCATCCCTACAACCTGTTCGTTGCTGGCTTCATCGGCTCTCCCCAGATGAACCTGTTCGACTCCAAGCTGGTTAAGGTCGACGGCAAGTACGCTGTCGAGCTGGGCGGCATGACTGTCGTTCTGAGCGAAGAGAAGCAGGCTAACCTGACCAAGAACAACGTTGAGCCTCAGGATATCGTTCTGGGCGTCCGTCCCGAGCACATCATCCTGGACAAGGGCATCAGCGGCAAGGTCGATGTTTCCGAGCTGATGGGCTCCTCCGTCCACCTGCACGTCACCGCTATGGACCGCGACGTCGTCATGGTCGTTTCCACCATGAACATGACCGGTGCTGAGGTTGCTGCTCTGGCCAACGGCGCTCCCGTGGAATTCACCTTCCCCGGCCACGTCTGCCACGTCTTCAACAAGACCACCAAGGTCAACCTGGAAGCCTAAGTTTACAAAAAAGACAGCCCTGCTCTGCAGGGCTGTTTTTTTATCCTTCCGCGCAGCCGAAACAAAATTCGTTGCTTTTTCCGAAAACCATGCTATAATGGCAGTATCCTCCAGCGAGGGAATATTGTGCGCACACAAGGCACACCCCATTGCGCGCAAAACAAACGAGGTGTAATCATGGCCGAAAAAACCTTCTTCCGAAATGCCAGCGAAGGACAGATGACCCTGAAGGATATCTTCTCTGACATCAACCGCAAGCACACCCCCGATGAAACCGCCCGGATCTTTATCGCCGGAACTTCTCTGACCACCCCCAACGAGTCGGAAATGCTGGCCGTGTGGCAGAAACCCTTCCTCTTTGCCCGGTTCTTCGTCGTATGTACGGTGATGATGGCCATCTTCCTTGGCTTCAGCTTTCTGCATCCGGGCGGATTGTTCTATCTGATGATCTGCCTGTCCGTGTTTGTTTCCGTTACATTGCTGCTTCTGGTGTGGGAAATGAATATCCCACGCAATATATCCCTGTACGAAATTCTGCTGATCGTCGGCGTGGGCGGCATTCTTTCCCTGGTGGCAACCATGCTGCTGGCCATTGTGGATCCCACCAGCAGCGCCCTCTGGGCCCCGCTGACCGAAGAGCCCGCCAAGCTGATCATCATTTATCTGATCCTGCGGAAGAAAAACTACAAATTCACCCTCAACGGCATCCTCATCGGTGTTGCGGTGGGTACCGGCTTTGCCGTCTTTGAAAACCTGTGGTATTCCTACCGGGCACTGATGAACAGCGGCATCAGCGGTGCCGTTATCCAGGCAGCAGTCCGGGCATTGACGGATATTCCCGGCCACGGTCTGTATGCCGGTCTCTACGGCGGCGCCCTGGTCATGGTGAAAAAAGAGGAGATGGTGGATGTAAAGCATCTGCTGAATGTGAATTTCCTGAAATACTTCGGCATGGCTTTTCTGATCCACATGCTGAACAACTCCGGCTTCTCCAACAACCTGGTGGTGATCACCGTGGTTATGACCACCATCATCATCGTCTGCTTCCTGCCCATGCTGCGCAAGGGTGTGAACGAAATCGTTCTGTATGTCATGTCGCTGAACGGCGGCCGTCTGACCCAGGCTGTGGAGCGGGGAAGCGGAGCCGTGCATAAGGGCAGCCCCAGTCCCCTCCCCACACCCGGCCGGCCCTGCGTTGTCACCCTCCAGATGCTCACCGGCCCCGATGCGGGAAAGAGCTGCCGGCTCCAGCCGGGCCAGAGCTTCACCTTCGGCCGCGCTTCCAAGGGGCTGAATCTGCAGTCCTGCATCAAAGTCAGCAGCCGCCACTGCACCGTCGAGCTGCGCGGCTCCACCGTCCTGGTCACGGATCTGGGCTCCACCAACGGCACCTATATCGGATCCCAGCGGCTGAATCCCAACCAGCCTACCGTCGTCAGCGGCGGCAGTGTCATCAGCCTGGGCAGTCCCGAATGCAGTATCCGGGTGAATGTGCAGTAAGCTCC
>JAZOWK010000031.1:0-28374 GCA_045659205.1 Faecousia sp.
TCCTACGAGACCGGCCAGGCCATCCCTGTTACCGGCGGTCAGGAAATGCTGAAGTAAGGAGGCTCTTTATGACCATTCAGGAATTAAGAGAGGCTTACGAGCAGACCCTGGCAGGTAAAAAGCCCACCCCGGAAGAAACCAATTATGTGAATAACCATATCCATACTACCTATTCCTTCTCTCCCTATAACCCCACTGCCGCCGTATATATGGCCTGGCAGAACGGTTTGAAGACCGCCGGCATCATCGACCACGACTCCGTGTCCGGCGCAAGAGAGTTTTTGGAAGCTGCTGAAGTGATTGGTATGCCGGTGACCGTAGGCGCAGAGTGCCGTGTGGATATGTCCATGACGGTGCTTAACGGCCGTCGAATCAACAATCCCGACCAGAAGAGCATTGCCTATGTTACCGTTCACGGCATTCCCCACCAGAACATTGAAAAGCTGGATGCCTTCTTCGCTCCCTACCGGGAAAAGCGGAATGAGCGTAATCGCAAGATGTGCCAGAACATCACGGAGCTGGTTAAGCCCTACGGCTTGAGCCTGGATTTTGATGCCGATGTTCTGCCCCTTTCTAATTATCATAAGGGCGGCTCTGTTACCGAGCGTCACATCCTCTTTGCTCTGACTAAGAAGATCACCGCTTTGTACAAGACCCCTGCCGAAGTGCTGGAGTTCTTGCTGGAGCGGATGCAGCTGCAGCTTTCCCAGAAGGTGATCGATCAGATCGCAGCAGGGGAGCAGACCCCCGAATATTATGAGTATGATATTCTGGGTGCGCTGAAGAGCAATATGGTGGAGAAGTTCTACATCGATGCGACCGAGGAATGCCCCAAGGTGGCGGATTTCGTAAATATTGTTCACGAAATCGGCGGCATCGCTGCTTATGCTTACCTGGGTGATGTGGGTAACTCCGTTACCGGTGATAAGAAGGCGCAGAAGTTTGAGGACGATTACCTGGACGAGCTGGTGGATGTGATCAAGGCCTACGGCTTTGACGCCATCACTTATATGCCCACCCGCAATACTCCGGAGCAGCTGGAGCGGCTCACCGCTCTGTGCAAGGAGCACGGCTTCTTCCAGATCAGCGGTGAAGATATCAATTCTCCCCGCCAGTCCTTCCGTTGCAAGGCTTTGGACGATCCCAAGTTCGGCTACCTGATCGATGCCACTTATACCCTCATCGATTACGAAAATGCCGCAACGGTTGATCCTGTTAAGGCCAAGGAGCAGTATTCCTATCTGTTCCGTAAATAACAAAATTCCACGGGTGGCATTGGCCTCCCCGGGTTTTGTTAATGCACAATTGACAATGGACAATTTACAATTATGGGGTCGCTTTGCGACATATTTAAATTATCGGCGTGCCGATACGATAATTGTCAATTATCAATTTTCAATTATTCATTAAATGAAATAGCCCCTGACTTGACGTTCGCGTTTTCCGTCATGTCAGGGGCTATTTCGCTGCGTTCTTGGGTTCTATCATTGGTTAACCTCGCTTTCTGCGGTATGGATGATTTCTTTCGTTCAACTTGAAATCCACTGCCTCACATTCTCCATTATCGATTCCATTCTACTCATAAGCGAGCCGCTTACATGTGGGAGCATTTCCTGTGATCGAAAGCGATCATCTGCGTAGTGCTTTTTCTTTTTGCACTATAAGGTTTTTACCTGTACATTGGTATCACCCTTTCTGGCTATAATATAGCACAAAAAAACGGGAAATACAATTGGGAAATTGTACAAATTGCACAGTTTTAACTTGTACAAAACGCAGAAATCCGGCACTTTGCATTGACATTGGGCATTGCCCGTGATATATTAAATCTGTTGGGGCCACGCGATGGCCCTTTTTTCTGTACTATATTTCAGGAGGCTGTTATGGAAGTGAATTACCGCAAGGATATGGTGGTGTATCAGATATACCCCCGCTCCTTTTTGGATACCAACGCAGATGGCATCGGCGATCTGCCGGGCATTATTTCCAAGCTGGATTATCTGCAGGATTTGGGCATCAATGCCATTTGGCTCTCTCCGGTGTATGTAAGTCCCAATGATGATAATGGCTATGACATTGCCGATTATAAGGCCATCCACCCGGATTTCGGTACGATGGAGGATTTTGATACCCTGGTGGCGGAAGCCAAAAAGCGGGGCATCGGTATTGTTATGGATCTGGTGATCAATCATACCTCCGATGAGCATATTTGGTTTCAAAAGGCTTTGGCAGGGGATGCAAAGTACCGGGATTACTATATCATCCGCAAGCCGGAAAAAGAGGGCAAGCTTCCCAACAACTGGGGCAATTTCTTTGCAGAGTGTCCCTGGTCGCCCTTTGGAGATAATGGAGAATATTATTTGCATCTGTTTTCCAAAAAACAGCCGGATCTGAACTGGGATAATCCGCAGGTTTTGGAGGAAGTCAAAGACATCCTGCGCTTTTGGCTGGATAAGGGTGTTATGGGCTTCCGGTGTGATGTGATCAATGTGATTCACAAGAACACGCTGAAAAACGGCAAGCCTCGAATCGCCTTGACCGGTATGGAGCATTACTTATCCACGGAAGGCTGCCACGAAATCTTGCGGCAGCTGCGGAAGGTGCTGGATGAATACGGCGCATTTACCGTAGGTGAAACCGTTTTTGTAGATGTGCCCAAGGCCAAAGATCTGACAGATCCTGCCCGCAAGGAGCTGGATATGGTGTTCGCTTTTCAGCATATGGAGTGCGACCAGATCGGCCTGAAATGGTTTAAGACCTGGCTGCGTCCTAAGCGCCTGATGAAGGTGCTGACCCGGTGGCAGCAGGCTATGGATTGGAACTCCTGTTACTTTGAAAATCACGATCAGCCCCGCTTTATTTCCCGCTTTACTGATGTAAGCGGTTTTCGTCGGGAATGTTCTATGATGATGGCAGGCTTGCTTATGACGCTCCGCGGCACGCCTTATGTGTATGAAGGCCAGGAGATCGGTATGGAAAATGGCGATTTCAAAGACCTGACAGAAATTATGGATATTGAAAGCCATAATATCTATGCAATGGCAAAGCGTCTGCATATTCCCAAGGGCATCCGCTGGAAGATGATCCAGCGTACCTCTCGGGATAATGCCCGCACGCCTATGCAGTGGACAGCAGGAGAAAATGCCGGCTTTACCGCAGGCAAACCCTGGCTGAAGGTAAACAGCAATTATCCCCAGGTCAATGCGGAGGCAGAGCTTCAAGATGGGCGTGGCGTGCGTGCCTTCTGGAAATATATGATCAGCCTGCGGAAAACAGAGCCTGCGCTTATTGACGGAGATTTTTACCCGGTACATATGGGAAAATCTATTTTTGCCTTTGAACGGGTGCTGGGGGATAAGCGGGTGCTGAGCATCTGCAATATGTCTGGCAAAAAGGCCAGGTTGCCCAAGCATTTAAGTCAGTGGGATCAGGTGTTGGCGGCAAATTACGATGACCTTGACGCAGATTATATGAAGCCTTTTGAGTTCCGCTTAATGGCGGAGGAGGTATAAATGAATAGAAATAAATTCTGTTTCGGTTTAGGCACCTTGGGGCGGGATGGCGTATATACCCTGGTGAGTATGTACTTGCTTACTTATTTGACCGAGGTGGTGGGACTATCTAATGATCAGCTTGCCATTATCGGTGGACTTATGGTGGCCTTCCGTATTTTCGATGCCCTGAACGATCCGGTTATGGGTACGATTGTGGACAATACCAATACCCACTGGGGCAAATTCAAACCGTGGATCTTGTTCGGTGTGCTGGCTTCCGGCCTGCTGACGGTGCTGATGTTTACAGACTTCGGCCTTTCCGGTGGCGCGTATGTAGCATTCATCGCAGTGGTGTATCTGCTGTGGGGTATGGCTTATACCACCAATGACATTTCCTACTGGTCGTTAATGCCGGCTATTTCTAAAGATCAAAAGGTCCGCGAGGGTGTGGGCGCGATTGCCCGTATCTGCGCCAATGTGGGTATGTTCTCCGTGGTAGTGCTTTATACGATGGTGCCCGATCTGTTTGGCATGGCTCCCAGAGATAGCTATTTTGTATTTACGGTGATCCTGGTGGGCCTGATGATCCTGTTCCAGTGCTTTACCTTGTTTGGGGTAAAGGAGGATCGCTCCCAGCTGCGCAATCAGCAGCGCACCAGCCTGAAGGGTATGCTGGAGGCCTTGATTAAGAATGACCAGCTGATGATCACAGCCATTTCCATGGCATTGTTTATGATCGGCTATTGCACCACCACATCCTTCGGTGTTTACTATTTCAAGTACGCTTACAAGGATGAAGGCACTTATATGATCTTTGCTGCGGTGTTGGGTGTTGCCCAGCTGACTGCTTTGAGTGTATTTCCGCTGTTCAGCAAGCGCTTTACCCGCCGGCAGCTTTACACAGGCTCAATGGTAGCCGTGGTGGTTTCTTATATCGTATTTTTCCTGTCCTTTGAGAACCTGGCGCTGATCGTGGTGGCGGGATTGGGCCTTTTCTTTGCCCAGGCATTTATTCAGCTGCTGATGCTGCTGTTCCTGGCAGATGCAGTGGAATACGGTCAGTGGAAGCTGGGCAAGCGCAATGAGTCTGTAAGCTTTGCAGTGCAGCCCTTTATCAATAAGCTGGGCGGCGCTATTGGTACAGGTGTGGTTACGGTGACCCTGATTATTTCCGGTATCAATCCGGTTTCCCAGCAGATTTCTCAACTGGAAAGCGCGATGCAGAGTATGGATGCTTCGGCTCAGGCTGCTGCCCAGATTCAGATCAATAGTCTGATCCAGGGTGTCACCGGCTCACCGATCTGGATTATGAAGCTGGCGATGATGATTTTGCCCATGCTTTGCATTTTGGCTGGTTTTGTGATCTATTATAAAAAGTTTAAGATCGACGAAGAAATGTATGGTAAGATCGTGCGGGAGCTGGAAGAACGCAATCAATAAAAATACGGGAGCTTGCTTAAGCAAGCTCCCGTTTATTGTATTTTTAAGATCTGTGTCTATTGAGGAATGCGCCTAAAAGCATAACAGCTGCAAATACGATCAAGTACCACAGGCAGGCAATGCCGTGGCCGATGATGCAGGCGATCACCATAAACACAGAGCCGCAGAATGCCAGGATGGGAAGAACGAACCGACGCAGCGCATTCTCGCTCTTTTCCTTACGCATCCACTGGATGAAGATGGGCAGGTACATCAGGTAAATGGTGATGATGGGCAGCTCGGAGGAGTCGAATACGAACGGACCGGTCCAAGTGCCGGCAAGGTTTGCCAGGTAGAAATATGCGAACCAGGCGCCAATGATGATCAGGGACAGGGCAGCGGAGTTGTTGGTCACATTGGTGCGCTTATCCACCTGTGCCAGCACATCGGGTGCAGGACCCTGACGGCGGGCAGCCACGGAATAGAAGCTGCGGCAGCTGGCCATCATCAGACCGTTCATCGTGCCGATGCAGGAGATGGCAACAAAGAGCTTCAGGATGTTGCCCAAAACAGTGCCGAAGATGTTGGTGAAAGCCACGGTAGTGCCGCCTGCGATCAGCTCCTGATTGGAAGCGCCGCCGGCCACACCCACATAGTACAGAATGTAGGTTGCCATAATGATGAAACCGCCGATGATGAGGGCCTTGGGCAGATTCTTCTTGGAATCCTTGATCTCTGCGTTGATAGAAGTGGCAATGATCCAGCCTTCGTAGGCAAAGGCGGTGGCGCACACGGCAGCGAACAGGGGGTTCGTGTCAGTGGCGGGCAGGGCAGCGGGGGTGGTGAAGTTCTCGGTGAGCGTGCCGGAGGTGATGCCCAGGATCACACCCACAACGGCCATCAGGGTCAGGGGAATGAACTTGATGACGGTGGTGCTGATCTGCAGCTTGCCGCCCAGCTTGGGGGAGAGCACGTTGATGCCGTAGCAGGCACACATATAGAACAAAGACAGAGCAATGCACTCAGGGCCAAAGACGCAGCCGCCCATTTCCGCAGGCACAACCAATTTGAAATCGGGAACTACGGAAACCAGGAACTCCAGGGTGTACCGGGCAGACAGCCAGGCAAGAACGGAGGTCATGGCAGGGAAGTAGATGGTTGCAGTAAACCAGCCCATATAGTAGCCGTATTTGGGACCCACAGTTGCTTCGGCATAGTCCACAAGGCCGTTGACCTTCTCATATTTTTGACTCATAAAAGAGAAGGTGAGCAGGCATACCAGCATGATCAGGCCGCCAATGAGCCAGGCAATAATGCCCAGGGGCATATCGCCGCCGGTCTTTTCAAGGATGGTCTGGGCCTTGAAGAAAACACCGGAGCCGATGACGATGCCTACAACCATACAAATGGCGGTAAACAGGCCGTACTTTCTTTGCAGTTTGTTTTCCATAAGTACATCTCCTTTTATATAGGATATAATAGTGCAACTATACCACAGGATGGGGGGTATTGCAAGAAGAGATTTATATTGTTTTTTCCTGGGAAGTCATTTATAATATGGTAAATAACTGAAGGGAATGCGTGGCTTATGAAAGCTGTTAATAATTATGATATCCAGCTGACTCAGGCAAAAAAGCACTTCCTGACCTATGACCAGCAGGAATTGATCGACCGGTGTTCCCTTTGCTATGATGAACGCTATTTTTATGTGCGTCTTCTTTCGTCAGATTACCGGATCTGCCGCATTAGCGGTGATATGGAAAGAAAGACGGAAAAAGGCTGGCAGGACGGCAATTCCTTTGGGGAAGTGATGGTGCTGCTGGATTGGCTGTGCGACAGTAAGCCGGGGCGCTGTATTTCCGGTAAGTTTATCAACATCGTCACCCAGGGTCATTATTTTCACAGAAACCTGCAGGAAGATGGAGAAGATGCAGATGCGGCTTATTTTGATGAGCATCCCCAAAGCTTCCGGGCTGCCTGTGAAGGCCTTGGAGGAAGAAGTGTGCCGGGGGCGGATATGAGCTATGCCATCGAGCTGGTGGACGGCCTGGAAATTTTGGTGCAGTTTTGGCACGCAGATGAGGAATTTAATGCCCGATTGCGCTTTTTGTGGGATGAAAATGTGCTTTCCTATATTCGTTATGAAACCAGCTGGTACGCTTTGGGTCTGCTGCTGCGGCAGCTGCGAAAATATTAAACGGCACAGAAGCTTCTGTGCCGTTCATTATTTTTTAGAGGATTTCAGCAGGAAAATGATGGTGATGACCATTACCGTCAGGTTAGTAGCCACACCAACATAATTGCGGATGGCAAGGCTGAACAGGGCAAACAAAAATGCCGCGATGGCAAATGAAATCTTCAGCGCCCGTTCGTTATCCTTAAAGCGGAATACGGCAATGGTATACTGCAGATTGGCAATGATGGGCATATAGCCCATAATGCCGATGTTGTTAAAGACTATGCCCAGCACCACACCCAGCACGGTAAGGCTCCATTCTACCACCTTGGAGCTTTTGCCGCTGATGGCGAGTAAATTTCGCAGAATGCTCATCACATTTTGCACTGCGCCGCTATAGCCTTTGAGCACTACTGCGCTGGTGAAATAGATGGCCTGGCTGGCATTTTGCACCCAAAGGACACCTTTGGCGGTTTTCCGGGAAGCACTCAGGGCATCCGTGCCCATAGCCAGTAAGCTGCAAGTGTTTCCAACGATCAGATCTACGATACCCATCACATCCTTCCTTATTTTTTCACCGCGCATCATTATAACGGAAATTCCGGTTTGTGGCAAGAGTAATTTTCCGGAAGATCTGTTATGTATTTGCATAAGGTCGTAGCCATTGCAAGACGCGGGTTTGCGTGTTATAATAGTATTAAAGAGGTGATATGCGGTGAAGAAACTGTTTTTGATTATTTTTTCAATGCTATTGCTTACTGCCTGCGGGCAGAATCCGGAAAATACCCAGGAGGCGGTATATATGAACATTACAGCGGCACAGGCTAAGGAAATTATGGATAGCCAGAAAGGCTATATCATTTTGGATACACGCACCCAGGAAGAGTACGACGAAAGCCGTATTCCCGGTGCGATTTTGATTCCTTACGATGAAATCCTGGAGAAGGCAGAAGGTGTGCTGACGGATAAAGATCAGCTGATCCTGGTATATTGCCGCAGCGGACGGCGCAGCAAGATCGCTGCCCAAAGCCTGGTGGAGCTGGGGTATACCAATATCAAAGAATTTGGCGGCATTATCGATTGGGAATACGAGGTAGAATATGGCGCTGGAAACTAATCGGCTGGTTTTGCGCCCCTGGCAGGAGCTGGATGCAGAAAGCCTGTATGAATATGCCAAAGATCCGGATATCGGTCTTCCCACAGGCTGGCCGCCTCACACAAGCGTAGAGAACAGCCGGCAGATCATTCGGGATGTGCTCAGCGTTCCGGAAACCTATGCGGTATGCCTGAAAGACGGAAAGGCCATTGGCTCGGTGAGCCTTAAATTAAAGGGTAGCACAGATATGACCGACCGGGAGGATGAATGTGAGCTGGGTTACTGGCTGGGCAAGCCTTTTTGGGGACAGGGTCTGATCCCGGAAGCCTGCCGGGAGCTGCTGCGGTATGCATTTGAAAAGCTTCATATGCGGGCTGTTTGGTGCGGCTATTATGAGGGTAACGAAAAATCCCGTCGGGTGCAGGAAAAGCTGGGCTTTGTGTATCGCTATACGACCCACGATTTGGATTTACCTCTCTTGAACGAAAAACGCACCGGCCATACATCTTTGCTTACCAGAGAACAGTGGGCAAATTTGCAAAGATAAGGGTGGTGTTTTTTGATGATTATTTTGATTGCAGGAGCGAGCCATACCGGAAAGACAGCGTATGCACAAAAGCTGCTGGAAAAGCATCAATATCCCTATCTGTCTATCGACCATTTGAAAATGGGCCTGATCCGCAGCGGCCAGACGGATTTGACCCCTATGGACGACGATAAGCTGACAGAGTATCTTTGGCCTATCGTCCGGGAAATGGTGAAAACTGCCATAGAAAACAAGCAAAACCTCATTGTAGAGGGCTGCTATATTCCCTTTGGTTGGCAAAAGGATTTCGACAAAGAATATTTGGAGAAGATTCAATATGTGTGCCTTGTGATGAGCAGGCAGTATATTGAAAACCATTTTGAAGACATTGTGGCAAACGCAAATGTGATTGAGAGCCGGTTGGATGATTCTGGTCTAAACAAAGAAGAACTGATCGCGGAAAATGCGTATAATCTGGCCCAATGTACTGCTTACGATTTGCCGTATATTCTGATTGATAAAACCTACGAGGTGGAAGTATGAAATTACTTGCTGAAGCTTTGGTGAAATTTATCTGCGGTTTGTTATTGGTGGGTCTTTTGATCTTCCTGCCTGCCGGTACTTTTGGCTATACATATGGCTGGCTTTTTGTGGGACTTCTCTTTGTGCCTATGCTCATTGCCGGTTTTGTGATGCTTTTTAAGTCTCCCGATTTTTTGAAAAAACGGCTGGATGCCAAGGAAAAGCAAGGGACACAGAAGGGCGTTCTTGCCTTTTCGGGGCTTATGTTTATTGCCGGTTTCGTGGTGGCGGGTCTGGACTTCCGCTTTGGTTGGTCGTATATGCCTGCCTGGGTAACCATTACCGCATCCATTTTATTTTTGGCAGCTTACGCTTTGTATGCGGAGGTGATGCGGGAAAACGCTTACTTAAGCCGTACCGTTAAGGTAGAAGCGGGGCAGAGAGTGGTGGATACAGGCCTTTACGGCATCGTCCGTCATCCTATGTACGCAGTGACCATTTTGCTGTTTTTGATGATCCCTCTGATCCTTGGCTCTTGGTATGCTTTGATTGCGTTTGCCTTTTATCCTGCAATTATCGTTGTTAGATTAAAGGATGAGGAAAACTTGCTGACAAAAGAATTGCCCGGTTATTGTGCGTACAAGCAAAAGGTAAAGTACCGGCTTATTCCTTTTATTTGGTGAGGTGAGTATGATGTTAAGAATGTTTGGAATCGGTGTGACAAGCGCCATCGCGGGAGAAAAGACCGAAGGCATCGTTGTGGATGTAAAGACCTGCTGGTGGCTGAAGGTGAACACCAAGCCGGTGCGCCGTAGTGCCATTGATGGCGCATTGTTTCCGCATATCATTCATTTTACATATACCGTAGACGGGCAATCCTACAAAGGAAAACGCTATGTGAACTGGAACAGGCGCTGCCCGGTAAAGGACGAAAAGCTGACAGTTTATTACGAAAAGGATAACCCGGCAAAATATGCCGTAATTCTATAAAAAAACGGATGCCCTGGGCGGGCTCACACAGGGATTTACACGGTTTTGAATAAATCTTTTTCCCCACAGAAAATCCATCGTCCTTGAAATACATACAGTATTCCTGCGTTCTCTGGATATTCCTGTGAGCAAAAATCTTAAATTCAAAACTGCAAAGCACTCCAAAGTGAGAGATTTTTCTGCAAGACAAGATAAAAAGCCACGGTAAGGCTGACGCCTACCGTGGCTTTTTGACGTAGTATTGCTGGAAAAGATCCAATTTGGAGCGTATAAATCCCTATGTGAACCCGCCCTAAGCATCCGTTTTTTTCAGCATTTTATTGAGTTTATCGGCCTTTGATTTTTCCACAAAGTAGATGATAAGCCAGATGAGGGCGTAGCTTACAAGGAAAATACCCGTAAACACTAAGATGGGAACAAGCTGATTCAGCAGCCAGCCGTTGAGCAGATAGGTGATGAGGTAAGCGATGTACAGCGCGCCGCCGTGGAGCAGGATCATCATAGGCAGGGGCAGCTGCTCCATTTGATAAATAGCGGTCATACCCGCTGCGATAAAGGCTAAAAGTGTAATGGTCAGGATGCCCATACAGACTTCGTGGGGGGTGAAAGATTCCACAGTTCCGGTAGCGCCAAGAATGCCATAGATAATGGCCAGCACCAGCGGACCGCCTGCAGCGCAGATCAGACCCCGAAGTAAAAATTCTTTCCAAAACTTCTTCATTTTGTTTCGAACCTCCTTTTGATTTGGGCAAAGCACCGCCGGGATACATACTCCGTGTAACCGCATTTGAATACGGCATCCACAGAGCCTGCAATGGTAACAGAAAACCGATCCAGCGCGTTCTCGTTTGCCAGGGTGCTTTTGTTGATGCGGACGAAAGAAGAGGGGAGCGTGGCTTCCAGTTCATAGAGCCGCTGCTTTAGCCTGTAATGGCGATTTTTGGAATCGATGGCGTAGGTCTTGCCGTCCAAGACAGTGACGCACTCGATTTCCGAAATACTGAGCATTTTAATATCGTCCTCGGTGTAGCCGGGGATGCGGTCTGTATGCTTACTGATCAGCGCCTCGATCTCGTCGATCAGGGGTGTGCGATCGTGAACAGTTGCAACGATTTCCTCTTCCTTGTTTTTGTCAATGATGAGCTTGAATTTCATTCGGTCACCTCCTGTGACAACATAATAGCATAGTTAAAATAAAAAATGTTGTAATTTGCCCCCATCGGCATTTTTGGAATACTAAGCGGCAAAATCATATTGAATTGTGCTGTTTTATTGGACAGATATCTTGCTATGCTATAGACACAAACAAGAAGGGGGCATCAGATATGTGTTTACTGTGGATCCTTTTATTTCCGATTATGGTTTTATATGAGCTTACGAAGCAAAAGTAATATCCGGAAGAGAAAGCGGGAGGTTATATAAATGAGCATTGTTGAATTTATCCTTGTTATGATGGGCGCCTATGCAGTGATGGCGATCCCCATCATTATAAATGAAATGTGTAAATCCCCGGAGCAGAAGCGGCAGGAACAGGCGCGGTTTGCGAAAAACAGGGAAGAACTGAAACGGGTGCTGATGCAGCGGGCAGAACAGTAAGCATAAAAGATGCCCTGGCATCAGCCGGGGCATCTATACTATTTCAGGGAAAGACCATCGTGGAAGGCTTGACCGACTTTTTCACCAAGCATTAGATAGTGGTGATTCATAGGATCGTAGGTGATGGGCTGCAGCTTGGCAGCATCAACGAATAAAATTGGTAGGCTGGGGCGCTTCCTTCTCCGGTAGGCCATATTGCGCCTTGCCCAGTGCGATGGACTTCATCAGAAAAGCCATATTCCTTGCCAGGGTACGCATAGTCTGCAGGCCTTCGGCATCTTCTGCTGCCTCTCCGGGCGCGCAGCCGTGGACGCTGTTCCAGTACTGGCTGGAGCAAACAGGCATACCGCTGATGGTAAAGTACTTGTTCAGCATATCGAAGGTGGCAGAACAGCCGCCACGACGCGCCACGGCCACACTTGCGCCCACCTTCATGGTTTTGCTGAAGCCGGTGCTGTAAAACAGCCGGTCAAGGACGGCGATCAGCGTAGCATTGGCAGAGGCATAGTAGACAGGGGAGGCCACCACCAGACCATCCGCCTCCTGGAACTTGGGCGCCAGCTCATTTACCACATCGTCAAAGACGCACTTATCGTTTTGCGCGCAACCGTTGCAGGCAATGCAGCCGCGTACTGACTGGTTACCTACCTGCACAGTTTCCACTTCAATGCCTTCCTGCCGGAAGATCTTTTCCATTTCTGCCAGGGCAAGGGCAGTGTTTCCCTTTGCCTTGGGACTTCCGTTGAGCATCAATACCTTCATACGATCTCCTCCTATTCAGATAATGTTGTGTATCTATTATATCTCAAAGGGCATAGCCGTTGCAAGTGGCTCCTTTGCGTGCTATAATAAAATTTATGAAGGAGGAAGATCTATGACCTTACATGAAATGATCTATAAGCGCAAGTCCTGCCGCAGCTTTACGAATGTACCCGTAGACGGGGAATTGTTGGAAACCATCAAGGCCTTTTCTATGAAGCCTTTGTATCCGGATATCAAAGTCCATTGGGACATCGTTCCCCGAAATCAGGTCAAGTGCATCTGCCCCTGGACCACACCCCAGCTGATCACCATTTATTCTGAGGAAACCGAAGGGTGGCTGGAAAACGTAGGCTTCCTGTTCCAGCAGATGGATCTGTATTTGCAAAGCCTTGGTTTGGGTGTCTGCTGGCTGGGTATGGGAAGGATGAATCCCAAGACGAGTACAGTTGTAGAAGGAATGAAGTTTGTTATTATGCTGGCCTTCGGTCATCCCAAGGGCGACCAGCTGCGCCATAATTTAAAGGAATTTAAGAGAAAAACGCTGGAACAGATCGCAGACCGGCTTGATCATAAATTGGAGCCTGCCCGATTAGCGCCTTCCGCGGTCAATAGTCAACCTTGGTATTTCATCCATGAAGGTGACAACATCCACATCTATTGCAGCAAGAAGGGCAGCCGCCTGGATGCGGGCATCGCCCTGGCGCATCTATATGTGGCGCACGCGGAAGCTTTTCAATTTTTTAAGACGGAAAATCCTCCCGCAGTGCCTGAATACAGCTACATTGGAAGTATCCTGTAATAAACACGCCCATCCGATGGTGGATGGGCGTGAAATTTTAGAATTTGACAAACCAGCTAACTGCTTTTCTGATGGTGCGGTACACAGGGCCTTCCAGCTCTTTTTGTGCTGCTTGCAGTTTTTCCCGGATGGGGATGTGCTGGGGGCAGTGCTTTTCGCATTTGCCGCACTGGATGCAGTTGGATGCGGCGGTGGAATTTTTACGCAGCATGGTACACATGAAATAGTCCTTTAATGCCGCGAATTTTCCCTCCTGATACCGCCGGTTGTAGGCGGCAAATGTGCCGGGGATATCCACATTTTTCGGGCAGGGCATACAGTAACCGCAGCCGGTACAGCCAACCTTCATTTTGGAATTGATGGCCTTGACCACCTGCTGCAGCATGGCTTCCTCCTCCGGTCCCAGCTCTCCAACCTGGGTGGTGGATGCGGTGTGAATGTTGTCCCGAACCATGGCGTCGGAGTTCATTCCGGAAAGCACCACAGTTACCTCCGGCTGATTCCACAGCCAGCGGAAGGCCCATTGGGCAGGGGTGTGTTGAATCTTGTATTCAGAAAAGATTTTTTTGGCTTCATCAGGCAGGCGGTTTACCAGCTTGCCGCCCCGAAGGGGCTCCATAATGACCACAGGAATACCTTTGCTGTGGGCGTGATACAACCCGCGGCGACCTGCTTGGGAGTGCTCATCCATGTAGTTGTACTGGATCTGGCAGAAATCCCAGTCCCAGGCATCCAGCAGACGGCAGAACATATCAGAGTTTCCGTGGTAGGAGAAGCCTACCTGCCGGATGGCACCGCTGGCTTTCTTTTCTGCGATCCACTGCTCTATGCCCAGCGCCTTCATTCGGTCCCAGGTATCGGTGTCAGTGAGCATATGCATCAAATAGTAATCCACATGGTCCGTCCGCAGGCGTTTGAGCTCCTCGGCAAAGAGCTTATCTAAGCCTTCCCGGCTTTTGATCAGATAATGAGGCAGCTTCGTGGCAATGTATACCTGATCCCGAACACCGTTGCGTTCCAGAATCTGGCCCAGTGCAGCCTCGCTGCCGGGATATATGTAGGCAGTGTCGAAATAATTTACACCGCTATGGATGGCGGTCATGATCTCATCTTCTGTTTCTTCTATATCGATGCGCCCAGCCTTCGTAGGAAAGCGCATACAGCCGAAGCCCAAAACAGAAAGCTGATTGCCATATTTATCAAGACGGTAATTCATAGTGTGACCTCCAGATCATGATTGCCCGCAGAAAGACGCTGCTTTGTCGATGCAATCCGCCATTTTGTAAAGTTTTTTATGCGGTAAAGGTGAATCTTACAAAATTACCGTTGCCGTCACCGGTGGTGATAACGGTATCGCCACTGGCATTTTCAGAAATGTCCAGAATGGGAAATCTGCCGTTTTCTTTCACATAGGCTTCAGGGCTGTTTGCCTCGACCTCGATCAGCTCCTTCTTGGCATACTGCTCGCCGCCGCAGGAATTGATATCTTCAATAAAAACCTCGTATTCGTTCATATCGTTATCTCCTTATCGTTATATAAATTTTATATCATATGGCTTAAACGATGTCAATCAGCCAAGATTTCAGAAGCTGCTTTCGTTTTGCCCTCTTTTCAATATTAAACCCCGGAATTGCAAACGCAATTCCCGGGGCTTTTATGATTGTGGCGATACAGAAGGGAGATTTCCCAGGTTGTTGTTTTCACTGCCGTCGGGGATGGATTTGAGGTATTCCGTATCTTTTCGGTGGGCGATGCCCACACCGGCGATTTGCCCCTGCTTTGCCATATCCACCGCTTGCTGCTTTTCCACAACGGTGTTATCAGACAGCCGATAACCGGTGATCCTGCCGCCTTCTTTAACCAGACCCACGATCCGCTTTGCGTTGGTACTTACTTTGGGGATCTGATCCAAGGTTTGTTTTGCAAGTTCTTGCCCGTCCATAATAACCACTCCTTTTGCATTAGTTTTTACTTCCAGGGCGGTAATATGCACGGGTGGCATTATAGCTTTGATTTTTTGATTGCTTTTTTAAAAATCATTGTGTATAATACTGCGTAGGTCATCCAGGTGTAGCGCAGTTGGTAGCGCGCCTGCTTTGGGAGCAGGATGCCGCGAGTTCGAGTCTCGCCACTTGGACCAAAAGAAAACCAACCCTTGCGGTTGGTTTTCTTTTTTGCATGCAGATACTTGTACTTTATTATTTACTTCAGTACTTTATCATGATATACTTACTGCGTACTTAAAGGGAACTGATAAATGATTATGTGCGTTTCTGGGAGGGGATTTCCATGAATTATGATGTTATTATTATTGGCGCAGGCCCCGGTGGTATCTTTGCCGCCTATGAGCTGATGCAGCACAAGCCTGAGTTGAAGGTGGCAGTGTTTGAAGCAGGCCATGCGCTGAATAAGCGGCATTGTCCTATTGACGGAGATAAGATCAAGACTTGCATTGGCTGTAAGAGTTGCTCCATTATGAGCGGCTTTGGCGGCGCCGGTGCTTTCTCCGATGGCAAGTACAATATCACCAACGACTTTGGTGGCACTCTATACGAATATATCGGCAAGAAGCAGGCAATGGACCTGATGCACTATGTAGATGAGATCAACATGCGTTATGGCGGCGACGGCTGCAAGCTGTACACCACCACCGGTACCAAGTTCAAGACTCTGTGTATTCAGAATGACCTGCATCTGCTGGATGCATCTGTTCGTCATTTGGGCACGGATATTAACTATGTAGTTCTGGAAAATCTCTATGCCTATCTGAAGGATAAGGTAGCATTCTTCTTTGATACTCCCGTTGATGCCGTCAAGGTCATTCCCGGTGGCTACGAAATCAAAGCCAAGAATGATGCGTATTCCTGCAAGAAATGCATCGTTTCCGTTGGCCGCAGCGGCAGTAAGTGGATGGAAGAAGTTTGTAAGGATTTGAGCATCCCCACCAAGTCCAATCGTGTTGATATTGGTGTTCGTGTGGAATTGCCTGCTACTGTTTTCGCTCATCTGACAGATGAACTGTATGAAAGCAAGATCGTTTACCGCACGGAAACCTATGGCGATTTGGTGCGTACCTTTTGCATGAACCCCAAGGGCGCAGTTGTTAATGAAAACACCAACGGCATCATTACAGTTAACGGCCATAGCTATGAAGATCCTGCTATGCAGACCGAAAATACTAACTTTGCTCTGCTGGTTTCCAAGCACTTCTCTGAGCCGTTCAAGGATTCCAATGGCTACGGTGAGTCCATTGCTCGTCTGAGCAATATGCTGGGCGGTGGTGTTATCGTTCAGCGTTTTGGCGATCTGATCCGCGGTCGGCGCTCTACTCCTAACCGCATGGAAGATGCATTCATCACGCCTACTCTTCAGGCTACTCCCGGTGATTTGAGTCTGGTGCTTCCCAAGCGTATTCTGGATGGCATCATCGAAATGATCTATGCGCTGGATAAGGTAGCACCCGGTACTGCCAACGATGACACACTGCTTTATGGCGTGGAAGTCAAGTTCTACAATATGGAAGTAGAAGTGAATGAGCGTCTGGAAAGCTGCTACCCCGGTTTGTATATTATTGGTGACGGCAGTGGCATTACGCACTCTTTGTCCCATGCATCTGCCAGCGGTGTTCATGTTGCAAGAAACATTGTTTGACAACGCTGAATTGACGGGGAAACCCGGGAACAATTAACGACATACCCCCTTGATCCTTTACGGGTCAAGGGGGCTCGTTTTTGCGTAAGCGTGTTTTTAATTGTCAGGGAAGGGAAACCGGAGAAATTTACTTTGTGTTCAAAACTTTCCATAGGAATTTGCTTGAATAGCGGTATTTTATTTGATATAATGACGTATATGTGATAATTTTGCCCAAGGAGGAATCAGCATGAGAGGTATTCCGTCGCTGATCACAGATATTCGTAAAAAGGTCTTTACCGAGGTTGCCCGTATGGCATATGCCGGCGGGGACTATTCTAATGCAGAGGACCTTCCTTATATTATTGTACCCGGTGACCGTCCGCTGCACAGAGAGTCCGTTTTTCTGGAGCGGGCCATTGCCGGTGAGCGGGTGCGTCTGGCTATGGGCCTTTCTATCCGTCCCATTCAGACCCGCAGTTTGATGACCGAGGGTATGGACGCTGCCGCGGTGGCGGAGCAGTACTATGAGCCGCCCCTTATTAACATCATTCCCTATGCCTGCCACAGCTGCCCCACCAACCGGTATATGGTGAGCAATTACTGCCAAAACTGTATCGCGGCTTCCTGTCAGAAGGTATGCCCCAAGGATGCTATTTCTTTCCGGAATAACCGGTCTTATATTGATCTGGATAAGTGTATCCGCTGCGGCAAGTGCGCCAAGGCCTGTCCTTATCACGCCATCGTTCATTTGGAGCGGCCCTGTGCCGCCGCCTGCGGTATGGATGCCATTGAGTCCGACGAGCAGGGCAGAGCGGTGATCAATCAGGATAAGTGCGTTGCCTGCGGTCAGTGCCTTGTAAGCTGCCCCTTCGGCGCGATTGTGGACAAGGGTCAGATCTTCCAGGTCATCCGTTCCATTATGGAAGGGGAGAAGGTGGTAGCCATCGTTGCCCCTGCCTTTATTGGTCAGTTCGGTAAGCATTCTACCCCCGGCAAGTTCATTGCCGCTATGAAGCAGCTGGGCTTTGAGCGGATCGTGGAAGTGGCGGTTGGCGCAGATATGTGTACCATTGAGGAAGCGCGGGACTTTTTGGAGAAAGTTCCCCACGAGCAGAACTATATGGCTACATCCTGCTGCCCGGCTTGGCACTCTATGATTTATAAGCTGTTCCCCGGTGAAGCAAAGAACATTTCCATGACCCTGACGCCTATGGTATTCACCGCTCGGTTGATGAAGAAGAAGTACCCCGGCTGCAAGGTGGTATTCGTTGGGCCTTGCGCCGCAAAGAAGCTGGAGGCTATCCGTGCGGATATCCGCTCCGATGTGGACTTTGTACTTACCTTCGAAGAATTGCAGGGTATGTTCGAGGCAAAAGAGATCAATTTCGAGACCATCGAAGCCCTGGACGACCTGAACGAAGGTACAGCTGCCGGCCGCGGTTTTGCGGTGGCAGGCGGTGTTGCCAAGGCTGTGGCAGACCTGGCGCAAAAGGAAAATCCCGATGTGCAGATCCAGACCGCCCGGGCTGAAGGCCTGCGGGATTGCCGCAAGCTGATGACCCTGGCAAAGGCCGGTAAGTATAACGGCTATCTTTTGGAGGGTATGGCTTGCCCCGGTGGCTGTGTTGCCGGCGCGGGCACGCTGCTGCCTGTGGAGCTGGCTGCCAATGTTGTGGGGCGTTACCAAAAGGAAACGGACCGGGTCAGCCCCCTGGACAGCGCCTACCGCCATACCGGCAAGAGCTTAGACTAAACAAAGGCGAGCGACCATGGAATATAATGATATTTACGATAAGTACCGTAATCGCACCGGAAGGCAGCATTTGCGTGGCACCCGGTGGGGTGTAGGGGAATACGGCCTTGTGGTGTGCGTTTGGGTGTATGATGGCAAGGGAAATCTGCTGCTGACCCGCCGCGCCCCCGGCAAGTCCTTTGCCGGTACTTGGGAAAATTCCGGCGGCGCTGCCATAGCAGGGGAGACCAGCCGGCAGGCCATCGCCCGGGAGCTTTTCGAGGAGACCGGTATCCGGGCGGAGGAAAATGAGTTTGAGCTGCTTTCTTCCGGTATGGATCGCAATACCCATTATGATTTTTACTGCCTGAAGCGGCAGACCCCGGTTGAGGAAATTCGCCTTTTGCCGGGAGAAACTGACGGTGTGCAGTGGGCAAGCTTTGAAAAGGTGCGGCAGATGGCAGAACGCAAAGAGATCTGCCATATCATTGCAAAGCAGTTCTGCAAACAGGAAAAGGATCTGCTTGCACGGCAAACTGCACAAGAGTAAAGCACAAAATTTAGGCAAATCGTAAAAATATTTTTCTTGCAATATAGATGCCTTTCGGGTTATAATGAAAAAAAGCGTTTTTTCAGTTGCCCGGCGAAGAACGCTTCTGCCGGGGCTTGGAAAAACGCGTTTTTTCTTTTTCAAAAACTGAAGGAGGATCTATCAATGGTCGAATTAAAAGAACTTCCCATCGTGCGGGGCAAGGTGCCTCTTCGTGTGGCCAACGGTCATTTCGCAACCAACCACAGCCATATCAATTACTATATTGATATTACTTATCCCAAGACCCGCCTGAGCGAAGCAAAGGAAACTGCCAAGCAGCTGGTGTCTCATTTTATTAATAATACCCCTGTGGATACCATTTTGTGTTTGGATGGCACGGCTGTTCTGGGCGCTTGCGTAGCAGAGGAGCTGACAAGAAGCGGTTTCCGCACCATCAATCAGCATAAGACCATTTATGTCATCGAGCCGGAGTATAATACCAACTCTCAGATGATCTTCCGGGATAATATCCAGCCTATGATCCGGGGCAAGCACGTTTTGGTGCTGATGGCTTCCGTTACCACCGGTTTTACTGCCAAGAAGAGCTTTGAAGCGATTGGTTACTATGGCGGTGAGGTGGCGGGCATTGCCGCCATTTACCGCGCCGTGGACGAAGTTGCCGGATATCCGGTGCGCTCTGTGTACGATGTGAAGGACATTCCTGATTACGAAAGCTATGACTATCGGGATTGCCCCTACTGCAAGAAGGGCCGCAAGCTGGACGCACTTGTCAATAGCTACGGTTATTCACCGCTATAATATAATAAAAGAAAGGGTGGACGATGCTTTCGTCCACCCTGATTTTATTATAAAAATTCTCGGTAAATTTTGGGAAATAGCATTGACAAAAAAAGACCATTGTGATACAATGGTACTCCATACTGTGATATTATGCCCTTTTATGCATTTTTCCCTACTATGAGCATCTTAACACACTATGGCGGGTCTGTCAAGAGGAAAGTTCAATAAACTTACAACGGACCCGGGCGTTTATATGCACAACACAAGATTCCGGCATTAGCCGAAAGAAAGGCGTGATGATCCATATGGCAGAAATGGTCAAAGACCAATTATTTGGTAAGACCCTGCGTAAGAGCTACGCAAAGTACAATGAGATCCTGGAAATGCCCAACATGCTCAAGATCCAGAAGGACTCCTATCAGTGGTTCCTGGACGAGGGCCTGCGGGAAGTATTCCGGGACGTAGGTGTGATCACCGACTTCTCCGGTAAACTGGAGCTGAGCTTCCTGGATTACTCCATGGAAGACAAGCCCAAGTATACCATCGAGGAGTGCAAGGAGCGGGATGCCACCTATGCAAAGCCCATCAAGGTGCGGGTGCGTCTGCGCAACACTGAGACCGAAGAGATCAAGGAACAGGATATCTTCATGGGCGATTTCCCCATTATGAATAATGGCGGCACCTTCGTGATCAACGGCGCGGAGCGTGTTATCGTTTCCCAGATCGTGCGCTCTCCCGGTATGTACTATACCCACGATGTGGACAAGGCTGAGCAGCATACCTACACCGCTACGGTGATTCCTTACCGCGGCGCCTGGCTGGAGTATGAGACTGACCTGTCCGACGTGTTCTGGGTACGCATCGATAAGAACCGTAAGCTGCCCATTACCAGCCTGATCCGCGCTCTGGGTGTGGATACCGATGAGCGAATCAAGGCTATGTTCGGTGAAGATCCCCTTATCCTTGCCACTTTGGAGAAGGATACCTGCAAGACCCGGGAAGAGGGCCTGCTGGAGATCTACCGCCGTCTGCGTCCCGGTGAGCCCCCCACGGTGGAAACTGCCATTGCTCATCTGGAAGGTCTGCTCTTTGACGCTCACCGCTACGATGTGAGCGCAGTTGGCCGTTATAAGTTCAACAAGAAGATGGACATCTGGACCCGTCTGTCCGGTCAGGAACTTGCTGAACCCATCGCCGATCCTATGACCGGTGAGATTTTGGCTATGCCCGGTGAGATCATCTCCCGCGCTCAGGCTCAGGCCTTCAGCGCAAAGGGTGTCAACGAGGCAACTGTTAAGGTCGGTGGCAAGAGCGTGAAGGTTCTGTCCAACGGCATGGTTGACATGGCCGGCTTTGTGGATTTCGATCCCAAGCAGTATGGCATCAAGGAGAAGGTCCGTTTCAGCGTCCTGAAGGAAATGCTGGAAACTGTGGAAGAGGGCCAGTGGGAAGACGCAATTGCTGAGCGCATGAACGATCTGATCCCCAAGCATATCATCACCGATGATATCATGGCTTCCATCAACTACCTCAACTGGGTGGCTGCCGGCATCGGTATGCCCGACGATATCGACCACCTGGGCAACCGCCGTCTGCGCTGCGTAGGCGAGCTGCTGCAGAACCAGTTCCGCATCGGCTTCAGCCGTCTGGATCGTGTGATCCGCGAGCGTATGACCGTGCAGGATCTGGATACTGTTACCCCCCAGAGCCTGATCAACATCCGTCCTGTTACTGCAGTTATTAAGGAGTTCTTCGGCTCCAGCCCCCTGAGCCAGTTCATGGACCAGAACAACCCCCTGGCCGAGCTGACTCACAAGCGCCGTCTGTCCGCACTGGGCCCCGGCGGTTTGAGCCGTGAGCGCGCATCCTTCGATGTTCGTGATATTCACTACACCCACTATGGTCGTATGTGTCCCATCGAGACCCCCGAAGGTCCTAACATCGGTCTGATCAACTATCTGGCTACCTTTGCCAAGATCAACGAGTATGGCTTCGTGGAAGCTCCCTACCGTAAGGTAGACAAGGCTACCGGCAAGGTCACCGATCAGGTGGATTATATGACCGCTGATGTGGAAGACGATTTCTACATTGGTCAGGCCAACGAGCCTGTGGATGAGAACGGCTGGCTGGTAAATGAGCGTATTACCTGCCGTCACCGCAGCGAGATCATTGCTGTTGACCGGAATATGATCGATTACATCGACGTATCTCCCAGAATGATGATCTCCATCGCTACCTCTTTCATTCCCTTCCTGCAGAACGACGACGCAAACCGCGCACTGATGGGCGCGAACATGCAGCGTCAGGCTGTGCCTCTGCTCACCACCGAGCCTCCTGTGGTTGCTACCGGTATCGAGCACGCAGCCGCTGTTGATTCCGAAGTGTGCTTGAAGGCCACCGGCGCAGGTACGGTTACTGCCGTTTCTGCTGACGAGATCACCATCGCTTATGACGATGGCCACAGCGAAACCCACGTGCTGACCAAGTTTGCCCGCAGCAATGCCGGCACTTGCGTCAACCAGCGGCCCATCGTTACCGTGGGCGAGCGGGTGGAGCTGGAGCAGATCATTGCTGACGGTCCTTCCTGCTCCGGCGGTGAGATCGCCCTGGGTAAGAACGTGCTCATCGGCTTCGTTACCTGGGAAGGCTACAACTACGAGGACGCCATTTTGCTCAACGAGCGTCTTGTTCGTGAAGACGTGTTTACCTCTATCCACATTGAAGAGCACGAGACCGAAGCCCGGGACACCAAGCTTGGACCGGAAGAGATCACCCGTGATATCCCCAATGTGGGTGAAGATGCCCTGAAGGACTTAGACGAGAACGGTATCATCCGTATCGGCGCAGAAGTCCGCTCCGGCGATTACCTGGTTGGTAAGGTCACTCCCAAGGGTGAGACCGAGCTGACTCCTGAAGAGCGCCTGCTGCGGGCCATCTTCGGTGAAAAGGCAAGAGAAGTTCGGGATACCTCTTTGAAAGTGCCTCACGGCGAAAGCGGTATCGTTGTTGACGTTAAGGTATTTACCAAGGAGAATTCCGATGAGCTGGCTCCCGGTGTTACCAAGTCTGTCCGCGTTTATATTGCCCAGAAGCGTAAGATCTCCGTGGGCGATAAGATGGCCGGTCGTCACGGTAACAAGGGTGTTGTCTCCCGTGTTCTGCCTGAGGAAGATATGCCCTTCCTGCCCGACGGTACTCCCCTGGATGTGGTGCTGAACCCCCTGGGCGTGCCTTCCCGTATGAACATCGGTCAGGTGCTGGAAGTGCACTTGGGCTACGCTGCCAAGGCTTTGGGCTGGAAGGTAGCTACCCCTGTGTTCGACGGCGCTAACGAGAAGGATATCCGTGATACCCTGAAGCTGGCTGGCCTGCGTGAAGATGGCAAGACCATTCTGTACGATGGCCGTACCGGCGAACCCTTCGATAACCTGGTTACCGTTGGTTACCCCTATTATCTGAAGCTGCACCACCTGGTTGACGATAAGATCCACGCCCGTTCCACCGGTCCGTACGCACTGGTTACCCAGCAGCCCTTGGGCGGTAAGGCCCAGTTCGGCGGCCAGCGTTTCGGCGAAATGGAAGTTTGGGCCCTGGAGGCTTACGGCGCTGCTTACACCCTGCAGGAGATTCTGACGGTCAAGTCTGACGACGTGACCGGTCGTGTAAAGACCTACGAAGCCATCGTTAAGGGCAGCAATATTCCCACTCCCGGTGTTCCCGAATCCTTCAAGGTTCTGGTTAAGGAACTGCAGGCTCTGTGTCTGGATATCCGCGTGCTGGATGAAGCCGGCAACGAGATCGAGCTGAAGGACGAGGACGATGAAGACGAGATCGTCTACACCGGCCCGGAGACCGAGATGGTGGTTGACACCAACGAGGTGCTGGATAGCGGCTTCATCATTGATGAGGACGGTCCGGAAGATATTATGGATGTGTTTGGCGAGGATATTTCCGATGCCGACGCATATGAAGATTAAGGAGGCGACGCTTTATGGCAGATGTCACCTTTGATGCTATTAAAATTGGCATTGCATCGCCGGAAATGATCCGGCAGTGGTCCTTTGGCGAAGTCAAGAAGCCGGAGACCATCAACTACCGCACCCTGAAGCCCGAGCGGGACGGCCTGTACTGCGAAAAGATCTTTGGACCCACCAAGGATTGGGAGTGTCACTGCGGTAAGTACAAGAAAATCAAGTATAAGGGTAAGGTCTGCGATCGCTGCGGCGTGGAAGTGACCAAGGCCAAGGTGCGCCGGGAGCGTATGGGTCACATTGAGCTGGCCGCTCCCTGCAGCCACATCTGGTATTTCAAGGGCATTCCTTCCCGTATGGGCCTGATTTTGGATATCAGCCCCAAGGTGCTGGAGAAGGTTCTGTACTTTGCTTCTTATATCGTCACCGATCCCGGTGATGCACCCTTGTCTGAGAATCAGATCCTCAGCGAGAAGGAATACCGGGATATGCGGGAAAAGTATGGGGACGATTTCAAGGCCGGTATGGGCGCAGAGGCTGTTAAGGAGCTTCTGGAGAAGATCGACCTGGATGAGCTGTCCGAGCAGCTGCGCGAGGAACTGAAGACCGCTTCTTCCCAGAAGAAGCTGCGTCTTGTCAAGCGTCTGGAAGTTGTGGAAGCTTTCCGGGAGTCCGGCAACAAGCCCTCCTGGATGGTCATGGACGTGCTGCCCGTGATCCCGCCCGATATCCGTCCCATGATCCAGTTGGACGGTGGCCGTTTTGCTACCTCTGACCTGAACGATCTGTATCGTCGTGTCATCAACCGTAACAATCGTCTGAAGAGACTGACCCAGCTCCCCGCTCCTGACATCATCATCCGTAACGAAAAGCGGATGCTGCAGGAGGCTGTTGACGCCCTGATCGACAATGGCCGTCGTGGCCGTGCTGTCACCGGCGCTAACAACAGAGCGCTCAAGTCCCTGTCCGATATGCTTAAGGGTAAGCAGGGCCGTTTCCGTCAGAACCTGCTGGGTAAGCGTGTTGACTACTCCGGCCGTTCCGTTATCGTTGTAGGTCCTGAGCTGAAGCTGTATCAGTGTGGCGTGCCTAAGGAAATGGCTATCGAGCTGTTCCGCCCCTTCGTTATGAAGAAGCTGGTTGCTGACGGCCTGGCTAACAACATCAAGTCCGCCAAGAAGATGATCGACAAGGGCAAGACCGAGGTTTGGGATGCTTTGGATGAGATCATTAAGGATCGTCCTGTTATGCTGAACCGTGCACCTACGCTGCACCGTCTGGGTATTCAGGCCTTTGAGCCCATTCTGGTGGAAGGCCGCGCTCTGAAGCTGCATCCTCTTTGCTGTACTGCATTTAACGCTGACTTCGACGGCGACCAGATGGCTATTCACGTACCTTTGAGCGCTGAGGCACAGGCAGAAGCCAGAATGCTGATGCTCTCTGCCAACAACCTGCTCCGTCCTCAGGACGGTAAGCCTGTTACCGTGCCTACGCAGGATATGATCCTGGGTGCTTACTACCTGACCTATACCCGTCTGGGCAAGGCAGAAAAGGGCGCTGAGGAAGTGTTTGTCACCGATGCCGGTACTACCGGTTTGCCCGCAGGCACCCTGGTGGATGCCGACGAGTTCGTGGCAGCTAACAAGAAGGCCAAGGCTGAGGGCGGCGTAGCAGCTACCTTCCGTCCCAAGCTGAACTACTCCAGCGTGGACGAGGCCATTGCTGCTTATGCTGACGGCAATGTGGGCCTGCACGCACCGATCCGCGTTCTGTACACCAAGGAAGTGGATGGCGTAAAGCAGAGTAAGGTCATCAACGCTACTGTTGGTAGACTCATCTACAACGAGCCCATTCCTCAGGACCTGGGCTTTGTGAACCGTAACGATCCCGAGCACGCTTTCGACCTGGAAGTAGATTTCCTGGTTGGCAAGAAGCAGTTGGGTAAGATTATTGACAAGTGTATCCGTAAGCACGGCTTTACCGTTGCCACCGAAATGCTGGACCGTGTAAAGGCACTGGGCTACAAGTTCTCCACCAAGGGCGCTATCTCTGTTTCTATTGCAGATATGGTTGTGCCTGAGAAGAAGTACCAGCTGGTTCGGGAAGCCGAAGCCAAGGTCGTGGAGATCGAGCAGTTCTACCGTCAGGGCTATATCACCAACGAAGAGCGTTATCGTCTGGTCGTTCAGCAGTGGGAAAAGACCACCGCTGATGTTACCGGCGCTCTGCAGGGCAACCTGGATGAGTTCAACCCCATCTACATGATGGCTGACTCCGGCGCCCGTGGTTCTATGGCTCAGATCCGTCAGCTGGCCGGTATGCGTGGCCTTATGGCCGATACCGCTGGTCGTACCATCGAAATCCCCGTTAAGGCTAACTTCCGTGAAGGTCTGTCTGTTCTGGAATACTTCATTTCCAGTAGAGGCGCTCGTAAGGGCATGACCGATACCGCTCTGCGTACCGCTGACTCCGGTTACCTGACCCGCCGTATGGTGGACGTTTCCCAGGAAGTCATCATCCGTGAGCGTAACTGCGGCACTGCCAACGGTATTTGGGTGGGCGCAGTTGTCCAGAATGGCGATGTGATCGATACCTTCGGTAACCGTATCCGTGGCCGTTACCCCGTAAACGATGTGCTGCATCCCGAAACCGGTGAGCTGCTGCACTCCAAGGATGTCATGATGATGCCCGAGGATGCTCAGAAGTTCGAAGATGCCGGTATCGAAAAGATCTATATCCGTACTGTGCTTGGCTGCCGCGCCCGCAACGGTGTCTGCGCCCGCTGCTACGGTATGAACCTGGCTACCTCCAAGGAAGTTGACCTTGGCGAAGCTGTCGGTATCATCGCTGCTCAGTCCATCGGTGAGCCCGGTACTCAGTTGACCATGCGTACCTTCCACTCCGGTGGTGTTGCAGGTGACGATATCACTCAGGGTCTGCCCAGAGTTGAAGAACTGTTCGAGTCCCGTCGTCCCAAGAAGATGGCAGTTATCTCCGAGATCTCCGGTAAGGTTTCTGTTGACGATACCCACCGTACCGCTATGCGTAACATCACCGTTACCGCAGAGGACGGCGAGGTGAAGGTCTACCAGGTGCCTTACTCTGTGGGCCTGAAGGTTACCCACGGCAAGACCGTTCTGAAGGGCGAGCCCATCACCGATGGCGCTCTGTATCCCCAGGATGTGCTCCGGATCTCCGGTGTTGAGGCTGTTCAGGATTACCTGGTGCAGTCCGTCCAGGCGGTTTACCGTCAGCAGGGCGTTGAGATCAACGATAAGCACATTGAGGTTATCATCCGTCAGATGATGCGTAAGATCCGGGTTGAAGAGCCCGGCGACAGCACGCTGCTGACCGGTACTGTTGTTGACAGCTTCGTATTCGAAGATGCCAACGCACAGGTACAGGCCCGCATCGATGCCGGTGAGACCGATCTGCGTCTGGCAGAAGGCTCTGCGGTGCTGATGGGTATTACCAAGGCATCTCTGGCCACCGATTCCTTCCTGTCCGCTGCATCCTTCCAGGAGACCACCAAGGTCCTGACCGATGCCGCTATTAAGGGCAAGGTTGACCATCTGGTTGGCCTGAAGGAGAACGTCATCATCGGTAAGCTGATACCTGCAGGCTCCGGCCTGATGGCATATCGGGACTATGAGCCCGGTGTTGCCGCCCAGGTTTGCGCCGATGCTGCCGCTCCTGCCGAGGAAATTTAAATAAGTAAGGGCCGCTGCTCATTTGGGCAGCGGCTTTTGCATTTGCAAAGTAGGGGAGAAGTGGTGAAAAACCTATGGTATATCAAAGGTTTTTTGAAATTTTTTGTTGACAAAATCTTAAAAATGCGTATAATAGGTTTTTGTATGGACACTCAAAATGACATTCGTATGGCGTGCGGTGAAATCGCTAAGGAAATAGCCGGTTTTTCTATGGTTGTGGGAGCCAAGCAGCTCCGCAAATCTTTAAATTCCGGAAGAGCCCAAAAGGTGTTCCTGGCCCAAAATGCCGACCCCGCCATCACTGAACCTCTGGTTCAGCTTTGCCGACAAAAGAAAGTGCCTTTGGCATGGGTCCGCACTATGACCGAGCTTGGTCAGGTGTGCGGGATCGAGGTCGGCGCTGCGGCTGCTGCCGCCATTAAATAGGTTCTGTCGGCGTTTGCCGAGGAATAGATCCGCCTCATGGCGAGAATGAAAGAAAGGAGAAAATTAATGCCTACTTTTAATCAGCTTGTGAGAAATGGCCGTAAGCAGGTCACCTACAAGTCCACCGCTCCTGCTCTGCAGAGAGGTCTGAACACCCTGGAGAACAAGGCTACCAGCCTGCCTTCCCC
>JAZOWK010000032.1:0-89589 GCA_045659205.1 Faecousia sp.
GATCGGCTATCATGCTATGGCGGAAGGTCAGCTCTCTCTGCAGAGAGCATAAGGAAAGCCGGGGTGAGTAACGATGATCAAGGATGGAAAATACCGTTACACCCTCCAGTTTGGTATGGAATCCGTAGAAGAGCAACGAGCTGGTGAGCTCCTGGAGCATATGGGCAATAAGAAAAGTCCGGTGATCGTTGCTGCACTTAATGAATATCTCGACAGGCATCCGGAACTTCTGTCCGGTAAGGCGGTTATTCAGTATCGACTCAGCACACTGCCACCTGAGCAGCTGAAGGAAACAATCCGCCAGCTGATTGAAGAGCGCCTGGGATCCGGTGTCCCGGTCATGCCACAGGCCGGTGACACTCCGGAAACCACCACGCAGGTCAGCAGCGACATACTGGATATGCTCAGCGATCTTGATTGCTTTAATTAAAAATGCGTATATATGAACACCTCAGAGTCTCATTGAGATTCTGGGGTGTTTGTCACAAAAGCGGCACCAAATGACATAAATATATTATTGAAATACCTTATTTCAGTTGAAAATCTAATTTTCCATAGTGCTTCGACAGCCTTCGAGGGATTTTTTACCGCCTGTTTTCTATATATAAGATGTAAATCCGACATTTACAAGGCATACATCTTTATCGCGCCCTCATTTTTTACGAAAGCAAAGCAGGTGACAAAATGAAAGAAGGTTTAAGATTTATATTATTAGAATGTGCTGAGGTGATCCACTAAACGCTTCCTGGTAATTCGGGAATATCCTCAGAACCGCACGCTTCGCCTTGTCCCACAATGGAACAAAACGAAGTGTCGTCCCTTTACATGCCTTTTTGTCGCACAGTGTTGGATTAGTCTAATACTGTGCGTATTACTTTTTGCATGGCCACATTGTCGTGGACCTCCTTCCTTCGGTTTGATTTGAAAACCAAATTGAACTGGAGGAAACACCATGACAAAAAATCACCAAAATCAAATTGAGCAGGAACCAGATCGCCTTCGTGGGGAATTTACAGTCTGGCTCAGCACTACATTGTCCCGGGCTAAAGCAGATTACTTTTCGCAACCGGAACACCAGCAGAAAGAACTATCCTTAGACGCGATTCCGGTAGATCTGCTTGTAGATCCGCATGACTGTTTTAGCACAGTGGAACGCAGCGGCTCTGACTTTGAGTTTGAGGAAGCACGTCTAGCACATGCATTTGCTGAGCTGCCGCTGATGCGAAGGGAAGTGCTTCGCCTTCTGTTTGTAGAGATGAAGGAACCTACGGAGATCTCTACGATTTTGCACTGCTCAACCAACTATGTGCATCTACAGAAGTCCCGCGCATTAAAGCGGTTACGGGAACTGCTATCCGATAGTGGAGGCGATAAGCGTGGATAATAGTGAATTCCATCAGATCCTTCAAGGCGCCGTAGCAGGCAGTCATAGAGATCTGGAAATACTTCTGGAGCTGTATGCGCCATTGATCCGCAAACACGCCTATATCGATGGGGAGTTCAGTGAGGAATTATACCAATATCTTTTGATACATATTGCTCTTAATATCCATAAATTCATACTTTAAAACGATTGCCCCCGGAGTCCCCGGGGGCAATTTCTGTGCCGAAAAATTTTTTTGAAATTTTTTTGAAAAAGTGACAGGTTTGCTGCTTTTGAAACCGTGTTTATATAGTGAAAGGCATCTAATGCCGTGTACCTTGAAAACTGCATATCATCCAGTCCGGTACATCCCTTTGCTGAGGAGCGGCTATCCGTCTGTATGCCTAACAGAACCAGGAGCACTGATATGTAGGTGGCACCTATATAACGCGAGGATCCAGCAAAGGTACAATGGTACTTCCGTAATTCGCGGCCCGGCCACAATGAAGGCGGGGAGATGAGATTTCTATGGACCTGTTCGCCACAGGCACCGGCTGGGATAAATATATACCTATGATTAAACTACCTAATTAATGGTAACAATTCTTTTATTACGGAAAGGAGGTTTTTATGAATAGCTTTTCCGATAATGATATTACCTCTATGAAGAGCGTAGATATCAGAAGTGTTGATAAAGAAAGTTTGGTGGATCTGGGATCAATTCAGATCGATTCATCAAAACCTGTACAAGAGCGCATTCAAAGTTTTTTACAGCAAATTCAAAACCCTTATTGTTTTCGCATTGGCGATGTAGCAGTGAAAGTAAATTACAAACAGGACGGACCGTCATTTCAGCAGAATTTTGAAGAGGTTTTACGTTCCGTGCATGACTAAATTTTGGAAATTACCGAAAATAGTAGATTTTTTGTTCGAATTATGTTATACTGTTTTCGGACTAAATAATCATGCTCGCCTTCAAGATGAATTGCGGTTTGTTCTGATAATCCATCAGAAGGAGTGAGCTTATGGAAACTAAGACTCAGTATCAGGCAGCAGCCTATGTTCGCTTATCCAAAGAAGACTTGATAAGCGCAAGTGGTTTGCGCTCTGAGAGCAATAGTATTTCCAATCAAAAACAGCTGATTCTGGACTTCGTAAAAGACAAAGCTGACATTAAAATAGTGTCTATTCGAGAAGACGATGGATATACAGGGACAGACTATGACCGTCCCGATTTTCAGCGCATGATGGATGATATCCGCGCTGGAGTCGTTAATTGTGTCATAGTGAAAGACTTGTCCCGTTTCGGCAGAGAGTACATTAATGCCGGAAAGTATATCGATCGTCTTTTTCCGTATTATGGGGTTCGGCTGATTTCCATCAACGATGGAATCGATACGATTACAAGAAGCAGCTCAGATGACTTCAACATTATGTTGAAAAACCTAATGAATGATAACTATTGCCGTGATATATCAATAAAAATCCGCAGTCAGTTACATGTGAAAAGAAAAAATGGCGAGTTCCTTGGTGCATTTGCTCCGTATGGATATGAGAAAGATGAAAGCGATAAAAATAAGCTTGTCATAGATCCATATGCTGCTGAAATTGTGCGAGAGATTTTTCGCTGGAAATTGGAAGGGGTTAACCAGGATAGTATTGCACGCAGACTCAACGAACAAGGTATCTTATCTCCTATGGAGTATAAGAAAAGTAAAGGACTTTCTTTTAGATCGTCCTTTAAGACAAATGATCAGGCAAAATGGAGTGCTGTTGCTATTCGTAGGATCCTGACAAATCCGGTATATGTAGGGACCCTGGTCCAAGGTGTCCGATCAAGACCTAATTACAAAATCAAGAAAATCGTTGTTAATGCAGAGGAAGACTGGGTGATATGTGAAAATGCCCATGAAGCTATTATTCATCCTAGATTATTCCTGCTGGTTCAACGATTGCTGGAACTTGATACAAGGACCTCTCCAAATGAGGAATATGTATTTCCATTAGCGGGTCTTATGTATTGCGGCGACTGTGGTGGCCCAATAATTAGAAAAACGCAGATAGCAAGTGGAAAAAATTTCTATTACTATATTTGTGGCAACCACAAGAATACAGGCAAATGCTCAAATCACCGAATTTCCAGAACGCAAATTGAAGAAGCTGTGTTAAAGTTGCTTCAAGAACATATTCGTATGCTCACAGAACTGGAGTCGGTACTAAAAACAATCCGAGAGACACCGCTTAGAAGATATAGTGTGCGTAAAGTCCAGGAGCACATGCTGAATTTGGAGACTGAGATCGAACGATTCAGAAGATTAAAGATTTCCGCATACGAGGATTTAAAGGAGGGGGTTCTGTCAAAGGAAGACTATTTTGACATTACGGAACAGTATGAACGGCGAATTGCGAATGCTAACCTTGCCCATGAACAGGCTCAGCGAGAGATGGATTTGTATATTCAGAATGGATCTGCTCCACAAAAGTGGATTCAAGAATTTATTGAATATCAAAACATTAAAACCCTGACGAGAAGCATGGCGGTAGAGTGTATTGACCGAATCGTAATATATGAAGATAAACGAATCGAAGTAACATTTACCCACATGCAAGATTACCAGTCTCTCGTTTCTCAAGTTGAGGATTATTATCAAGCAGTTCAGAAGGGGGTAGGTTAACAATGGCTAGAAAAAGCAGAAGGAACACAACCATTGAAGCACCTATGCTCAATATGGCCGAGCACATTTATCGATGTGGTCTGTATGCGCGCATTTCAGTTGAAAATGAGAAGAAACGGGAAGCGGACACAATTGGAAATCAACTCCAATTATTAAAGGACTATGTAGCCGAGCACCCTGATCTAACCATCTACGACATCTATAGCGACGATGATATCTCAGGTGTCGATTTTGTGAGACCGGAATTCTCTAGGATGATGAACGACCTGAGGGACGGTAAGCTTGATTGCATCGTCGTTAAAGATCTTTCTCGACTCGGAAGAAACTATCTTGAGTCCGGTGAGTATATTGAAATGGTTTTCCCGTTCTTTCAATGTCGTTTTATTGCGATTACCGATAGGTTTGATACCAAATTCAACCAGGCGGATTTTTCAGTACAACTTAAAAATTTGGCCAATGAAATGTATGCTAAAGATATTTCCAAAAAGATCTGTTCGGCGAAAAGAACAGCACAGGAGCAAGGGAAATTTACTTCTGGTCGCGCACCCTATGGGTATCAAATTGATCCTGAAGATAAGCAGCATCTTGTTGTTGATGAAGAAACTGCACCGGTAGTGCGTCAGTTATTTGAGTTGCTTGCAGATGGGAACACAATCCACGGTATTGCAACAATGATGAATGAACTGGGAATTCCATCTCCAGGAAGAATTCTCTATGAACGTGGGATTGCCACAACTGATAAGTTCAAAAATTCGCGATGGTATATGCAGACCATTCGCCGAATACTTACAGATGAGATTTATTTGGGGTGGATGGTTTCGGGGAGATATCGATCGACCTATCAAACTACCGGACAAAAGGGAACATTAAGACTCCCACGCGAAGAATGGATAGTAACGAAAGGAACGCATGAACCTATTGTTACGGAGGACCTATTTAATCGAGTACAGGAGTATTTTGTAAAAACCAAGGAGATCTATGGCCAGACAGCCTTATATAACTCTAAGAATAAGAAAAGTAGCATTTTTACAAGTCATCTGCGATGCGGTGAATGTGGTAAAGGTATGTATTTGCGCTTTAAGAAAAGTGGAGATGGCATTAGAAAAGGGTGGTATTACTGCCCAATGCACGAAAACTACAATTCCTCTTATTGTACAAAGAAAGCCATGAAGCAGGAGGATCTTGAAGCTGTTGTATTAAAGCTTATCAGAGCGCAAATACAGCTGTTCACAGATTCCAGAGAACTATGCCTATCGCTCAATAAGCGTGAAGTAAACAAGACAAAATACAAGATTTACTGTACGCATATCCGTGATATACAATCCCAAATAGACAAATATGTTGGACTTAAAGCTTCACTGTATTCTGATTTTGTAGATGGAATCATTACACAGGATGACTACATTTCAATGGGACAGCAGTATGCCCAGAAAGCGGATGAGCTCCGCATATTTCTTGCAGAACTGGAACGTGAAGCTGTCAAATATAGTCTGACATTTGCTGCTGGCGGCTCGTGGGCTCAGTTGGTTGAGAAGTATCATGATATTCAGGTGCTTACTGAGGAGGTTGTGGATGCCTTCATTGATGAGATTACACTTTACAACAATGGGCATATTGATGTTAAGTTCAATTTTAAAGACGAAATGGACGAAGTAATTCACCTTGCTGCGATTCGTAGAAGAGAGGTAGACAGGTATGCTATTTAAAAAGGTCTTAGCTTTTTATATCCGTCTTTCCTCAGAAGATGAAGACTTATACAAGGCAGGCAAACTGGAAAGTAATAGCGTGACTAATCAAAGAGAGCTGCTGCTGGAACACCTTAAATCTTGTCCTGATCTCAAAGAATATGAGCTGATTGAATTCTGCGACGATGGTTTTTCGGGTACGAATTTTGAACGACCGAGATTCATGGAAATGATGCAGATGGTTAAGCAAAGGCAAATTCACGCTATTATGGTGAAGGATCTTTCACGGTTTGGCCGTGACTATTTGGAGGTAGGTGCCTACCTGGAACTTGTTCTCCCACTGTTTGGAACTAGATTTATTTCGGTAAACGATGGTTTCGATAGTAATGATTACATTGGTACGACCGGTGGTGTAGAATTGGCCTTGCGTAACCTCATTAACGGTTTGTACAGTAAGGACCTGTCTCTTAAAATCAGAAGTGCTAACAGAACGCGAAATCGCAGAGGTGAATATTGGGGTGGCGCAGCATTCTATGGATATAAAGTTGACCCCAAAGACAAACACAAGCTCATTATTGACGATAATGTATCGGATGTTGTAGTTCGCATCTTTAATGAGTGTATTGAAGGGAGGAGTGCATCGCAAATAGCAAAAGCATTGAACGATGATGGCATCATGTCACCGGCTAAGTATAAAAAGAGCAAAGGTGCTCTATATAATGGTCGAATTGTGGATGAAGATTCGATTTGGACTGCGACTACGGTTATTCGTATTTTGAAAGACGAAAGGTATACGGGAAAGATGATTTCCCACAAACGAGAGGCTGCTGGCGTTAACACCAAAAAAATGCAAGCGCTTCCGCCGGAAGACTGGATTGTGGTTCCAAATACGCATGAGCCAATTATTTCGCAGGAGAAGTTTGATGAGGCAATAGTAGCAAAAGCAAGTCGTATAAAAACAGTTAACAAGAATACTGCAGGCAATCGTGCAGATAACTTGTTTGTGTGTGGTCATTGCGGAAGAAAACTTCAAAAATCATATGGTACAATAACGCATCTATATTGCTTAAAAGCTGGCGTATCTACTGATAGCGCTTGTACGGATGTTCACGAACCCTTGGACCAGTTACAGAGGTATGTTCTGAAGGTCATTAATATGATGGCTAGAATCCTTGTAGAGCGCGTGGTGAGCGTAAAGATAAGTATAGATCAGGAAATCCCAACCATTGAAAGAAAAATCGCAGAAGCCAAAAGGCAACTGCGAAATCTGCAAACAGGAAAAGTGGATCTATATGAGGACTATCGCCAGGGGCGGATTACGCGAGAAAAATTCATAGCCACACAGAAAAAACGGCAGCAAGAAAGTGATTGGATTAATGCGTCGTTAATTAAGCTCGATAAGGAATTGGAAACGCTTATGAAAAAGTCTGAGCGGATGAAGGCTATGTCTAGCGATGCAAAAGAGGCGGCTTTACTATCTGAGTATCGTCCTGAGGTAATTCGGCGCTTGATAAAGTCTGTGAGGGTATACGGAAATGGACGAATAGAGATAGATATGCTTGCCAATGACAACTTTATCCTTGAAGTGCTTGCAGAAGCAGTTGAAAAAGCTGGATAGAGGTGAAGTACAACTACACATTATGAAAAGCTGCTGTTCGTACCATAAAAAAACAAAACTTGCGCTTAATCGACACAATTTTTAAAAAATTTAGTCCTAATAGAACACGAAGTAATGGGTCCTAACTTGACACAAGCAGAAGGTTTCATTCTGGGCGTGGGCGCAAAGATGTTTACAATCGCGGGACCGGTAATTGTGTATGGCGTGAGCGCAAGTGTTGTGTATGGCTTGATTTATTGGATAACAACTTTACTCTAACGAAAAAGGCTTGACCGAATGGTCAAGCCTTTTTGGGTTTATGGGTTCAAACTATGCAGAAAATAGGTAACAGCCAGTAAATCGGCACAGCCGCCGGGAGAGAGCTTTCGGGCAATAAAAGCATCATCCAACTGCTCTATCAACGCCATCGCCGGAGACGATGAGGCACGTAAAAGATTTTGCGCGGCTTCTGCTGCCCAGGCGGCCCCTGTGCAGCCACCTCTGTGGTACAAATTGGTATCTGTCACTTTGGCAATCAGATGTAAAAGCGCTACTGCACCGGCATCGTTGGGTGAAAGCCCCTTACTGAGTCCTTTTTTGTATGCAGGCAGACCGATGTTTATAACAGATGGCAGACCTGCGGCAACTTCTCCGCGAATGCCTTTTATTCCATATATCCGATAAAGCTGCAGTCCTGCAGTGGAATCGTCTGCGGAAGCAAGATCGGAATTCACGGAGTTGCTTGCGATACGGGCACATTCTGATACGATGGCTGCATTTTTTGCGACTGGAGATTCGGGTGTCCAAAGCCGTCCGATACTTCCGCAAAGGATGCCCATGGTATAAATCACACCCTTATGGGTATTGACCCCGCCGGTTGCCCGGTACATTGCCTTTTCGGCTTCCAGCCCAGCCTGACGCAATTGAGAGAAGCAGCCTTCAGGGGAGGCCTTTGCGGTATCTTGTCCGATTTTGATACATTCGATAAAATAGGGTTTTAACGTTGCTGCACTGGAAACAAAAGTGGAAATGTTCATATCCCGGTGGCTGCCGCAATTGCGCCGATCCACAAGACCAGGTTTGGGAGTGGTGTTTACCTCATTTAAAAGGCTCTCATAAGCCAGATTGGCAATCAGTTTCCGGTCTGCCGCGGCAAAATGCTCCCGAAGAATCCGCTTCGTTGCCGATTGCAGTTGCGCTACTGAATGCAGTCTGCCGGCGGCGCAGGCTCTGCCGGGTTTGCCGCAGACAAAGCAGCCTCGCAGAGAGCACCGCTCCAGCTTTCTTCCTGATATGTCCAGAACATCCATATCCCAAAGCCGCCCCAGTGGGGTGGCTTCTTCTATTTCAGTACAGAGAGCTTTTAAAACATTTGCTGGCAGATCTACGGAAAAATAGCCTTCCCAACCGGTGCTGGCTTTGTGGATGTGGCTTTGACGGATAGCTTCTGTGGGCAAAGCTTTTTCCAACATTTGCAGACCCTCGTAAAAACCTCTTTCAATCAAAGGGCTGGTTTTTACCGGGCCTGCAATGTTCATGGTAAAGACGATGAGGGGACAGTTATATTTCAGCAGAAACTGTTTTTGCCGTGCTGCCCGATCCTCCCGGGCCTGCAGAACTTGTTGCAGTGTTACTTCACTCATAAGATCAGATCCGACTGCTTTGCCTGCTGGGCATCCAGTTTTGCTAAATTTTCCAAAGCGGAATCGCCTACGCAACCCACAAGCAGATACCGGTGGCCAAAGCGATCATAGATAAAGTGGTGCAGAAGGTGGAAATTGCTGATCTGACCTGTTCTGCGGACGTGGATCCGGGGGCCGGTACAGGGATGGAGTTTATCTCCAATGGAAACGTGGTTGTTGTCCACATAGGTGATGGGCAGATCCTGACGGATTATATCGTTGACTTTTTGCTCCAGCTCCGGAATACTGAAGTCCGGTTCTTTGTCCGGAAAGCTGATGACAAAGCCGTGGCGCACATCATCATGTCCGCAGCGTGCAAGTTCATGAGGAGGCATAAAAAACTCGCAAAGGTCTTCGGCGGTGTGGGACATAAGCCGGTAATTGAGGGATTCGTACACCGAGTCCCGGATCTCCTGGGGCTCGGGGCCAAAGAGCGTGGGGCGGGAAATCAGAATTTGCTCACCCACACCGATGAGAAGATTGGCGTTGAAGCCCAAAAGGGGATAGACCAAATCGAAATGTTCTACGATGACGCGCTTGCCGTGGTGCAGTGCCTCGATGATGGCGTCTGCCAGTATGCTTATCTGGGTAAAGCCATTTTCAAAGCGTATATCCACATGATAGGTGTGGGGACTGAAAAAGCCCATTTGGGAATCCTGTTCCAAAAGGGGCAGGGGACGAACATAAACGCCGTCATCGTCGTTTGTCAGCTCCAGACCGGGGAACATACCCCGGATCAGCGCGCTTTTACCGGAGCCTGCTTCGCCGATAATGCCGATTAGCTTATCAAAGGGAGACAGGTACAGTTGAGCCAGCTGCATACCCAAAGCATACATACGGTTATGACCACGGGGGGCGAAATAGCTGCTGAGGATGTGGCTCATTTGGCGTTCTTTCATAAGGATACCTCCTGCAAATAGTCAAAGGTGGTTTGTGGGACAAGTTTTTTGATAGTAGTCCAGTCCTCTTGCGCCAAGGCGGCCCGGACGGCACTGGCACTAATGGGTGTTTCGCCAATTTCTTTTCTGGGGATCTGCAAAAGCTCGATTCCGTGGCGGGGAAGAGCTTCTGCCAGCACACGGTTATATTCCGCGGTCATAGGCGAGAGCGGCTCTGTACCCACGAAACGACGGGTAATCCGGAATTTTGGCGCGTAGTACCCGGTAAATATGGCAATGTCTAATTGGCAGTGAGTGTGCTGCGCAGAATCCCGGTCTTTCAAAAAGTAGGTGGGGAAGGTGGCGGAGGAAATTAAATACGGGCCTGTGGGCAGCACTGTTACATTGGGAATATCTGCCGTACCGGCTTTTACCATATTCAGCCGGTCTTTAAAAGAAAAATAACCCTTGTCCTCTGACAAAACAAAAACATACAAATGCTTACAATTTGCCGCAGCAGTCTCAATCAGATACCGATGACCCAAGGTAAAGGGATCGCAGTTCATAACGGCGGCACCGCTTTCAGTTGCTGCCTGAGGAAGCGTGTCCAAAAAGGTGCGGATACCGTCTTTTTGGTCTTCCATTAAAAGAACACGATCCGTGGCTGCTACCGGATAGAACAAAAGGGGAGTAAACAGTTGCGCATTTTGCGGCTTGGTATAAAGAAACAGGTGGCGATGTCCCTCGCGGAAAGCTTCCTGCCGCAGTACGGTTAGAATTTTTGCCAGAAGTCCCTGGCCCTGATAGCAGGGGTCGGTGGCAAGGTATTTTAATAGGTTTTCTTGCCGGCTTCCAGTGGCGGCAAGGGTGTTTGCGTCCCATAAAAACACCGTCTGCTGCGGAGGTTCTTCAGGTTCCAGTCCGGAAGAGCGCAATAATTGCTTCCAGTTTTGCAGGTCTTTGCCTCGTAATTCGGTCAAAAGCTCCACATCCATCAAGATCCCCCCTTTTTGTCAGTCTCTTTTTATTATACAGGAACAACGGAAATATGCAAACGAAAAAAGAAAAATATTTGCATTTTTGCATATTGTATTATATAATATGGGCAAATTGTTACTATAACATTTTGCGGAAGGAAGAAAAATATGCAGATTATCAGAGCGGCATCGGCGGGAACTATGGAGTCCAGCGACGCTTATGTGGAAATTGAACCGGGTACCGATGGAATCAGCTTGCAGTTGGAATCGGTGGTCATGGAGCAGTTTGGCGATGCCATTGAACAGACTGTTCGTGAGGTTTTAAAAGAGCAGTCCGTGGAGAATGCCAATGTGCGCCTCATTGACCGGGGCGCATTGGACTGCGTGATTCGCGCTCGGGTGGAGACTGCCGTGCTGCGGGGAGGGGAGAAGGCCTGATGTACAGAAGCTTACTGTTTTTGCCGGGAAACAATCCCAACATGCTCATTAACGGCAACTGCCTGGGGGCGGATGGGGTGATTTTTGATTTGGAAGACGCGGTCTCTCCCAGCGAAAAGGATGCGGCCCGTATCTTGGTTCGCAATACTTTGCGGCATATGGATTTCGGCAGTTGCAAACGTATTGTTCGGATCAACGGTACAGATACGGACTGCTGGCAGGCAGACTTGGATGCAGTGCTGCCGGAAAAGCCGGATTTGATCCTGCTGCCCAAGACATCTACGATAAATGATGTACTACAAGCAGATACATATATGTCCAGCCTGGAGGAAACTTTGGGTTTTTCGAAAAATACCATAGGTCTTCTGGCTTTGATTGAGACGGCCTTGGGTGTGGAGACTGCTTTTCAGATTGCCACCTGTTCGTCCCGTATCCGGGGTTTGTTCTTGGGTGCGGAGGATTTGACTGCTGATCTGCAATGCAAACGTACCAAGCAGGGCCGGGAAATTGAATATGCCCGGGCGCGGCTGGTAATGGCTGCACGGGCAGCCGGTGTGGAAGTTTATGACACGCCCTTTACGGATGTAAATGACGACGAGGGCATTTTGGAAGATGCACTGGTTGCCAAGGGCTTTGGTTTTTCCGGTAAAGCTTGCATTTCTCCCCGTCATATCGGAACTGTTAATCAGGTATTCTCACCTTCGCAGGAAGAGATCGATTATGCTTATGAGGTGCTGGACGCCATTGCGTTGGCTAAAGAACAGGGCAAGGGCGCGATTGCACTGCGTGGTAAGATGATTGATGCGCCTATTGTTGCCCGGGCCAAGAAAACTATTGAGACAGCAGAGGCTTTGGGCCTTAACAGGGAGGGTGCAGTGTGAGCAAATTGGTAAAATCCATACGGGAAGCGATTATCCTGTCCGGACTAAAGGACGGTATGACTGTTTCCTTCCACCATCATCTGCGAAACGGTGATTTTGTGCTGAATATGGTGATGGAGCAAATTGCACAGTTGGGCATTCGGGATATTACAGTGAATGCCAGCTCTCTGTTTGATACCCATATGCCGCTGCTTTGCCATATTCAAAACCTTGTGGTTACCGGCTTGGCTGCTAACTACATCAGCGGTGGTCTGGGACGGGAGATCTCTCGGGGCGTTCTGGAAAAACCCGTTCAGTTTCGTACTCACGGCGGCAGACCCAAGGATATTGCCTTGGGCAGAACCCCTATTGATGTGGCGTTTATTGCTGCGCCTGCGGCAGACTGCAAAGGTAACTGTACCGGCAAAATCGGAAAATCTGCCTGCGGAAGCTTGGGCTACGCGTTTGCAGACGCTATGTATGCCAAAAAAGTGGTGGTCATCACCGATTCTCTGGTGCCCGATACGCTGCCCGAAATTTCTATTTCCGGGGAGTACGTGGACTACGTGGTGGAAGTGGATGCTATCGGAGATCCTAAGGGGATTGTCTCCGGCACAACGCAGATTACCCGTGATCCGGTAGGCCTTGTAATGGCTTCTATGGCGGCCAAAGTGATTGATGCCTCGGGACTTTTGCAGGACGGCTTTGCCTTTCAAACCGGTGCCGGCGGTGCATCGCTGGCAGCAGCCAAGTATCTGAAAGATATTATGCTGGCAAAGCATATTCAAGGCAGCTTTGGTATGGGCGGCATTACCGGTTATATGGTGGATATGCTTCGCGCCGGATGTTTCCAGAAGCTGCTGGATGTGCAATGTTTTGACTTAAAGGCTGTGGAGTCCATTTGCAGTGATCCCCGCCATCAGGAGATTTCCGCCATGCAGTATGCGGCGCCCGGTCAGAAGTCGGCAGTGGATGATCTGGATGTTGTGATTTTGGGCGCTACTCAGATCGACACGGACTTTAATGTAAATGTTCATACCGATTCCAACGGCTATATTATGGGCGGTTCCGGTGGACACAGTGATACCGCAGCAGGCGCAAAGCTTTCTATGATTATTGCGCCCATGTTCCGGGCAAGATTGCCCATTGTTACCGATCGGGTGGCCTGCATTTCCACCCCCGGCAAGGATGTTGATGTACTGGTAACGCAGGGCGGTATTGCAGTTAATCCTGCAAGAGCAGAACTTCGGGAACGGCTGATGGAGGCAAAACTGCCGGTGCTGGATATTCACCAGCTGAAAGATAAAATCGAGGGCATTACCGGGAAACCGAAGTCGTTGACAAAGGGTGCGCGGGTGGTTGCGGAAGTTATTGGACGCAATGGCAATCTGCAGGACCGGATCTTTAATGTAGGTTAGGAGGAGTATAGATGCGTCAAATCAGTGCAGATGTGATCACACAGACAGTAAAAAGACTGTGCATAGAGGCCAATTGCCACTTGAGCAGTGATATGAAAGCATGCATTGAGGATTTTTACGCCAGAGAGGATTGGCCCCAGGCAAAAGAAATCCTGGAACGAATTATCGAAAACTACCGAATTGCCGATGAAATGAAGCAACCTGTCTGTCAGGACACAGGCGTTGCCTGCGTATTTCTAAAGGTAGGACAGGAGGTTCATATTCAGGGCAATTTGACCGATGCGGTCAATGAGGGTGTTCGTCAGGGTTATACCGAAGGTTATCTTCGTAAAAGCGTGGTCCGGGACCCTTTGGACCGTGTGAATACTGGGGACAATACCCCCGCTATGCTCTACACAGAGATTGTACCCGGTGAGAATATTGAGATTACGGTTGCACCCAAGGGTTTCGGCAGTGAGAATATGAGTGCCATCAAAATGCTGCGCCCTTCTGACGGCGTAGAAGGCGTGAAGGCCTTTGTACTGAAGATGGTAGAAGAAGCAGGCCCTAACCCCTGCCCGCCCATTGTGGTGGGTGTGGGCATTGGCGGCACATTTGACAAAGCTGCATACCTTGCCAAAAAGGCACTTTTGCGTCCGGTGGATACCCGAAACGAGAATCCTTTTTATGAGGAATTGGAAAAAGAACTGCTGGATAAAATTAATGCATTGGGTATCGGCCCTCAGGGTTTTGGCGGTATGACAACCGCATTGGCGGTGAATATTGAACAGTATCCCACCCATATCGCGGGACTTCCTGTGGCAGTGAATATCAACTGCCATGTGACCCGGCACAAGACGGAGGTGATCTGATGGCTGCAATGAAAATTACCGCACCATTGACCCGTGAGGCTGCAAGGGAGCTTCGAGCAGGGGATAGCTGTCTGATTTCCGGTGTAATTTATACTGCCCGGGACGCTGCCCATAAGCGACTGTGTGAGCTGGTAGCGGCAGGGAAAGAACTGCCTATGGATATGAAGAACAGTATTATTTACTTTGTGGGACCGACTCCTGCCAAACCCGGGCAGGTCATTGGTTCTGCAGGCCCCACCACATCCTACCGAATGGATGCGTACAGCCCCACGCTCATTGCCGAAGGTCTTACCGGTATGATTGGCAAGGGAAAACGGGGCAGTGAGGTAGTAGCGGCTATGAAGGAATATGGCGCGGTATATTTCGGCGCGATTGGTGGCTGCGGTGCGCTTTTGAGCAAATGTATCAAAAAAGCAGAGGTAGTGGCCTATGACGATTTGGGAGCAGAAGCGATTCGGCGGCTGGAGGTAGAGGATTTTCCCGCTGTTGTGATTATTGACAGCTTTGGAAATAATCTTTATAAGAGCGGACGGAAAAATTACCTGGCGCAGAGAAAATAAGGATATCGGCCTGCCGGGTGGCAGGCCGATAATTGTTATAACAGTATTGACAAAACAATAAAGCGGGCGTAATATTGGTATATAACAATTTTGGAAAGGAAAGGAGCTGTTTTTCATTTATTGCATTAACACGGAATTGGATGTGCCCATTTACCGTCAGCTGGTGGATTCCATCTATACTGCTGTAAAGAAGGGGGAACTGCCAGCCGGCCATCAGCTGCCTACCGTTCAGGCGCTGACTCAGAGGCTGGGCATCGCAAGAGGCACTGTCAAGCGTGCTTATGACGAATTGGAACGCCTGGGCATCGTGGAAAAGGTGCAGGGAAGGGGTACTTTTGTCTGTTATCAGCTGAGCAATACCGGCAGCCGCAAGGAGCAGGCTATGGCAGCTATTAACGCTATGCTGGATCAACTGGAAAATATGGGCTTTTCTCCTGCAGAAATCAATATCTTTCTGAACCTGAAACTGCGGGAACGGGCAGAACAGGAATCCCATGTAAAGATCGCCATTGTGGAATGCAATCCGGAAAATCTTTCGCAGATGAGTGAGCAGATGCGGCATATTAGTGGTGTGGATCTGTATCCCTATCCGCTGGAAAGTATTCAGCAGTATCCTTATAAGCTGAGTGATGAGTTTGATCTGATCGTTACTACCGCCGGTCATGCAGACTATCTGGAAAGTGTTGTGCCTTTGAAGAAAAAGGTAGTTCGTGTGGCTTTGCGTCTATCTGCAGACAGTCTGGCACCCATCATTAAACTGCGTCCTGGAAAATCTCTGGGCATCATTGGATACAGTCGCAAATTTGCGGAGCTTCTGCATCGCACCGGTCAGGAATATACGGAAGATGTGATACTGCACAAGCCTATATTTGCAGATTCTATCGAAGAGATCCGGCAGTATTTGGCGGGGAAAGATGTCATATTGATCCCCAGATCCTATGAGCACTACTTTAATGCACAGATCGTGGAGCTCCTGCGCGCATTTCCCGGAAATCTCATAGAATGTAATTATGAAATGGATGCCGGTTCAACCTTGTATTTGGAGACGAAGATCAAGCGTCTGCTGGAAGAAAAGCAAATTTAATCTCAATCGCCCGGTTAACCGGGCGACTTTTTATATTATTTACAAAAGATATATTTTCAATCTTGACAAAAGTTATAGTCAATTATAGTATATAGGTACAGAACAATTATTTTACAGTATGCTGTGAAAAAATAATGAGGTGCTGAAATGGAGAAACGCGAAAAGAAAGTACTGGTTATGGGCGTCATTGGCGCAGATGTTCACGCAGTGGGCAACAAAATTCTGTATCATGCTTTTACAGAAGCTGGTTTTGAGGTGGTGAACCTGGGTGTTATGGTGGCTCAGGAAGAATACATTGCTGCTGCCATTGAATCCGGCGCAGATGCCATTGTGGTGTCTTCCCTGTACGGTCAGGGTGAGCTGGATTGCCGCGGTATGCGTGAAAAGTGCGATGAAGCCGGCCTGAAGGGTATTCCTCTGGTGGTAGGCGGCAATATCGTTATCGGCAAGCAGAAGTTTGAAGATGTGGAGCGCCGTTTTAAGGACATGGGTTTTGACCGGGCATTTCCTCCCGGTACTGCTCCTGAAACTACCATTGAGGCTCTGCGAGAACTGCTGCATATGGACGGTGAGATGGTGTGAAACCAATTTTACTGATCGATTTCGGCAGTACATATACAAAGTTGACCGCCGTGGATGTGGAGGGGGAGCGCTTGCTGGGCACTGCCGCATCCTATACCACAGTGCAGACAGATATTAACGATGGTTTGCAGAAGGCTATTGCCCTGCTGGAGCAAAAAACCGGCAAGCTGGATTTTGATGCCTGTTATGCCTGCTCCTCTGCTGCCGGCGGATTGCGTATGGTTACCTCCGGTCTTGTGCCGGAACTGACGGGGGAAGCTGCCCGTCTTGCCAGTCTGGGCGCCGGCGCAAAGGTGGAAAAGGTCTATAATTTTCAGTTGACGGAAGACGATCTGGAGGAAATTGTTCAATCTAAACCGGATATTTTTTTGTTGGTGGGCGGCACAGATGGCGGCAATACGGAGTGTATTTTGCACAATGCAAAGGCCCTGGCATCCTTGAAACCGGAATTTCCCATCGTGATTGCAGGCAATCGTACAGCGGCGCGGGAGTGTGAGCGCATTCTGGACGGCTGCGAGGTTTATGTTTGCCCCAATGTGATGCCTAAATTCGGTGTACTGAACATTGAGCCCACCCAAAAGCAGATCCGGGATATCTTCCTTAACCGTATTATTCAGGCGAAGGGTCTGAGCAAAGCAACTGCTCTGCTGTCGGATATTATGATGCCTACACCCTCTGCTGTCCTGCAGGCTATGAATCTGCTGGCCCAGGGCTGCGAGGATGAAACCGGTATCGGAGAACTGGTGGCAGTGGATGTAGGCGGCGCAACCACCGATATCTATTCCATCGCTGATGGTATGCCCGATCAGATGAATACGGTTTACAAAGGATTGCCTGAGCCCTATGCCAAACGGACGGTAGAAGGCGATATAGGTATGCGTTACAGCATCAAAGGCATCATAGATGCCGCAGGCCTGCCCCGAATCGTAGAACTGTCCGGGCTCGGCCAGGACCGGGTTATGGAGCTTGTGCAGGATCTGCAACATCATACTTATAAAGTGCCTGATGGCGATGCAGAGTTGGAGGCTTTGGATTATGCCTTGGCGTCTATGGCTACCCAAGAAGCGGTAAAGCGTCACGCAGGCACGGTGGAAGAGACCTATACCCTGATGGGAAAGACTTACCTGCAGGAGGGCAAGAACCTCACCAAGGTGAAAAATATTGTGGTAACCGGCGGAAGCCTGATCCATACCAGGCGGACGGAAGAAATTGCTTCCCACGCTTTGTATAGCCCCATGCAGCCTATGTCTCTGCGGCCTGTGAAGGCAGATGTGTGGGTGGACAGAACATATATATTAGCTGCAATGGGTCTTCTGTCCGGGTATTATCCCAGAGTGGCCCTGCGGATTATGAAAAAGGAGTTAGAGCACTATGGATATTCAGAATAAGCGAATTGGCGAAGGTGAGTTTATGGCTATGCGTCAGGAAGTCCTGACCCAATGGCCTACCGGCAAAGATGTGAATCTGGAAGAGGCAGTTGCTTATCATAAGGCTATGCCTACCAATCGTAATTTCTCCCAGAAGCTGCTGGATGCCAAGCAGGACGGCCGGACTCTGGTGCAGCCCCGTGCCGGTGTACCCGTGGTGGAAGAACATATTAAACTAATGCAGTTTTTGGAGAGGGAGGGCGAGGCCGATCTGCTGCCCTCTACCATTGACAGCTATACCCGCCAGAACCGCTATGAGGAAGCGGAAAACGGCATTGCTGAATCCATCCGTTTGGGCCGGGCTATGCTCAACGGCTTCCCTGCGGTCAATCATGGCGTTGCTAAGTGCCGTCAGGTTATCGAGAGTGTTAATGTGCCTATGCAGGTTCGTCATGGTACGCCTGACGCAAGACTTTTGACCGAAATTACCTATGCCGGCGGATTTACCAGCTATGAAGGCGGCGGCATTTCTTATAATCTGCCTTACTGCAAGAATATTCCCATGGAGCGCACCATTCGGGATTGGCAGTATGTGGACAGACTGACGGGACTTTACGAGGAGATGGGCGTTTCCATCAACAGAGAGCCCTACGGTCCTTTGACAGGCACTTTGGTACCTCCCTGTATTTCTCACGCTGCAGCCATTATTGAAGCGCTGCTGGCTGCTGAGCAGGGCGTTAAAAATATCACAGTAGGCTACGGTCAGTGCGGTAATCTGGTTCAGGATATTGCTGCTATCCATACATTGCAGAGCCTGACCGACGAATACTTGCGGAAATATGGTTACAGCGATGTGAAGGTCACCACCGTTCTGCACCAGTGGATGGGCGGTTTCCCCGCAGACGAAGCAAAGGCATTTGGCGTTATTTCTTCCGGCAGTCTGACTGCTGCTCTGGCAAAGGCCACCAAGGTCATTGTTAAGACCCCTCATGAAGCTGTGGGCATCCCCACTATGGAAGCCAATGCAGAGGGCCTGCGCTGCACTAAGCAGGTGGTCAACATGATGGCCGATCAGACATTTAATGATATCCGTATGGAAGAGGAGAAAGAGATCATTTGTGCAGAAACCCGTTGCATCGTGGACAAATGCTTCGAGTTGGGTAATGGTGACATCGCTGCGGGCGTTTGCCGCGGCGTGGCGGCCGGTGTGTTGGATGTTCCCTTTGCACCTTGCCGTTTCAATGCCGGTCTGATGCTGCCCTGCCGTGATAACGACGGTGCGGTGCGCATTCTCAATACCGGTAATCTTCCTTTCACGCAGGAACTGAAGGACTACCACGCCGCCAAGATCAATGAGCGCGCTGTGGCAGAGAAGCGCAAGGCTTCTTTCCAAATGGTTATTGATGACGTGTACGCCATTGGCAAGGGCCGTCTTGTTGGTCGCCCTAAGTATTGATAAAGGAGAAATTTGCAATGAAGATCATTGATGTTGTTTGCTCTGCCGGCCGTACCGGTTTCTATTTTGACGATCAGCGTGCAATTAAAGGCGGTGCCGGCCATGACGGTATGTTTTATGTGGGTAATCCCGTGACTGAAGGCTTCCGTTCTGTTCGCCAGGCAGGTGAGTCTATTTCTGTTATGCTGGTTTTGGAGGATGGACAGGTAGCATTCGGCGACTGTGCCGCAGTTCAGTATTCCGGCGCCGGCGGTCGTGACCCTCTGTTTTTGGCGGAGGACTTTATCCCTGTCATCGACAAGTACATAAAGCCGGAGCTGGTTGGTAAGGAAGCAGACGATTTTCGTGGCTTGTGTGCCATGATGGAGGCAATTCAAGTGGAAGGCAAGCGCCTGCATACTGCCATTCGCTATGGTGTTTCTCAGGCAATTCTGGATGCGGTTGCGAAGGCTACTGGCAGAATGATGTGTGAGGTCGTAGCTGATGAATACGGCTGTACTGTTTCTGAAACCCCCATCGACATCTTTACGCAATCCGGTGATGACCGCTATGTCAATGCGGACAAGATGATCATTAAGGGCGCGCAGGTGCTGCCCCATGCCCTTATCAACCACGTGGAAGAAAAGCTGGGTACAAAGGGTGAAAAATTGGCAGAGTATATTGCATGGTTGCGGGATCGAATTTTGGAAAATCGCACCGACGATAGCTACCTGCCTGTGTTCCATATGGATGTTTATGGTACGATCGGCGTTATTTTCGGTAATAATAATTATACCGCTATGGCCGATTATATTGAGGAGCTGGGCCGGATCGCAAAGCCCTTCAAGCTGCGTATTGAAGGCCCTATGGATTGCGACTGCGATCGACAGACCCAGGTAGTTGCTCTGGCAGGTCTGACTGCTGAACTGGATAAGCGTGGCTGTGATGTGGAGTTGGTTGCTGATGAGTGGTGCAACACTCTGGAAGATATCAAGGAATTTGCCGACCGGAAAGCAGGTCATATGGTTCAGATCAAGACTCCCGATTTGGGCGGTATCAACAACACCATCGAGGCTGTTCTCTACTGCAAGGAAAAGGGCATCGGCGCATATCAGGGCGGTACTTGTAATGAGACCGACCGCAGCGCGCAGGTGTGTGTCCACTGTGCTATGGCAACCCAGCCGGTGCAGATTCTGGCAAAACCCGGTATGGGTGTAGATGAGGGTTATATGATCGTTTATAACGAAATGAACCGTATTATCGCTATGCGTAAGGCTAAGAAAAACGCAAAAAAGTAAGACAGTGACAAAATAATAACAGTACAAAATAGATACGGGCAGGGCCCCAAGGGACCCGATGCCTGTATTTTTTGAAGGCCAGGTGAGACAAATGTAAAATGTCCCGGAATTGGTATGATACCAAATCCGGGGTTCTTCATTTTTGTCTTTGCTTTAGCTCCAGTATTTTTCCTTCAATCAGTTCAATCGTTTTCAGGAATGCAGCATCGCTTTTGCCTGTGGGGTCTTCCAGACCCCAATCCTCTCGATGGGAGCAGGGGAGGTACGGACATTGAACATTGCAACCCATGGTGATGACAATATCTACTTGCGGGATATTAGACAGGAGCTTACTGTACTGCGTGGCTTCCATATCAATGTTATGGACTTGCTTCATCAGCCGCACGGCATCCTGATTGATCTGGGGCTTGGTTTCCGTTCCGGCGGAATAGCTCTCGAACACGTCGCCTGCCAACTTCTTTCCCAGTGCTTCAGCAATCTGACTGCGGCAGGAATTGTGAACACAGATAAAGGCTACTTTCTTCATTGTGTTCCTCCATAAAAAGGACAAAGTTTTTCGATACACTGATTATTTTGGTGACTCCGTGAGCATACGGGCGTTGCCTTTTCCATATGGACATCCAAATGCTCTGCAACAAAATCGATTGCGGCAAGAATGGACAAATAGGAATCTCGTTTACAGCACCGGGGACCACCGTTTTTGCCGATGCTATCCAGTGCTTTTGCGGTCATTTGGTTGCTTAGTCCCCAAGGGTTTGCAGCCAGCGGCGTGGAACCCGTCACGATTGCCACAAACTGTCCTGCGCTGACACCGGCACCACAAGCACCCCAGAATCCGCAGGCGCCGCCGGGAACTGCTTTGCCGCGACGGTATATTTCGTGCAGTGCTTTGGGAAGATCAACATCTCCATCGGCATTTTTATATGCCGTCAGCAGTGCCGCTCCCACCATCACATGATGTTCCGGACCGTGCATATGGCAAAAAGGCATCGCCATCATCTTTTCCAGAATCGCCAACGGGTTACGGGAGGTTTCTGAAAGACACAGGCCAAAGATGCTGTCCATTCCCTGTGTATGACATTCACTGCATATGTAATGACCAGCCACACAGCGAGTCTTGCTCAGTTCCTTTTTGTGGCAGATGGCGCACTCCATCATTTCGTCTTCTGACAAATATTCAAGTTTTGCTTTGCAGATTAAACATTCTTCGTGCATACATGCCACCTCACTTCTTCTCATTATACCACATTGCCATTTTGATGTAAATATTTGAGAAACATATGGGTCCTAATAGAACACGAATATATGGGTCCTAAGTTGACACAAGCAGAAGGTTTCATCCTGGGCGTGGGCGCGAAGATGTTTACAATCGCGGGCCCGGTGATCGTATATGGCGTTTCTGCATCGGTGGTATATGGCCTGATTTGTTGGTTGATTCAAGTGATTTAGCACGGACTTGTTGACATTTCAACAAGTCTGTGCTAAACTTGTTGAGGTTTCAACAAGCGGTGAGGAGGTAGCATAATGACAGAACGATTCGAAACATTTACTGTGCTTATTAACAGAATTAGTCGTAACATTCGCAGAATTAAGAATCAGGAAATGGCGGAATACAATTTAAGAAGCGCCCACGTTTCCTGCTTATACTACCTTTATACCAATAAAGGCGCTACGGCTACCGATCTTTGTGAGCGTTGTGAAGAAGATAAGGCAACCATTTCCCGCGCCCTGGATTATCTTGAAACAAACGGATATTTGACCTGTGAATCTAAAAGCAACAAAAGATATAAAAGTCCTCTTATTTTGACAGACAAAGGAACCGAAGCCGGCAAAAAGATTGCAGATAAGATCAGCGGTGTTCTTGATGCGATCAGCGACGGGCTTACAGAAGAAGAAAGAATAGCATTTTATCGCAGTCTTTCTATTATCAGTAAAAGTTTGGACGCCGTTTCTAAAAATGGAGAAAGATAAGCTGAGGGGAATCGAACCCCGATAGGTTTTGACCGGCTGTTTTCCGCCAATATTGCGGAAAATTCCTTGACAATACCAACGGGTATTCCCTTCGGAATTTTTCTTATCTTGCCAGAAAACAGCTCTGTCAAAACTGCACAGCACCCCACAGCAAGGAGTTTTGCTTTGGATTTTTGTGCAGATGACGCAGCATTGCTGACGCAAGGCAAGGAAGATAAGGGAAAATACAAACAAAAGAACTGCTGTGGGGCTGTCGAGGTTCGACTCCCCTCAGCTTAAGGAGTAGATATTTATGAAAACAAGAATTATTGTGGATTCCACAGCAGATTTAATGCCCGAATTTAAAAGCCGTGTGCATACGGTTCCCCTTACCGTGAATTTTGGTACAGAGGAATACATTGACGGTGTAACGATCGACCACAAAACATTTTACGAAAAACTCGTAGAAAGTGATGTGCTTCCAACTACAAGCCAAGCAACACCTGATGCGTTTGCGAAAGAATTTGAAAAGGCAAAGGAAGCCGGAGAAAGTGCTGTTGTAATTACGCTTGCTTCTAATTTTTCGGGTACATACCAGAGCGCAACGATTGCGGCTGAAGATTATGATAATATTTATATCGTCGATAGCACCAGCGCGGCAATGGGCAGCGGTATATTGGTAGAACTGGCTTTCAGACTTTTGGACGAAGGTAAAAGCGCCGGGGAAACTGCAGCGATACTGGAAGAAGAGAAGAAAAAGATTGTTATAGTAGCTTTGGTAGATACGCTTGAGTATCTCAAGAAGGGTGGCCGCATTTCAAAGGCGGTTGCATTTGCGGGCGGTGTACTGAATATTAAACCTGTTCTTTCTGTTGTGGATGGCGAAATTCATATGCTTGGAAAAGCACGCGGCTCTAAAATGGGTAACAATTTGCTCGTTCAGGAAATTGACAAGGTCGGTGGCATCAATTTTAGAAAACCTGTTTTGCTGGGTTACAGCGGAATTTCCGACGCGCTTTTATTAAAATACATCGAAGATAGCCGGCATATTTGGGAAGGCAATCTTGATGAAGTGCGTTATACAACTGTGGGCAGCGTTATTGGAACGCACGCGGGCCCGGGCGCTGTTGTAGTAGCCTTTTTCAAAAACTGACGGGTACTAACCTGACAGCGGCAGAGGGCTTTATCTTAGGCATCGGCCATTTATGGCTTGATTTATTGGATTTACAAAATGGTAACGGGCGGTTAATAGCCGCCCCGACAAGGATAATCAAAGGGGCGGATAATATCCGCCCCTTTTGTTAAAAGGAATATTGTGCTATAATTATTTTACAACAAAAATTTCCCTTTTTCTGTAACAAAATTGCTTTTGGGTTGTTATATAAGTGAAAGAACGAAAGGAGGAAGCCTATGACGCAAGAGGACATTTATCAGGAAAACTATCCCATCGTATATGGCTACCTGCTTTCTTTATGCGGAGATATCCCCTTGGCAGAAGATCTTGCGGCAGAGACCTTTTTCAAGGCGTTTTTACACCCACGACGCTATGACGGACGGTGCAAGCTATCCACATGGCTTTGCACCATTGGAAAAAACCTATACATAAATGAACGCAAGCGGCAGCAGCGCAGCCGCCGTCTATTCCCGCGTCCTTCGGCAGTTCCTGATCCGGAAGAGGTGCTTTTGGAAAAGGAACAGCTTACGCAGTTATACCGTGAAACGCAGCAACTGGAGCCGCCTTACGGTCAGGTGTTTTTCATGCGAATGGAAGGCCTTTCCTTTCGGCAGATTGGTGAAGCTATGGGAAAGAGTGAGAATTGGGCGCGGGTCACTTTCTTCCGTGCCAAGGTAAAAATTCAGGAGAGAATGGAGGATCTATATGGATGATTGCAAAATCGTAACCGACCTGCTTCCTACTTATTGTGATGAATTGACCAGTTTGGAGACGAATACCTTTATTCATACCCACCTGAATAGCTGCCCAAATTGCAGCAGAATGTTAGAGATGATGCAACGAAAGCGGGAACAGCAGCGGGATGCGGATACCCGACGCGCTCAGTTTAAGGCGGCAGTGGCTATGTCTGAGCGCAGGCATCGAACGAGAGTGTATTTGGCAGTGCTGGCTTGTATTTTGTTGGTAGCTACATTTTTCATACTTCGCGCCTGTAGCTTTGAGATGGCGATTGCGCAGACGGACTTGATCCGGGATCAATTGCAGGTAGTGCAGGAACCAATTACGGACGATGAGGGCAAGGTATTTCAGATTGTTTTTTCACAAACAAAGGCAGGCGATGCTGCGCTGGCTTATATGACGAAAAATGCGCTGGGTTTTTGGACCGTGGATGCCGTGGAAATTGCCACACCGGATAAGCCTTACGGCGCTGCCCAAATCGTTTGGTCTGAATCTCTCTTTTCTACCTATGACGCTGAGCCGCATATTACTGGTGTTTTTCATACGGTTTATGCCGGATGCAACGCTACCGGCTCTTTCGAGCTGATTCCACAGGAGCAAATTCCCGGGAATGTGACAGTTCTGGCCACCCAGAATTCCAGCAACTACTACATTCATGTGATTACTGTTTTGCCCGACGGCGGCAGTGCTTTTGACATTCTTTCTTTACTGAAGGAAAGTAACTTAATTTCATAAATATAAAAGGCTTGACCGAACGGTCAAGCCTTTTGTGCATGTATGAACTCGCCGATTTGCAGGACGGCATTATGCAGGATCTCTGCTTGGGGCAGCATTACGATCCGGAAATGATCAGGCTGATCCCAGGCAAAACCGCTTCCCGGTACAACGAGAATGTGCTTTTCAAACAGCAGCTTTGCTGCAAAATCCATATCGTTGTTTTCCCTTACATATTCGGGTTTTATTTTAGGGAAAACATAAAAAGCGGCATCGTTTTTTACATAAGAAAGACAAGGCGATTTATCCAGCGCAGCAAAGGTGGCTTTTCTTTGCTCATAGAGCCGTCCGCCCGGTTTTATCATACTTTCGGTGTATTCTGTATCTGCAAGGGCGGCGGGGATGACAGTTTGCATAATGGCGTTGGCAGAAAGGCGTATCGATGCAAGCTTTAGCAGCGCGTCCGTGATCTGATCGCGGTTGTCAGCAGGGCCGCTGGTAACAAGCCAGCCGCAACGGAAGCCGCAAAGGCAGTGAGATTTGGAAAGGCCATTCATAGTGATCACAGTCAGATCCTTGGCAAGACTGGCAAATGAGGTGTGCTGCTTGCCGTCGAACACAAGACGGTCATAAATTTCATCGGAAAGAACGATCAGATCGTTTTGCCGTGCGATTTCTGCGATCTTTAGCAGCGTATCGTTGGTGTATAATACACCGGTGGGATTATTGGGGTTGATAATGACGATGGCCTTTGTCTTTTTTGTGATCAGCTTTTTGATATGCTCTGTGTCCGGATTCCAGCCTGCCTGCTCATCGCATCGGTAGAAGACAGGGACGGCGCGGTGCAAAAGGATCTCGTTCGTCCAAAGAGAGTAACAGGGCATAGGGACAAGAACTTCGTCACCCGGGTCAAACAGGGCAGAGGCGATCATAGAAGCGATTTCGCTGATTCCGTTGCCGATAAAAATGTCATCTATAGAAAAATCATTTATATTTTTCGACTTGTGGTATTGCATAATGGCTTCCCGCGCAGGGATCATTCCCCGCACATCACAGTAGCCTAAAGCTGTGTCGATTTTTTCAAACAGCGCGCTTTTAACGCTTTCAGGCATTTGGAAGCCGAATGTAGCGGGATTGCCGGTGTTTAGTTTTAAAATATTGATTCCGCTTTTTTCAAGCTCCAACGCAGAATAAAAATTCTTTCCCCGGATATCGGAGTGAATATCGCGGATGATTTCGGCGCATATGTTCATATATATCACCTGCAGTAAAATGATATCTTGATTATAATCCAATACTGCAGTATAATCAAATATATATGTTTATATAATGAACATATGATTTTACTTATGAGGTGGCAATGTGTTTAAATATGCAGATTACATTTACAAGGTGTACGAGGAAAAGAGCTTTACCTTGGCTGCGAAGAAACTGTTTGTTTCTCAACCGGCACTGAGCGCGATCATTAAAAAAGCGGAGGAAGAGCTTGGTTTTAAGCTTTTTAACCGGGAACCCACTCCGGTTGGATTAACGGATTTAGGGCAGGTTTATATTGCAGCTGTAGAGGAGATGTACCGCGTCAAGCAAAACCTGAAGGATGGCATAAACAGTATTACTGCCTTATTGACGGGAGAAATCAAGGTCAGCGGAGCTGCGTTTATTTCTTCTTTTATTCTTCCTAAAATCATTATGGAATTTTCCGCCAGATATCCGAAAATTGATATTCAGCTTATTGAAAGCAATTCTTTAGATCTGCAGGAGAAGCTTTTTTCAGAAGAGATCGAGGTTTTGATAGATTATGATTTTGACCGCGACAAATTTGTTTCGTATCCTTTGAAAAAAGAACATATTTTGTTGGCAGTTCCCCGACAGCATCGTATAAATGAACAACTTGCAAATATGGCGCTTACGGCGGGGGATGTTATTTTAAATAAGCATTTAGAGCCGGATGTACCCTGTGTGGATCTAAGCCTTTTTAAAGAGGAAGGATTTATACAGCTAAAACAAAAAAACAATATGTATAAGTGCAGCCATAATATTTGCGGGGCTTACGGCTTTGCGCCCCATTCCCTTATAGATGTGGATCAGTTAATGACCGCTTACAATATTGCCGGCTCCGGTATGGGACTGACATTTACCACGGATATCGTTGTTCAATCAGCCGCGCGATATGAAAATCTGCTGTTTTATAAATTGGACGGTTTGTGTGCTGAAAGAGTGCTTTATATCGGGCATAAAAGAAAAAAATATTTAAGTCCCGCAGTCAATGAATTTATAAAAATTGCAAAAGAAATATATGCCGGTGACGCTATGACAAACAATGTGGGGCAAAAATAAAGACAGAAAAGGCTTGACCGAATGGTCAAGCCTTTTTCCATAGCCACAAAGCGTAGCTGCCGGAGATGAGGATGATGAGAAATGCGCTGCAAGCTTCGGTTATAAGGGGCGAAGAGCAGCCGAAGAGGGCATCGGTCAACTGGGTAAAAGGACCGTTTTCCGGGGCAAATACACTGGTAAAGTTGACAAACATATGACTTGCAATGCAGGGCCATAGGCTGCCGCCTTTATAGACGAGGACGGTATACAGAAAACCGATGACGATGGCGTAGCATATCTGCAAAAGCACACCGAATAGATCGGCGGTGTTGAAGATGTTGACAATATGTCCTGCACCGAAGGTAATTGCGGAGACGATGATGGCGCTTTTTAAATTATCTTTTTCCATCGTCCGGAATAGAAAACCACGGAAGATGATTTCTTCCAGATAGCCGCCTAAGGCTAAATTGACTGCCATCAGCAGGCAGATGGGAAGCGGGGCGGGGAGGGAAAGGCCGTTTTTAAAATTGATACAAGACATCAGCGCCAAGGGAATAAACCACAAAAAAGCTTTGGGCGGGCTTTTGAATTTACAAAGGCCGAGCTTTTCCCCAAGCTTGTTACGCAGAGTCCACGCGGTAGCGGCAGCTGCCAGGGCAAGACTGCAAAATACGGGGATGAGGAGCTGGGGGACGGTCTTTTGGGCCAGGTCATCAAAACCGCCGCAAAACTGCAGGGCGATATTCATCACCACTACATAAAGACCGATCCACAAAAGGGCAAAGCCGAGCTGGCTTTTTTCATAAAGTGTTTTCATATGGCAGCGTCTCACAAAAGGGATTTCAGGCGCCGGATGACCACTTGTGCCATCGAGTAAAAGCCCAGATCGTTGGGGTGGCAACCTTCCAAAGTGCCGTCGTCTTTGGCATATTTCATTAAGGCTTTGCCGTCAATGAAATACACATTTTGATCACCGGCAGCCACAGCATCCATGTAGGTCTTTTTTATGATCTGAAGCCGTTGCTTTTCCTCGGCATTCGGTCTGTATTTGGGGCGGGACAGGATCAAGATGGGCAGCTCCGGATGGGCATTGCGGACGGTTTGGAACATTTTTTGGTGGGTATTTTGCAGATGCTCCGGGTCGGGGGCGTTATAGTCGTAATCGTAAACAAAGGCTGCCATATCAAGGCTTGCGATATAGTCTGCCATGCTTTGCTCGCCTCTGGCATTGCCGCTAAAGCCAAGGTTAATATGGTCCATCCCAAGAGCCCGGGACACCCTGCTGGTGTAGGCGTTGCCGGGGCGGCTGGCGCAGGCACCCTGGGTGATGGAAGAGCCATAGAAGACGATGGGCTTTTCTTTTTTATAGCCGGAAGTAGGCTCTACCATGGCATTTTCATCAAGGCCGATGTACAGCTCGGAAACGGAGCTATAGAGGGGGAAATTGATGGTGATCTCCCGCTTTTTGCGTGTATCGAGGCGGATCACGCTTTCGTAACCGTCCTGTATGGCAGGCGTGGGCACAAAGCTGCTGTGGAAGCGCTCTTTTTTGCCTACATACATATCAAAACCACAGGAGCCGGACAGGGCAAAATGACCCATTTTGGTGATGGCAGGCATCTGCGCTTTGATGGCAACGAAGCTGCTGTTGGTGACGAACTTCACTCTGCCGCCGGCGGTGTGAACGTGAAGATCGCAAACACGTTTACTAACAGTTTTGGCAACTTCTTCCGGAAAACGGCGATACACGCCGTTTTCGTGAGACACGCCGTAAATGCGAAAAGGGGGACGCTGGATATCGTAAAAACGGATGCCTTTGATTCTTAAGGCGGTTTCTACGGTAAAATTCCGGTCAATTTTTGAGATGTCTGACATATTATTATCTCCTTTATTGAGCGTTTCCTTTGGCTTCCATACGGTCAAAGTTGTGAATCCAGTCGGCTTTCAGGAAATAAAGCAGGAAGAATATGGAGCTTAAGCTCCAGGTGATAGGATAGGCCCAGGAAACGGTGGTCAGCTCATATACGAATTGCAGCGCTACGGTAATATAGGTGACCCGGATCACGCACCAGCAGACCAGCATAGTGAACATTGGCACGGTGGCTTTGCCTGCGCCTCGCATAATGCCGGCAATGCAATGAGAAAACGCCAGCAGGCAATAAAACAGGCAGATGGTACGCATATGTTTGACACCAAAGTCGATGGCATCTTGAGAATCGCTGAAAAAGCCGATGAGCTGGGGCGCAAAATAGTAGGCAAGCAAGCCGATGAGCTCAGCCATAATGCAGCTGCAGGCGATGCCGAAGATGACGCCTTTTTTGACCCGGTCGTGACGGTGCGCGCCCAGGTTTTGACCCACGAAGGTGGAAAGGGCCTGGGTAAAGCAGGTGACCGGCAGGAAGGCAAAGCCCTCTAACTTGGAATAAGAGCCGCAGCCTGCCATTGCGGAAGGGCCAAAGCTATTGATATTGGCTTGCACTACCACATTGGCAAAAGCGATGACGCTGTTCTGCACACCGGACGGAAGGCCGTATTTGATGATGTCCATCAGGCTCTTTTTATGGAAGCGGATCTCTTTCAGCGCGATTTTGTAGGGCGCGTCGATACGCAGCAGGTGGATGCAGCAGAGGGCTGCGCTGATGCCCTGGGAAATGGTGGTGGCAATGGCTGCAGAGCCAACACCTAAGCCCAGCACCGCCACGAACAGCATATCCAGGACGATGTTTACCACCGTGGAGAACATCAGGTAATACAGCGGGTGCTTACTGTCACCCACTGCGTGGAGGATGCCCACGAAGATGTTATACATCACCGTGAAGATCGCGCCGGTAAAATACCAGCGGAAATAGCTGATGGATTGGGGCAGCACCTTGGTGGGCGTACCCATCCAGCGCAGGATGGTGGGGGTGAAGGCCACACCAACGATGGTCAGCACCACACCGGTGACCAGGCCGAAGGTGATGGCGGTGTGGATTGCTTTGCGCATAGGGTCGTACTGCCTTGCGCCAAAAAAACGGGCGATCACCACACCGGCACCCATAGCCACACCGTTAAAGAAGCTGACCATCATAAAGATCAGGCTGCCGGAGGAGCTTACTGCCGCCAGGGCATCCTCGTTTATGTAATTGCCCACGCACCAGGCATCAAAAGCATTATAAAGCTGCTGGAAGACATTGCCCAAAAACACCGGCAGGGCAAAAAACAGCATAGCTTTCCAGATCGGACCTTCTGTCAGGGACAGACGTTGTTGCTTCAAAGGATGACACTTCTTTCTGCTGAATTTACAGCACATTGATCACCAAAAGACCTATAAAAGCGATCAAAATGCCTGTGATACATTTCTATGCAAACCGCTCCTGTGAGAAATTTTATATCAGCAATCCAGGTAGCCGCAGAGGACTTTCAGGGTGTTGTACACACCGTCGATGTGGCTGCGCTCGTAGCCGTGGCTGGCGTAAACGCCTGCGCCGATCAGGCCGTGGCGGATATCGAAGCCTGCCCGCAGCGTGGCTTCCACATCGGAGCCATAGTAGGGATAAACATCCACTGCGTAGTCAGCACCCGTCTTTTTGGCAGCGCCAATGAGCTTGCCTATCACTTCGTAGCTGTAAGGGCCACCGGAATCCTTGCAGCAGATGGACACCTGGCGCTCGGTGCAGGCAAGACCGTTGCCCACGCAGCCCATATCCACGGAAATGGCCTCTGTAACACCTGCAGGCACAGAGCCGGAGCCACCGTGACCCACTTCTTCATAAACGGTGATATACACATAGGTCTTCCGCTTTAAGGTGATTTTTTCAACAGAAAGATATTTGGCAAAGCCCAGCAGGATGCCTACCGACAGCTTATCATCCAAAAAACGGCTTTTCAGATAGCCGCTGGCGGTACGCCGGGTGCGGGGGTCAAAGCAGACGATATCACCGGTCTGGATACCCAGGGCGGCTACATCCTTGGCGGAGCTTACATCTTCGTCCAGCACCACTTCGGTGGTATCGAAGCTGCGGGTGGTGGTGGCATAGTCTTTATTCACATGGACAGAGGCATTACAAAGCTGCAGCGTACCGTCAATGACCTTGCCGCAGCGGGTATATACCCGCACATTTTCTGCCTCACCATTATTGGCGCGCATACCGCCCAGGGGCGTTACGCGCAGGCGGCCGTTGCCTTTGACTTCGGCTACCATAGCGCCTAAAGTGTCTGCGTGGGCTGCCAGCAGAAGGGCATTCTTTTCATCTTCACCGCCCAAGTCTACCAGCACACCGCCCTTGGTGGTGACGGTGGCGGAAAAGCCCAGCTTTTCAAAAGCTTCTTTTGCCCAAGCGGCAGCATTTTGTGTAAATCCGGTAGGGGAGTCCACCGCTAAAATGGCGGCTGTCTGCTCCCAGGCGTAGTCAGCATAAGCTTTTGCGATCATAAATATGCCCTCCATAATAAATATAGCCTGATCATAGCACTATTGCAGAGAAAATGCAATATAAAGGTAGGAATTACCCCTTGGGATGTGATTGACATAAGGGGGGTGTATATGATAAAATATAGAAACAAAAGTATGCGTATGCGCGGATTTTGTGCGTTTAAGCTGAAAAGGGAAGGCAGGATGTTTATGGAATCTAAAAAAATCAAGGAGATCAACCTGGCAGTTTTGGCTGGGGCAGTGCTGCGCCGGATTTGGGTAGTAGTGCTGGCTGCCTGCTTGGTGGCAACCGGTTTTTACTTATATACAAAGAACTTTGTTACACCTATGTATAAGACCTATGTGTCTTTCTGCGTAAATAACGGTAGCACCAACCAAAGCGTTACCGCTTCTGACCTGGCTACTTCCCAGCGTCTGGTACTTACTTATGTAGAAGGTCTGCGGAGCAATACGGTGCTGGATGCCGTTTCTGAGGAGCTGGACGGTGCTGTGTCTGCCGCATCTATTGCCGGCATGATGAGCGCGGATACCGGCTCTGAAACAGAGATCTTCCGGCTTTATATTTCCCATAAAGATCCTGTGATGGCGGCCAAGGTGGCAAATGCCATTGCAGAGGTGGCTCCCAGCCAGATCGCTAAGTTTATTAAGGGCAGTTCTGCCGAAGTGGTGGACTGGGCCAAGATCCCCACTGCGCCTTATAGCCCCAGTGCTTCCAAGGATGCCATTACCGGCGGATTGCTGGGCGCTGTGTTAGCAGCTGCCGTTTTGTGCCTGATCGAGATCCTGGATGTCCGCGTCAAGGGTGAAGAGGACCTGGCAGCAATTAGCAACGTTCCTGTGCTGGGTGTGATCCCGGATCTGACTCTTGAGAATACCAAGAATTATAGCTATACAGGAAATAGTGCTGAGGAGGTGGGAAAATGAGCATTTTCAAAAAAGAACAGGACCCCGGTCAGAGCTATGTGAATCAGCGCAGACTGATCGTCAATGCCCATACTCCCTTCCATATTCAGGAAGCTTACCGCACGCTGCAGACCAACCTGCGCTTCTCCCTGCCGGGGGATGACACCAAGGTAATCTGCCTGACCAGCGGTCATTCCAGCGAGGGTAAGAGCACCACGGTTTTGAATCTGGCGATTTCTTTTGCCGAGTCCGGCAAAAGCGTTTTGCTCATTGACAGTGATATGCGCCGTCCCAGCCTGGGCAGACTCCTCATTGAAAAGGCATCTCCCGGTCTTTCCAATCTGCTGGCAGGTCTTTGCACAGTGGAGCAGGCGATCCGCAGAAACATCCGTCCCCGGCTGGATGTGGTCTTCTCCGGTGAGATCCCTCCCAACCCGCTGGAGCTTTTGAGCAGCCCCAGAATGGCGCAGTTCATTGAGATGCTGAAGGGTCGTTACGATTATATCCTGCTGGATACGCCTCCTGTGGGTATCGTTTCCGATGCCTGTGAAGTGGCCAGCCATACCCACGGCGTTTTGTTCCTCGTGCATCAGAATGAAACAGCGAAGGACACCGTTATTCGTGGTATTCATCAGCTGGAGCTGGCTAACGCAAAGCTTTTGGGCTTTGTGCTCAACGGTGTGGCGCCGGAAGGTGGCAAGCGTTATAAGTACAAATATAAGTACGGCTATAGGTATAAGTACGGTTATCAATCCATAAAGAATGGCCAGGAAGGCAAATAAGGAGCGCTTATGAAAAAACATCCGGAATTTGTGATCCGTCAGGTGGCGGACCGGTTTGTGATCGTGCCTGTAGGTGAGGCAGCGGAAAGGTTCTCCGGTATGATCACCATCAATGCTACCGGTAAATTCCTGTGGGATCTGCTGGAAACAGAGCAGACGGTGGAAACATTGGCACAGGCACTGGTGAAGGAATATGAGATCGATATGGAATTGGCTACCAAGGATGTGAAGACCTTTCTTGAGCCGATCCTGCCCACCGGTGCGATTGTAGAATGAAATAGAAGCCAGCGGCAATGCCGCTGGCTTTTGCTTTATTTGATGGATCTTGCGTATTCCGAGGGGGTAATGCCGAAGTTCTCCTTAAACTGACGGGAGAAGTGATGTACCGTAGAATAGTTCAGGGCGCTGGCAATTTGGGTGAAGTTCATCGTGCCGCTGCGGATCAGCTGTTTTGCCTCCTGGAGCTTGATGCGACGAATATAGTCACCGGGAGATATTTGCAGGTGCTTATGGAACAAAGCCGTCAGGTAGCTGGCGCTGACACCTGCGTTTTTGGCGGCATCCGGCACAGAGAGCTTGCCCTGCACATTGGAGGCGATGTATTGCTGGGATTTGCGGATGATGCTGTTTTCATTTTTCAGGCCGTGGGCGCACTGCAAAGGCGCGGCGGGCGCCTGGGTATTGCAAAGCAAGGACAAAAGCAGCTGGGTCAGCAAGCACAGGATCATATCTTCGGAAAAGCTGTCTGCCAGCTCCTGCTGCCGGAGCATTTCCTGGAGCAAACCGGTCTGCCGGTGGGAAAGAGAGATCTTCCGGTCATAAAGGGCGGAAAGGTCATAGTTGCCCGGGTCGAAGGAGATGGTCAAAAACCGAGGGGTAACATCTACATCTGCGTACTGCATATGCCATTGGTTCGGGCCGTAAACAGTAAGGTCGCCTTGCTTGAGTAAAAAGTCCTTACCGTCGGCAACGGAGTGTAATTCGCCTTGATCCACATAGGTCAGCTCCACCACAGGATGGGCTTCACCGGAAAACAGGAAGCCCGGCTCTTTTTCCTGATAGAAGAAGGTGTATAAGGTGTCCAGCTTCAGCCGCCGATGGATGCGGAAATCCTCCTGGGGTCGGTCCTCCAGCTTTTGCGGCTCACCGGATAGGCGCACATGGGCGCTGGTCTCAAAGGCGGAAAGAGAAAAAGAAATGCCGGCTGGCAGGATAACAGGCTTATCCAGATAAAAATGGCTATAGCTGCCGTCTGCCTTGCAGCAGGAAAGAACGGCCATACCCTGGTCACATACAACGGTAGTATCGTTTTTGGTAAAGAAGGCAGAACAAGTGCCGGTTTGCAGCGATAGAGCCTGCGACCCTTCACTTTCAGGCAAAAGTGTTAAAATCTGTCCAAAATTTTGAAATGCACCTTTATTTAAGTTCAAAATCATTGCATTCACACCCTTATAAAAATAGCAGCACCGGGATATTCCGGTGCTGCTATTATACAATATAAAGTTGAAAATGGCAACTACTTTTGATATTCAAACTGGAAGTCGTAAATATCCACGGTGTCGCCGTCCTGGATACCCATTTCTTCCAATCTGGCAAACAGACCGCATTTACGCAGCTGCAGATCAAAATAGTTCCGGGATTCATAGTCATCAAAATTGATGTTCTGAATGAGCCGCTCCAGCCAGGTGCCGGTGATGAGCCAGGTGCTGCCCATATGATCGATCTCCAAAGCCTTGGGATCGCCGGCTTCCTCGATGACTTCCACATATTCCGGTTCGTAAATGGTCACCGGGGGCAGCGTCTTCAGCTTTTCAGCCACTACCCGCATCAAGTTCTTTGTGCCCTGGGTCGTGCCGGCAGAGATCTCGTAAAGCTTGCAGCCGGCGGCTTCCACATGCTTGCGTAAGCGCTCCAGGTTGTCAGATTCCGGCATCAGCAGGTCACACTTGTTGGCAGCTACGATCATAGGCCGGTCAGACAGGTCGATGCTGTAGTTTTTAAGCTCTGCGCAGATGGCATCGAAATCCTCTACAGGGTCCCGGTCTTCAGAGCCGGAGACATCGATGACGTGGACCAGCAATCGGCAGCGGTCGATATGCCGCAAAAAGCCGTGGCCCAGGCCTGCGCCTTCGGCAGCGCCTTCGATGATGCCGGGGATATCGGCCATAACAAAGCTGACACCCTCGTCAACATAAATGACACCCAGGTTGGGGAAGAGGGTGGTGAAGTGGTAATTTGCGATCTTGGGGCGGGCATTGGAAGTGACGGACAGCAAAGTGGACTTGCCCACATTGGGGAAGCCAACCAGACCCACATCAGCCAGGAGCTTCAGCTCCATGATCACATCCCGCTCCTGACCCTTCAGGCCTGTCTTTGCAAAGCGGGGGACTTGCCGGGTGGGGGTGGCATAGTGGCCGTTGCCCCAGCCGCCCCGTCCGCCCTTGGCCAGGATGAAATCCTCACCGGTGGACATATCTACAATGATCTGGTTTGTTTCTGCGTCACGGACCACGGTGCCTCTGGGCACCTGGATGATCAGACTCTCGCCCCGCTTGCCGGCCATATTCCGGCCCTGGCCGTTTTGACCTGCCTGAGCGGAATACTTACGCTTATAGCGGAAATCCAGCAGGGTGGACAGGTTGTCGTTGACCCGCAGGATCACACTGCCGCCGTGACCGCCGTCGCCGCCGTCCGGGCCGCCGGCTGCCACATATTTTTCCCGGTGGAAAGCCACTGCGCCGTCACCGCCCCGTCCGCCGCAGACGGTAATGCGCACTTTATCTACAAATTGTTCCATTGCAGACTCCTTTGTAAAAGGTAAGGCTGCTGCAAAATATGCAGCAGCCTTTCAAGTAAAACTGTGTTCGTGATTACTGCTCGGCAGCATACACGGAGCACTGACGGCGATCCTTGCCCTTGCGCTCGAACTTGACAGTACCGTCAATCAGAGCAAACAGGGTGTCATCGCTGCCGATGCCTACGTTAACACCGGGGTGGATGTGAGTGCCTCTCTGGCGAACCAGGATGTTGCCAGCCAGAACGAACTGACCGTCTGCACGCTTCACGCCCAGGCGCTTTGCCTCGGAATCACGACCGTTCTTGGTAGAACCGCCGCCCTTGTGGTGAGCGAAAAACTGAATACCAATCTTAAGCATGGTGTTACACCTCCAAAACTTCGATATAATCCGGATAATCGTCCCGCAGGCTGCAAAGGGTGAGCATCATACCGGCAAGCACGGCCTGTACAGATTCTTCCTCATCGCAGGAAACGGGGAGGGTCAGGCTGATGCGGGCGTCCGCATCCTTGACCCGGACTTTGGCCTTTGCGCCGCACACATCATTGATGGTGGCTTCAGCCATAGTCACAACAGCGGAGATAGCGGCGCAGACAATGTCAGAGCCGTTTTCAGCATAACCGCTGTGGCCGGAGATACTGAATCCTGTGATCCGATCTCCCTCAGTAAAAAATTCGCACTTTGTCATAATTACAGAGCGATCTTGGTGATCTCCACCTTGGTGTAAGGCTGACGGTGGCCGATCTTCTTCTTCTCGTTCTTCTTGGCCTTGTACTTGAAGACGTCGATCTTCTTGCCCTTGCCATTCTTGATGACCTTGGCCTCAACGGCTGCGCCTTCCACGACGGGAGCGCCGATCTTGGAGTTCTCGCCGTCCAGCACTGCCAGAACCTGCTCAAACTTCACGGTAGCTTCAGCTTCAGCCTCCAGCTTCTCGATGTACAGGACATCACCCTCGGAGACGGTATACTGCTTACCACCGGTCACGATAACTGCTTTCATTCTTTTTCACCTACTTTATAATGTGTAGTCTCGCTCTAAAGGCGCAGGCCTAAAGACCCAACTTAAGCCTATTCAATGCGGCTTGCCTATTTTAGCATTCCAAACAGGAAAAGTCAAGGACTTTTTATGCCTTTTTGGAACTTTTTGAATAATAAATTACAGAATATGCGTTAAACTGTTTAAAACTATATTAGATGTTGTTGTGGAAAAAATACAATGTGTTTGTTTGCGTGTCAAAAAAGTAAACATCGTAATTATATGTAGGCTTGTCAGGATATTTTAAATTTATGTAGAAGTAATCTGCCGTGTCGATTAAAGAACGATCAAAAGCATAATTGACGACAAGTTCGTGACCGGGATCGTTTTGGCGTTCTACTTGGATCCAGCTTTCGTAATCATCAAGAAAATCGTTAATACGGTTAATATCAGCGGCAGTTATGGGTGAAAAGTAAGTGTTTTCAGTAATGTCAACCGTGTTAAAACGAAAAATGCCAAAGTAAGTGAAATCTTGCCATCCGTCGCTTTCATAAAAGATTTTTTCGGTATATTGGCCAAGAGATGAGACAACGTACATATATTCTGGCTGGAAGTCACAGGCAGTGGTACTGCATAGTACGGTGAGAATGAGAATAAGACAAAGAAACTTTTTCATACAGATCACTCCTCCTTATTGCTATATTACAATTATATAGCAATGTATTTTGTTTGTAAATGGATTAGTTATATTATTAGTGTCCACTGATCAGTGGACACGGGGAAGGAGCATTTGGATAATAACATTTATCTTCCAACGGTACGAAAATTTTATGCTTTCGTCTGTTGATTACAGAATTTCGATGCACCTATTGGGTACTTCGACATAAATTGTCGTGGGAGGTGAAAATTCATGGGTATTTTTAATTGTGGCTGCGGCTGCAGATGCCCCATATTCGCAATCATTGCCAGCGTGGTGATCGGCGTGGTGGCGGCATTCTTGCAGATTTTAGGCACGATCACCGTCACGGCGGCCTTCCTGTGGGTGGCCCTGGGGATCGGCGTGGTGTATCTGGCGATACTGCTGGTGCGAAGAGCCGACAGCGACCGGTGCGATTGCCGGTGCGCCAACCTGGCGGTCCTGCTTGCAGGCATTTTGGGAACGATTCTGTTTTCCCTGGTGCTGCTGGCAGTAGGCGTGGTGGCTACCAGCGTAGTCAGCGCCATTTTGGTGGGCATTTTGCTGTTCTTCCTGACGCTGACCTTTACCGGCGCTGCCTGCACCGTCCGGTGTGGTGAAAACTGCGGAAGCTGACAAACAGGGGAGGGCATTAGCCCTCCCCAAGACACAGAACCGTCCCCTGTCTTGCGCTGCCATTTCATTCCAGCATATTGACATTCCTTCTTCCGGTAAATATACTGATGGTAATGAAAGGAGCTTGCCTTATGAAAAAGACTTATAAAATTGATGTGGACTGCGTGAACTGCGCCGGTAAGATGGAGGCTGCTGCAGCCAAGACACCCGGTGTGAAAACCGCGGTGGTGAACTTTATGACTCAAAAGCTGATCGTGGAATTTGCGGAGGATGCGGATATTCCTGCCGTGATGGAGCAGGTATGCAAGAACTGCAAAAAGACCGTCAGCGATGGGGAGATCTTCCTGTAATATGAATAAAAAACAAAGAAAGCTGCTGGTGCGTATTCTTCTTTCGTTGGCGCTGCTCATAATCCTGACCTTTTTGAAGGTGGAAGGCTACTGGGGTTTTGCTTTGCACCTGATTCCGTACCTGATCGCAGGCTATGATATTCTGCGAAAGGCCGGCAGGGGCATTGTAAACGGGCAGATCATGGATGAGAATTTTCTTATGGCTGTGGCCACCATCGGCGCTATGATCATTGGCCTTGTGGGGGGCGGCGACTATGTGGAAGCCATTGCCGTAATGCTGTTTTATCAGGTGGGTGAGCTGTTCCAAAGCTATGCAGTGGGCAAGAGCCGGAAAAATATCGCAAAGCTTATGGACATCCGCCCGGACTATGCCAACATCGAAGAAGATGGCAAGCTTCGGCAGTGTGACCCGGAGGAAGTGCCGGTGGGCACGGTGATCGTGGTACGACCCGGTGAGAAGATCCCTATGGATGGGGTAGTGGTACAGGGTCATTCCAGCCTGGATACAGGCGCTTTGACCGGTGAGAGCCTGCCCAGGGATGTGAAAGAGCGGGATGAAGTGATCAGCGGCTGTGTGAATATGACCGGTGTGCTGTACATCCGCACAACAAAGGAATTTGGAGAGTCTACCGTTTCCAAGATCCTGGAGCTGGTGGAAAATGCCAGCTCCCGTAAATCCAGATCCGAGGAATTTATCTCCCGTTTTGCCCGGATCTATACCCCGGTGGTGTGCATAAGCGCCCTGATATTGGCGGTGCTGCCGCCTTTGGCGCAAAGCCTTTTGTGGCAGAATTACGGTACTTGGGCTCAATGGCTGTACCGGGCTTTGAGCTTTTTGGTGGCCAGCTGCCCCTGCGCTTTGGTGATCAGCATCCCTTTGAGCTTTTTTGGCGGCATTGGCGGCGCCAGCAGAGCGGGTGTGCTGGTCAAAGGCTCTAATTATTTGGAAGCGCTGTCCAAGACAAGCTGTCTGGTATTTGATAAGACCGGCACTCTGACCCAGGGCAAGTTCCGGGTCACCAAGGTCCTGCACAACAGCCTGCCCCGGGAAACGCTCCTGGAATATGCCGCTCTGGCAGAAAGCGCATCCTCCCATCCCATAGCTTTGGGTCTGCTTGCCTCCTGGGGCAAAGAGCCGGATCGCAGGCGGGTCAGCGCAGTACAGGAAAAAGCCGGCAGCGGTGTGATCGCCCAGGTGGACGGCAAGACTGTGGCGGTGGGCAGCCAGCGGCTGATGGAGAGCCTGGGCATTGCTTATCCGCAGGGCGATGCTGTTGGTGCAGCGGTCCATGTGGCCATAGAGGGTCAGTATGCCGGACAAATCCTGCTGGCCGATGCTTTGAAGATGAGTGCGGCGCAGGCGGTGGGGCAGCTGAAAAAAGCAGGCATTCGCAAGCTGGTGATGCTCACCGGCGATACGCAGCCTGCTGCCCGGCAGGCTGCGGAAGAATTGGGCATCAGCGAATTTTACAGCCAGCTGCTGCCTGCGGATAAGGTAACGAAGGTGGAAGAACTTTTGGCTGCAATGCCCAAGGGCAAAAAGCTGGCCTTCGTAGGTGACGGCATTAACGACGCTCCGGTGCTTTCCCGGGCAGACATCGGCATTGCCATGGGCGCTATGGGCTCGGATGCAGCCATCGAGGCGGCGGACATCGTGCTTATGGACGATGATCCCCTGAAGATCTCCAAGGCCATCCGCATTTCTCGTAAATGCCTGGGCATTGTTTATCAAAACATCGTATTTTCCATTGCTGTGAAGATTTTGGCTCTGATCCTGGTTGCGTTTGGTATGGGCAATATGTGGCTGGCCATTTTTGCGGATGTGGGTGTTATGATCCTTTCCGTGCTAAATGCCATCCGCGCTTTGTTTGTAAAGAAGCTGTAAAAAATCCCCCATTCTGCAGAATGGGGGATTTTTTGTGATATAATCGACAGCCCAAATTAGGATTTGGTGTTATCCTTATTTTAATTTGTTTATGGCATTTACAGTGGGAAGATGAATATATTCAATTACACAATTATATTCATGTAAGATTAGTTCCTGAAGTAATGCACATACTTCATTACCAAAAGAAACAATTGTTTTTTGCTCATTAGAAAAGAATGTAACTGTATATATTGTATTTGTATCATTTGCAGATGAGATTTCTATGTTTTTATAGTCTGGAAATCCGTATTTCTCCAATACTGCAGTAATTTTGCTGCTACCTAATAAGTTAGTAAAACTATTGCTATAATCATCATGGTACTTAATTGACGATATATCCATAGAGATGCCAGTTTCCACTTCTTGAGAGAGCATAAACACCGCATTGACACTATACGAATAATTATCTTTATTGTTCCGATCGGCATTGTTGGAGCAAGCAGTAATGCTAAAAAGCAAGATGGCAACCAGAATCAGTATGAATATCTTGTAAAATGTTGTGAAATTCATAAAATATCTCCTTACGACCTGTTGTAAAATCAGTGCTTATACTGATTTTGTTTTGGCAGTATTGATCGAGGCGATCAGCATACGACGGATGGAGCCGCAGTCGTTTTGCAAAGGTTTGTACTGTTCATCCGGGATATAGCCGGTTTCGTGCAACAGCTCCAACCAATACTCGGTTTCGTGGCACTCTTTCAATGCAATCTCAAATTTTGATATAAAATCCTTTGTGCCTTGTGCGTATTGCGCTTCGTGCAGATTTGCACCAATGGAGGTACCGGAACGAAGCAGTTGATTTGTCAGCACAGCTTCTTTGTGTGTTGTTTTGATCTGACGGCACAGTAACACAACTGATTTAGCAAAAGCTTTTGCTTTATCTCTCAATACACTTTCAGCCACTTTTATCACCTCGACATTATTATACAAATAATAAAACGCAGTTTCAAGTTATATTCCGGCTTTGCCGGAGTGATATTTTTACCTTGTAAAAGTGATATTGCTGCCATGCAGCAGTTATATTATATTCGCCTCCAAAACTGGGCGAAGCCCAATATCACTTGCAAAGCAAATATAACTGGCGCAGCCAATATAACTCGCCGAAGGCGAATATAGCTGAAAAGACCGTGATTGCGATGCAATCACGGTCTTTTCATGGTGGACGATAACGGACTCGAACCGCTGACCCTGCGCACGTCAAGCGCATGCTCTACCAGCTGAGCTAATCGTCCAAAGCATGAGCAATTATACCGAAAGGAAATGGGTTTGTCAAGTGTTTTCTTTGGTAATTTTAAGAAAATATGTTTATGCTGGTTGAATAAGGGGAATGGGGTAAAATAGGGGTTGAAAAAATGCCTTTTTTCGGTTACCATAATATCGAAAAAGGGCGAATGCCTGAATAAGCAGAAAGAGGAATAATATGAGAAAGACAACCAATCGTTTGATCGCAGTTTTATTGGCGATGGCGACCCTTTTTGGTCTGTCCGCCTGCGGTGGCAGCGCGCCGGAGGCTGCGCCTGAAAAGAATATTGATGCAACTGCTCTGATGGGCAGCCTGCTGGGCGGTGTTGCCTTTGCATCTGACCTTGCCGACATTGGTGAGGGCGCAGAGGTCTTTTTCCCGGGATTGCCGGAGGGGGCTACCGCAGTGATGTATATGGGCAACGCTAAATATGCCGACGAGCTTTCGCTGATCACCGTTACGGAGGTTAGCCAGGTCGAAGCTGCGGTAGAAAGCGTGCGGGAATATATCAAGCAGAAGCGGGATCAATTCCTGCACTATATTCCTGAAGAAGTGGCAAAGATCGACAAGGCTATCGTATGGACAAACGGCGTGCATATTATCCTGTGCATTACCGATGATGTTGACAATGCCCAGTATCTGATGGACAATGCTTATGAAGTAGGAAAGGTGCCGCCTACCGATCCTCCTACCGATCCTCCCACAGATCCTCCCGCTAATCTTCCCACCGATCCCCCTGTGCTGGTTTCCGGCAGCATTTATCCCACCGGCAAGCTCAATGCCAAGGGTTATCCGGAGCTGAAGAGCACCAGCGGATCTTATTACTATCATAATGATATTATTATGGTAGATAATATGGCCTTTGAAGCTTACGGCTATGTGGATTCTTCCGCTACCCGTTATGCAAGTCTTGTGAGCAGCGTGGCAGATCAGCTGGCAGGAGAGGTTACGGTATATGACCTGATCATTCCCACCGCCATCGGCATCGTTATGCCGGACAATGTGAATATTTCCACACCGGATCAGCTGGAGAGCAGCAAAAAGATCTTTGATAAGATGAGCAGCAATGTAGTGCCTGTGCAGTGCGTGGACAATCTGCTGAAGCACAGAAATGAGTACCTGTATTTCCGCACCGACTGGCATTGGAACGGCATCGGCGCTTACTATGGCTACGAAGCTTTTTGTGAAGCGAAAGGCATCACACCCTACACCATGGCACAGCGTACGGAAAGCCAGTTTGGCGGCTATCTGGGCGGTATGTATACCAACTTCGGTAACCCCGAAAACCTGAAGAACACACCGGATACCGTGTATGCTTATCATCCCTATAGTCCCAACGCTTATATGTACTATACGGAGAGCAATGGCGGTGAGAAGATCTACTGGGACATTATTATGGATGTTTCCGGCTGGGCTTATTACTCCAGATATAACACCTTCAGCGCCGGTGATCAGCCCTTTGCGGAGCTGACCAACCCCAGCGTCACCGATGGCTCTGTGCTCATCGTGGTGAAGGAATCCTTTGGTAACGCGCTGATGAGCTATGTGGTGGACCACTACAGCACGGTTTATGAGATCGACTACCGTCATTGGAACGATCCCAGCGGCCGCAATTTGGTGCAGTTTGCAAAGGATGTGGGTGCAACGGATATTCTGTTCGCCAATAACATCGGTATGATTCGCAGCGATTACCTGATCGGTATGCTGGATCGCATTATTTAATAGTAAAGGGCAAGAGGTTTTTCCTCTTGCCCTTTTTGTATATAGAGGGGACGCTGTAAGACACAGAACCGTCCCCTGTCTTGCGGGTTTTTATAGGGTGGGAAAAAAGTGGGAAGTATTTTTAGGAAATCTGTGGTAAGGTGGCAGTGTGGAAAGGGGACGAAGGGAGGATGGATCTATGAAGGAGCTATCCCAGGATGCCCAGCAGATACTTTCCGAGCTGAAAGCCATCGGTCTTGCGAAAGCTACCGATTGTCTTTGTTATCGGGATAACCGGCTGGAGCTGAATGTGGAGGGCCTTTCTCCGGAACAAGCGGCGGCCATTGCGTATATGGAAAAAACCTCTGTTGGCTGGAAGATCAAATTCTACGATAAGCTGAAGGCTTTGGAGATGCTGGGCAGCTGTATGGGCCTGTTTTCGGCTGCGTCTTTGGAAAGTGAAGGCGAACGCAGCAATCTTTTGGAGGCCATCAAGGCAGCTACAGAGGGGGATATGGATTACAGTGATATACCGGAAATTCAGCAAGCGTCAGATCCTGGCAATGACCTGGTGGAACAGGCCGGGTCTTAAGGACTATGACGCTATCATATGTGACGGGGCGGTGCGCTCCGGTAAAACCGTTTGCATGGCAGACGGTTTTTTCTTATGGAGCATGCTGAACTTTGATCGGCAGAGTTTCGGTCTGTGCGGCAGAAGTGTATCGTCTTTACGGCGCAATGTTACGGCAAACCTGGGCAACTGGCTGGGGGGCTTGATGCGTATTCAGGAAAGCCGGGGAGATAACAAGCTGACGGTACGCTACAAAGGACGGGAAAATACCTACTATCTGTTTGGGGGACTGGATGAAAGTTCTTATAAGCAGATACAGGGCATTACCCTTGCCGGGGCATTATTAGATGAGGTGGCTTTGATGCCCCGCACCTTTGTGGAACAGACCTGCGCCCGCTGCTCTGTTAGCGGATCAAAATTGTGGTTTAACTGTAATCCTGCCGGGCCGGAGCATTGGTTCTACAAGGAATGGATCTTGGGAGCAAAGAAAAAGAGAGCGCTGCATCTGCATTTTACCATGGAGGATAATCCCGGTTTAGACCCGGCCATCCGTCGGCGGTACGAGCAGATGTACACCGGTGTTTTTTACCGGCGGTATGTACTGGGTCAGTGGTGTTTGGCAGAAGGTCTTATTTACGACTTTGATCCCGGACGGCATATTGCTAAACAGCTGCCTAAAACCGGCAGGTATTACATTTCTGTGGACTACGGCACCAGAAATCCCTTTTCCGCAGGCCTTTGGTGCGTAGCAGATGGAAAAGCCTGGCGCATCCGGGAATTTTATCACGACGGCAGAGCCACCGGAAAGATGTACACCGATGAAGAATACTACCGCTTTTTGGAGCAGCTGGCAGCAGATCTGCCGGTGGAGCAGGTGGTGGTAGACCCATCGGCAGCGTCCTTTATAGCGGTGATCCGTCGCCACGGGCGGTTTTCCGTAAGGAAAGCCAAAAATTCCGTTTTGGATGGCATCCGGCTGGTTTCCACTCTTTTGCAGGCAAATGCGCTGCAATTTGCCCCCGGCTGCAAGGACACCTTACGGGAATTTAGTCTTTACACCTGGCAGGAGGAAGGGGATAAACCCCTGAAGGAAAATGATCACGCTATGGACGACATCCGCTATTTCTGCGCTACGGTGTTAAGCCGGGAAAAATACATTTTGGAAAGGTTGGGACAAAATGAAGAAATGGCTCATTGACCGCTTTTTGCCTATGTGGGCGAAAGAAACGGTGCTGCGGGACAACCGGGCTCTTTGCCGGGAAAAAGAGGCTCTGCAGCGGGAAAATGAATGTTTGAGAGCCTACATTCGGGGGCTGCAGCGGGGCATCCGGAAGGTAAGAAATAAGGAGACAGAAAAATGAGTATCTACGATTATGAGGCCGCTTTCGGTCAGGCGGACAGCACCACCAAGGCTATGCGTAAGGCCATAGACCGGTGGTTTTCTTTGTACTATGACCGCTCTGCAGATAAAGAGACTGACCCTTGCCAAAGGGTGGCTTATACGGTGGTCAATAAGCTCATTAAGACGGTGTTTGGGGAATACCGGGCAGCTGCCAAGGATGTATTTACCCAAAATATCATCCGCCAGCTGGATGGATATGCCAAGCAGGCGGTGCAGCTGGCTTTGGTGGGTGGCGAGTGCTACATCAAGCCTTTTATGGCAGACGGCGGATTTGATTTTACCCTGATCCCCAGAGATCGGGTGCTGATCTTTTCAAGAGATCACCGGGGTGTTCCTATGGATGTGGGAACGGTGGAGCGGCGCACCTGGCAAAACTATTATTACACCCTTTTGGAGCGTCGGAGCGTGGATGCCGAAGGGTATCTGACCATTCAATACAAGCTGTATAAGGCCGCCAATCCGGAAAATTTGGGAAATGAAGTGGCTTTGAGCAGCTGTCCTTTATATAAGGAGCTGGCAGAATGTTACCGGTATGAAAAGCCGGTTTGCTCTACCGGTCTGGTGCAGCTGCGTACCCCTATGCTTAACTGCGTGGACGGCTCTGCTGATGGCGTTTGCGTATATGCGGCAGCTGCGGATCTTATTGAGAATATCGATGAAAATGAGGCCCAGCTGCGGGGTGAATTCCAGCGGGGTATGAGCCGGATCATTGCATCCAGAGATCTTTTGCGGGATGGTACTGCGTTGGAGGATACCCTGTTTGTGGGCTTGGATGATGACCCGGAGCAGGTGGGCATTACCGCCTTTTCTCCTCAGCTGCGGGTGGATGCTTATCTTGCCAGGAAGCAGGAATATCTGCGTAACGTAGAAAGCATTATTGGCTTAAAGCGGGGTATGCTCAGCGATGCCAATGTAGAAGAGCGCACCGCTACGGAGATCGCATCCAGCGCTGGGGATTATAACCTGACGGTGATCGATTTTCAGCAGATGTGGCAAAAAGCCCTGCAGGAAGCGGCTATCTTGTGCGCTGCTTTAAGCACCCTGTACGGCAAGCCGGCAAAGGCCGGCGATATCAGCATCGACTGGGGCAACGGCATCCTCTATGACGAGGAAGCTACCTGGCAGAGCTATATGGGTATGGTGAAGGCCGGTATTTTAAAGCCGGAGATCGCCCTTGCCTGGCGGTTTGGTCTGCCTTATGAAACGGCAGAACAGATAGCTGCCATTCGCAGCAATTATATTCCAGTTGACTAAAGCACCGAAAGGTGCTTTTTTCATATGATTTTTGCCGTGGCAGGCGTAAAAATGCCGACCGCAGGGAATGCGACTCCCGTAAAAAAGCGTAGCGGAAGAAAGGAAAAGCTATGAAGCGAGAATTTTTGCAAAGCATCCGTATTGGTGAAGATGCGCTTCCCAAGGAAGTGATCGATGCCATTATGGCAGAAAACGGAAAGGATATTCAGGCGGCAAAGGAGCTGCTCTTTGAGGGTAAAAATGCCCAGCAGTGGAAAGAAAGCTATGACGCAGCCGTGGAAAGCCACAAAAAGGAACTGGAAAGCTTACGCTTTCAGGGTTTACTGGACAGCGCCATTACTCAGGCAAAGGGCAAAAATGCCAAGGCCATTACTGCGCTGCTGGATGTAGAAGCCTTGCGGCAGTCTGAAACTCCGGAACAGGCCATCGTGGAAGCTTTGCAGGGCTTGGCGGAAGAATGTGGGTATTTGTTCGGTGACGACCGGACACCCCCGCCTTACGCACGGAGCACCGGCGCTTTTACCGGCGCAAAAGAAGAAAAGCCTGCTACTTTGGCAGGCGCATTACGGGAAAAATTTGAAAGGAAGTAAAAAATTATGGCAATTACACTTGCACAGGCAAAGGTCGGCATGGCCGACAAGGTGGATCAGCAGATCGTGGATATGTTCCGTCGCAGCTCTCTGCTGCTGGACAATATGGTTTTTGACAACGTCATCAGCCCCGGTACCGGCGGCAGCACCCTGACCTACGGTTACATCCAGCTGAAGACCCCCTCTACCGCCAGCGTGCGTACTATCAACGCAGAGTATACCCCCGGTGAGGCTCTGCGGGAAAAGAAGACCACCGGCGCCATCATCATGGGTGGCTCTTTCCAGATCGACCGGGTGCTGCAGAACACCTCCGGCGCTGCCGATGAGCTGGCCTTCCAGGCAGAGCAGAAGATCAAGGCTACTGCCAACTATTTCCACAACCTGACCATCAACGGCTCTGCCGAAGAGGGTGAAGGCTATGTGGGCGGCACTTTTGACGGCCTGAAGAAGATGCTTTCCGGCACTGCCAACGAGCTGACCAGCCAGGTAAAGCTCACCACCTCTGCAGACCTGGACGAAAATTATAACGCATTCCTGGATGAAATGGATGCCTTTATCAGCACTTTGGATGGCGCACCTTCCATGCTGCTGATGAACCGCGCTATGCTCATCAAGCTGCGCTCCATCGCCCGTCGGGCAGGCTACTACGAGCGCACCACCGACGACTTTGGCCGCACGGTGGAGACCTACGCCGGTGTGCCTATGCTGGATATGGGCAAGTACTTTGACGGCGAAAACTCCAAGGATGTGGTGGAGACTGATGCAGATGGCAAGACCGCCATTTATGCTGTTTCCCTGGGCTTAGATGGCCTGCACGGCATTTCTCCCACCGGTGACGGTGTGATCTGCAGCTATATGCCTGACCTGAATGCCCCCGGCGCTGTGAAGACCGGTGAGGTGGAGCTGGTGGCAGGCATCGCCCTGAAGAACACCATGAAGGCTGCCGTCCTGAAGGGCATTGCCATCGAGAATATCTGATAAAGGAGGCACTGCTATATGGTGGATTATGATTTCTATGTGAACAGCTACCTGGGCAGTGCCATTCCGGAAACCGCTTTTTCCGGGATGGTTGCCCGGGCGCAGCAGGCATTGAACCGGTTTAAGCGTATTTATCAGGTAGTGCCCTACGGGGACACTTCGGAGAAAATGGCTCTTTGCGCCATGGCAGAAACTGCGTACAGCGGTATTTCCCGGAAAGACGGTGTGCTTTCCGCTACGGTGGGCGGTGTGTCTGTGCGTTACGAAAGCAGCCTGGAAGGCCAGCGGGCATTGGACAGAGCTATGTTCCGGCAGGCTCGGGTATATCTGGACTTTTACCGGGGGGTGGCAAGATGAGCTGCCCTGTGGATTACAGCTTTTGCAATCAGACGGTGACGGTATACCGCAAAAGGAAAGACCGGATCACCCGGCAGCAGCTGGATAAGTGCTACTTTTCTTTGGAGGAGACTTATACCCAGGATGCTTACGGGCAGAAGGTTCGTAAAAAGTGCCGGCTGATTGCGCCTGGCAAGCAGGCTTTCTTTGCCGGTGACCGGGTCTATCCCGGCATCGGCCCGCTGGTGGACGAAGCCGGCTGGCGGACTTTCCTGCCGGACAATGTGCCGGGGCTGTGTATTTTGCAGCAGGTCAAGACCTACTTTTGGGAAAACACCCCTTGTCACACGGAGGCGAGCTGCGAATGATACATACTTTGGCCGAATGGATCGGGACATTTCCCGGCTGGCAGGGGAAAGAAGTGACGGTTGGAAAGCTTTGCGGGAAAACCGGCAGCGTTGGCCTTTTCTCCAAGGGTACTGGGGTACTGGAGGAAAAGGCGGATGTGCTGGGTAACCGGAAGGAATACTGCCGGCACAGCTTTGTTCTGCGCTTTCATGCCCCGGCTTTTGACCGGGATGGTTACGCTGCTGCGGTGGGTTTTCAGCACTGGGTGCAGGAGCAGAATGCTTTTGGTCTTGCGCCCCGGTTTGGGGATGTGCCGGAAAGAAGCCGTATCCGCGCAGCAAACGGCAGACCGGAGCGTACGGACGGCACGGATACCGTTACCTATGCGGTGGAGCTGACCGCAGATTATATCAAACTATATGAGGTGAAATAAATGGCAAAAATTGAAAGAAAGTATCTTGCCCACTTTATCGATGCTGCTGCAAACGGCGAGCCGGTATATGAGCAGCTGGGCAAGGATCTGGAGGAGTTCAGCCCTGAAATGTCTGCTCAGGTGGAGACCAAAAAGAACATTTTGGGCAATACCAGCATTGTGATCTCCTCTTACGAGAAGACCGCTTCCGTTGAGCCTTTCTACGCAGAAAAGGACAGCGCTTTGTTCCAGCGGCTGCAGACCATCATCGATGACCAGCTGGTGCTGGATGATCTGAAGGTGAATGTGGTGGAGGTCAAGCTTTGGGACGAGAAGGAAGGCGGCGTATATCCCGCTGTCCGGGAGGAGGCTTATGTGGAGATCAACAGCTACGGCGGTGACACCACCGGCTATCAGATCCCCTTTACCCTCCACTACACCGGCAAGAAAACCAAGGGTACTTTTGATGTAAGCACCCGCGTATTTACTGAGGTTTAAAGATATGGAGAAGATCAAATTTGACAGCGGCGTACAGGAATTTCGGTTAGGTGGCGGCGGTGTGCTGCGCTTTAATCCCGGCGATCCCAATGTGTTTGCCCGGTTTATGGAGTCTGCCAAGAAAATGGAGGAGCTGGAAAAAAGCTTGTCTTCCGAGGCGAAGGCTCTGGAGGATGCAGATACCCAGGGTATGATGGCGCTGATGCAGCGCACAGACAGGAAGATCAAGGAACTGCTGGGCTGGGTATTTGGACCTGCAAATGACTTTGATGCCATTTTAGGTGGCGTAAGCTTACTGGCGGTGGCGGATAACGGTCAGCGGGTGATCGCCAACCTGTTTGATGCGCTGCGCCCGGTGCTGGAAGAAGGCGCAAAGCGCTGCGCCCGGCAGGCGGCTGCATCCATCAAGGCACGCAAGGGATCCAAGTGAGTGGGGGATTTCGTCTGCCGGTGACGGCTATCATCGGTGGCAGACAATACGGCCTTAACACGGATTATCGGGATATACTGGAGATCTTCTCTTGCCTGGAAGACGTGGATTTGCCGGAGTTTTTTCGTTGGCAGATGGCAGTGGAGCTGTTTTTTGATAAACCGCTGCCGGATCGGGATCTTCCGGAGGCTGCTAAGTATTTAAGCTGGTTTATTGCCGGGGGACAGGAAGTAAATGACCGTCCCGGCCCTAAGCTTATCGACTGGCAGCAGGACGCCGCTGTCATCGCATCGGATGTAAACAGGGTGGCAGGGCAGGAGATCCGCGCCCTGCCATATCTGCACTGGTGGACCTTTTTAAGTTGGTTTCATGCCATTGGACAAGGTCAGCTCAGCGCGCTTGTGACCATCCGCAGCAAATTGCGTCAGGGAAAAAAGCTGGAAGGGTGGGAACGGGACTTCTACCGGAATAACAAAAATATGGTAGAGCTGAAGACCCGCTATTCCATCGACGAGCAGGAACGGCAGCGCCGGCTTAAGGAGCAGCTGGGCTTTCGCTGATTTTTCCTGACAAAGGAGGTGTACAATGGCAAACAATCAAGAGGAAAAAAAGCTGACCGCCCGGGATTATCAAAAAATGCTGGACGGACTAAAGAAAGAATTTAACGATCTGGTTCGCACCGTAGAGCGAAAGCTGGGTACGGTATGGACCAAGATCAAAAATATGCTCAAGGGTGAAAACGAGGCTTTTGCCCTGGATATCATCGACAGCTTTGTGGTGGATACCACTGCAAAATTTAGCCAAATGGCCGCCATTGTGGGAACGGACCTTGCCGGGGCTCTGTACGGGGCGCAGCAGGATCTGGCTGCTTTAAAGGTAGCGCTCATTCAGGCGGCAGCGCCCTTGGCCCAGGCGCTGGTACCTTTGTTCCGTCAGGTCATAGGGTTACTTACCGGGTTTGCCCAGAGCATCGGTTTGGTTTTGGAAAGTTTGTTTGGGGGAAGCCGTGCTGCAAACCAGTATGCCCATAGTGTTCAGGGGGCGGTTTCTGCCACCCAGGAGCTGAAAAGATCCCTGGCAGGTTTTGATCAGATCCAGCGGTTATCCGCAAACAGCGCAAGTGGATTGCTGCCGGATCTGCAGGAGATTACCCCCAAGTGGAAGGCCTTTGCCCAGGAGCTACTTGCCCTTTTTGAGCCTTTTAAGAAGTTCGATATGGGCCCGGCTATTGAAGGCTTTCAAAATCTGAAGAAGGCCATCGAGCCCATTACAAAAACATTGTTTGATGGACTTAACTGGGCATGGCATAACCTGCTGGTGCCCCTTGCCCAGTGGGCGGCAGAGGACTTGCTGCCTGCATTTTTGCAGCTGCTTACCCAGGCGCTGCAAAGCCTGCAGGAGATCATTGAGGAATTAAAGCCTGCATTTACCTGGCTGTGGGAGGAATTTCTGCAGCCTATGGCCCAATGGTACGCGGACAAGCTGATTACGGACATTCAGACGATGACGGAGAATTTCAAGGACTTTTCCCAGTGGGTTCAATCCTCTTCGCCTACCATTAGCAGCTTTCTAAACGCTTTAAAAACTGCAGGTCTGACCCTGAAGGATATGAACATAGAAAGCGACCGAACCATTGGCATTATGGCTTATGTGGCTGAATCGATGAAGCATTTCAGCTTCGTGACCCAGCAGGCAGGCCCGGCTGTGGGCACATTTGTGGGCAGCATGGAGCTGCTGATCCCCCTGGTGGCGGCTTTGACAGGAAACTGGGAATTGATGGAAAAAGCTACCACCGGCGCCTGGGAGGTCATTCAGAATAATTGGGCGAATGCAGCTGCCTGGTTCCGGGGGCAGGTATCAGAGCCGATGGAGCAAAGCGCCAAGGATTCTGCCAACAGTATGATCGGCTTTTTCAACGGTATGCTTAAGAGTGTTTCCGGCTCGTTCAATCTGCTTTCTCAATCCGTAAACAGTATCAAATTTACAATTCCGGACTGGGTGCCCCTTTTGGGCGGCAAGTCCATAAACTTCAGCCTTCCGGGTGTCAACCTACCCAACATTCCGCTGCTTGCCAAGGGCGCGGTGCTGCCTGCCAACAAGCCTTTTTTGGCTATGGTGGGCGATCAAAAGCACGGCACCAATGTCGAAGCACCCCTTTCCACAATTCAGGAAGCGGTGATGTTGGCGCTGGAAGACCGGTTGGATGGAGTTATGGCAGGCTTCCAGGCAGTGAATCAGTATCAGGAGCAGATCCTGCAGGCCATTTTCGGCTTGGATGTATCTGACAGCGCTTTGGCTGCCGCGGTGCAGCGGCATCAGGGTAGGATGCTGGCAGTAACAGGAGGCAATGTATGAGAGAAAAAACAGAATTGTTTCAAATTAACGGCCTGCCCATGCTATCACCGGATGCAGGGGTGAGTATGGGATATGAAGACCTGGATCACAGCGCATCCGGCCGGGATGAATCCGGCTTTATGCATCGGCAGGTGGCCCGTTACAAAGTGCCTTACTGGGAGTTTTCCTACGCATCCGTTACGGAGGAGGAGCGGCAGTATATGGAGAGCCTTTTCCCGGATGCGCCCACCTTTACCTTTACCCATCCCGGACGGTTAGACGGTGCGCCGGAGCAGACTTTGTGTTACCGGAGCAAATATGCCATCTCCTGGCGCAATGCCCGCACCGGACTTTGGAACGGCTACAGCTTTCGCATCATAGCCTGTTAGGAGGGGAAATATGCATCAGAATTTACTGATCCTGCCCGACGGCAGCCGGATTTTATCCGGCCCGGGGACGGACCCTGCGATTCAGAAGGTCACTTTGACCCAAACGGTGAATCCGGAAACGGAGCTGATCTTTGGCGCAGTGTGCAGCCAGATGCTGGAAGCTACCCTGTGGGCCACCGGCCCGGTAGATAACCTGAAAGCGGGCGACCGGGTGCAGCTTTATGAAGGGGTCAACCAGGAGCGGCTGGTGGGGCAATTTATTTTGGAAGAGCCCCGGCGCAACGGCTGTATTTACCAGCTTACCGCTTACGACCCCATCAGCATCCTTGACCGGGATCTGACGGATTTTATCGTGGGTTTGCAAAACTGGCCCTATAGCTTGCTGGAACTGACCAAGATGATTTTGGCGGAATGTGGCCTGGAGCTTGCCAATGAAGATATTCCCAATGCAGATCTGCCTGTGCAGAAGTTTGCCGCCCGTTCGGTTACTGGGCGGCAGCTCATCGCCTGGGCTGCCCAGGCGGCAGGCTGCTTTTGCCGGGCTACAGCAGAAGGTAAGGCGGAATTCGGTTGGTATATGCCTGCCGAAGTGGAGTTGCAGCCTTCCGGAGATGCTTTTTACTATGGAGGCAGCCTGAATTGCGCCGATTATGCAGTGAAAGCCGTGACCGGTGTGCAGATTCGTCAGGAAGAACAGGATTTAGGTATAGTATGGCCGGAGGCGGGCAGCGGTGAAAATCCTTATATTTTGCAGGGCAATCCCTTTCTGACGGCTACAGAAGGGGATGCCTTGTTGCGCGCAGCCAAGACCTTGTTTGACCGGCTGCAGGGGGTAGTGTATACCCCCTGTAAGCTGACCGTACCCAGCCAGCTGCAAATTCTTCCCGGTCAGATACTTACTGTGCTGACGGAAAACAGACGGCTGCAAGTGTATGTGATGGAGCGTAAGCGCACCGGCGGTAAGGATACTTTGTCCTGCACCGGCAGCCGGGATCGGGGCAGCGCCATGGCCCGGAATCAGGCAAGCTTTAAAACGCTGTCGGGAAAGGTGCTGCGTTTGCAGACGGATGTGGATGGCATCCGGGCAGAAAATGCCGACGCGGCTGAAAATTTTGCCCGGATGGAGCTGGATCTGCAGGGAATACGCACCCAGGTGCAAAGCCGGCAGGACGGAGAAACGGCCATTAAGCAGCAGCTGAGCCAGCTGGAATTGGATAGCCAGGGGCTGAAACTGCAGCTGCAAAGTATGCTGGATGATGGCGTGTCCAAGGTGGTCACCTCCACCGGCTATCGATTTACGGAAGCTGGCTTGTCCATTCAGAAGGACGGCCAGGAAATGGGGAATTTGCTGGATCATACAGGTATGTATGTGCGTCGTTCCGGGGAAACCATCCTGCAGGCGAATAATCAGGGTGTGGCTGCCCGGGATGTGACGGTGGAAAATTTCCTGGTGATCGGGGAAAACACCCGCTTTGAGGATTACAGCAACGGAACGGATCGCAGCCGAACCGCTTGCTTTTACATAGGAGGATAGTATGGCGCTGAAAGGTGAATTTTACGGAAGTACCAGCAACGGCTTTATCAAGCCGAAAATAAGCTGGCGGGCGCAGCAGTTCCCGGAGGAAAACTATTCTCTTGTAACGGCTACGCTGACTTATTCCCGTACCAATACCGGCTTTGTTACTTCCGGTACTTGGACGGGCTCACTGACCATTGGGGAAGATACAAAATGGGAAAGCCGGTATCTGTCCATTTCTTATGACAGCAATACTGTGGCCATCAGCCATACGGCGCGCATCGATCACGATGCTTATGGCAGCGCAAAGGTGCAGATCCGGGCAAACGGCAGTATTCCGGAAACTACTTTGGAAAATACATCTGTTTTCCAGACGGTGGAGTTGGATGTGATCGCCCTGGCGTCTACCGTTGCGGCTACGGATGCCTTTGTGGAGGCGGTGTGTATGGTGGCGGTAAGTAGGAAAAATGCTTCCTTTACCCACAGCATCGCCCTTTCCTGCAACGGTTATGAAAGGTATCTCACCGCCGATGGAAAGCTTGCCGATACGGAGCAAAAGCTGGAGGAAACTGCCATTGCTTTTCCTGTACCGGCTCTTTTTTATGATTTAATGCCCCAAAGCCCCACAGTAAAGGTCCGGCTGACTTGCCGGACCTACGATGGGCAGACTCAGGTGGGTCTTGCACAGGAAACGGAGTTTACACTGACGGCAAGGCAGAGCTTGTGCGCCCCGGAAGCAGAGCTGACCGTGGAGGACATTGACCCCAAAACCTTGGCTCTGACGGGAAATAGCGGCTGCCTGGTGCGGTATGCATCCACTGCCCGCTGCACCCTTGCTGCCCGTCCCCGCAATGGAGCGCAGATCGTTTCCAGGCGGATCGGCGGCGTGGAAACAGAAGAGGATGCGCGGGAGTTTCCCCAGGTGGAAACCGATACATTTGCAGCGCAAGCTACGGATACCAGAGGTTACACCACCCAGGTGCAGCTAAAGCTGCCAATGGTGCCCTATATTCAGCTGACTGTAAATGCGACGGCAAAGCGTACCGATCCTACCAGCGGCAGGGCGATACTGACGGTGTGGGGAAATTATTTTGACGGCAGCTTTGGCGCGCAGGAAAACACGCTGACTTTGACCTGTCAGGCAGGAAACAGGCAGCTTTCCCTTACACCGGTCATATCCGAGGGCAGCTACCGGGCAGAATTGCTTGTGGAGGAGCTGGATTATACCGGCACCCATATTCTTACGGTCACCGGACGAGATGCGGTGATGCAGACAGACGCAGCCATTATTGTGAAACCCGGCATCCCGGTATTTGATTGGGGACAAAAGGATTTTGCCTTCCATGTGCCGGTATATGCAGAAGGTGGATTGCAAATAGAGGGCAAACAGCTGTGGGAGCATATTTACCCGGTAGGCTCCATTTATATGAGCGTGTTGGAAACAGAGCCTGCTGCGCTGTTTGGCGGCAGATGGGAACGGCTGAAGGATCGCTTTTTGCTCTCTGCCGGTGATGAATATGCACCTGGCGCTACAGGAGGCGAAGCGGAGCACACCCTGACCAATGGTGAACTGCCTGCAAATATGGGTAAGTTTTCCGCTATGCGTTGGCCGGAGAATCTGGAAGAGGGTATCGTTACTGCCCAGCAGAGAGCAACAAACACCTTGTATAGCCAAGGCACAAACTACGGAACAGGAGAGTACACCCTGTCCGGTGGTGGCGAAGCCCATAACAATATGCCGCCCTATCTTGCCGTTTTTATGTGGAAGCGGGTTGCATAGGAGGAAGAAATATGAAAGTAATTAAGATCACAGTGACCGGCAGCGATGCCTGTGTCACGGAAAAACCGGTGCTCACCAGCGGTACGGTGGGGCAGCCGGTGGAATTTACATTTGACGAGAGCTGGCAAGGCCTTGGAAAAACGGCGGTGTTTCGTGCCGGCAGCAGAAGCTATCCTGTTAGCTGTGTGCAGAACACCGCTACAGTGCCCTGGGAAGTGCTGGAAAAGGGCGGTGTCGGTCTTTACATCGGTGTGCTTGGGGCAGACGAGAAAGGCATAGTAAAGATCCCTACGGTGTGGGTCTTTGTGGATACCATCGCACCCGGCACGCAGATCCCGGACACCGTTCCGCAAACGCCCACGCCCGGCGTGTATGAGCAGATACTGGCTGCTGTTAACGAGGTGGTGGCGGTGGCTAACGGTTTGCGGGAAGATGCAAATAGTGGTGCATTCAACGGCGCAGACGGGCGTACTCCTATTCGTGGCACTGACTACTGGACAGGCGCAGATATTGCCGAGATCAAGTCCTATGTTGATGAAGCCATTTTAGGGGGCGCGTGGTAATGAGCTTTAAAGAAAAAATGACCGCCATTGCCGTTGCCATCCGCAATAAGACAGGCAAAGCAGAAAAACTGGGCTTGGATGCTATGGCTGTTGGTGTCGGTGAGGTATACGAAGCCGGTAAGCAAGCGGAATATGACCGCTTTTGGGATGCGTTTCAGAATAACGGCAACAAAAATATTTACGACCAAACATTTGCCTATAATAACTGGACTGAGGAAACATACAACCCTAAATATGATATTCTCTGTGTAAACAGCAGCGTCGCAGGGCGGCAAACATTTAATAATTTTGTAGCTTTGACAGATATTAAAGTGCCAATTCGAGCAACAAACACTCGCATTGTAGCTATGTTTAGCGGCTGTACAAAATTAAAAACCATCCCGCTTTTGGAACTGAATGGTGTAACAGATTTCAACACGGCATTTTCCAATTGTAATGCGTTGGAGAATATCACCATAGCAGGCACGATTGAAATAAATATCAGTTTTGCAAACTCGTCTTTGCTTACGGATGCCAGCGTGCAATCCATCATCGATCACCTGAAAGACTTGACCGGGGCAACGGCACAAACCCTGACTTTCCACGCAGATGTGGGCGCAAAGCTGACCGATGTGCAAAAGGCGGCAATCACAGCCAGGAACTGGACACTTGTGTATTAAGGAGGAAGCAATATGAAAATAGAAACTGTAGAGCAGCGGATACTGACCGCTGACGAAGGAAAGTATCTTACCAACGGTAAAACCGCCGGTAAAACGGTAGTGCTTCCTTCCAATGAGGATTTTTCTGACTGGGTGGAGATCACGCAGCAGGAATATGACCGGTTGCAAGCAGAACAGACTGCCGAGCTTGTGGAGTAAGGGGAGGATCAGGATGAATGTTATCGAAACGAAGCTGACCTTTCGTTCTAACTACAGCGTAAGAAACGGTGATCCCACCGGTTTTGTGCTGCATCACGCTGCTGCCAATGGCAGTGCGGAGGACGTACATAACTGGCATCTTTCCCTTGGCTGGGCAGGTATCGGTTACCACTTTTATGTGAGAAAGGACGGTCGTATTTATAGAGGCCGTCCGGAAAATTGGATTGGCGCCCATACCGTCGGCCATAATGAAAAGATCGGCATTTGCGCGGAAGGCAATTTTGAGCAGGAACAGATGACGCAGGCGCAAAAGAATGCCCTCATTTGGCTGCTGGAGTACTTGCGGAGCAAGTATGGCTGTCTGGAGGTGTTCGGTCACCGGGATTTGGATGCTACGGCCTGTCCCGGTAAGAATTATCCCTTTGCAGACATTGTAAAAGCTGCACCTTTGCCCGATCCCAACGCGGTGACGGTTACCCTGACCACGCTGGGTAAGGGTGACGAGGGCGAGCAGGTCAAAGCGATGCAGCGGCTGTTGGCGGGACTTGGCTATGATCTGGGCAGCTTTGGGGCAGATGGCATCTTTGGGGATGTCACCGACAGAGCCGTTCGGGCATTCCAGCAGGATCGCGGCCTTTTGGTGGATGGCTTGGCAGGGGAAGCTACCTGGAGTCACTTACTGGGGGTATAAAGGTTATGACAGAAGCGATCGTTGTGGCGCTGATCACCAGCGGCCTTTCCCTGACCGGCGTGGTGATTACCTGTCTTGCCACGGCTAAAAAAACAGAAAAAGCAGCTGCCGTTGCCCAGGCGGTCACCGATACCAAGCTGGAAGAGCTGACCCGTGAGGTGCGGGAGCATAACGGCTTTGCCCGACGGATGCCGGTGGTGGAGCACGAGATCCGGGTGATCAATCATAGATTGGCGGATCTGGAAAACGGTGGTTAGGAGAAAAATATGGAGCTTGTGAAGAAGAATTTGGCAAACCTTATTAAGGTTAAAACATTGGTCACTTTGCTGGTGGTTGGTGTGTTTGCGGCGCTTGCCTGCACCGGCGCGATCAGCGCGGACAATGTGATGATTGTTGTATCTATGGTGGTGTCCTTCTATTTCGGCACACAGCACGAAAAAAAGGACAATACTACGAACTAAGGAAGACCCCCGCCAATTTTGGGCGGGGGTCTTTTGTGATTTTGTTACAGAAAATGCTGTTTCATTTGGTTATAATAAGGTCACAAACCAAATAAAGGAGGTTCTCCATATGAGACTTATTGATAAAGTTGCAGTGATCACCGGCGGCAGCCGGGGCATCGGCCTTGCTACAGCCAAGGCATTTTTGAAGGAAGGCGCGACGGTAGTCATCTCCGCCAGCAATGAAGCAAATGCAAAGCGGGCAGCCGATGCATTGGCAGCAGAGTTTCCCGGCAGTAGGGTGGGCGCAATCAGCCCGGAGCTTACAAGTTTTGATTCCGTCCGGGAAGCCTTCCGGCAGGTGAAAGAGCAGTTTGGCCCGATCGATATTTTAGTGAACAATGCAGGCATTTCTGAAAGAACGCCTATCACGGCTTACACGGAAGAACTTTATGATCAGGTGATGGACCTGAATGTAAAGGGCGCAGTCAATGCCATCCGGGCGGTAACGGAGGATATGATCGAAAAGGGGAGCGGTGTGATCCTGAATACCTCTTCTATGGTCAGCATTTACGGTCAGCCCAGCGGTATGGCCTATCCGGTGTCCAAATTTGCGGTGAACGGTTTGACCCTCTCTCTGGCTCGGGAATTAGGCCCTAAGGGTATCCGTGTTAATGCGGTTGCCCCCGGCATTACGGAAACGGATATGATGAAAGCTGTGCCGAAGGAGGTCATCGAGCCGATGATCGCCCAGATCCCCTTGCGGCGATTAGGTCAGCCGGAGGACATCGCCAATGCCTTTGTGTTCCTGGCATCCCAGGAAGCGTCCTATATTACCGGTGTGGTGCTGCAGGTGGACGGCCTGGCAAGAAGTTAAAAAATCGGTTATACTGAAGATACAAAAACAAAAGGAGGAAACACAATGTCTGCTGTGATCATTAATAAAGAAAATTTCCAAAGTGAAGTAATGGAGTCTTCCAAGCCTGTGTTGGTAGATTTTTGGGCCCCCTGGTGCGGCCCTTGCCGGATGGTGCTTCCCATTGTGGTGGAGATTGCCAGGGAAAACGAGCATATTAAGGTGTGCAAGATCAATGTGGATGAGCAGCCGGAGCTGGCAAGCAAGTACGGTGTAATGAGCATTCCCACGCTGATGGTGTTTAAAAACGGCCAGGTTGTAAAGCAAAGTATGGGCGCAATGCCCAAGGCAAAGATCCTGGAAATGGTGGAATAAAAAAAGAGGAGGCAAAAGCCTCCTCTTTTTTGGCATATATTACGCTATTTGATACAATGCAACGCTATTGCGCCGAGCGTTACATTCGTTAAACGGTTGTAAAGACAGCAGCTCTTTCCGTGTGCCGATCTCTTGACAGTTCAGTATTTACTCATGTAAAATAAAGAAAAGGCAGGTGTTGAATATGGATGCAGCATGGAAAGACAAATTTGTTTCCCAAGTGTTGGAACGAGGACAACAATACTTTACAACTGGGTGCGTGCAAAAACTGAAACAAGACGGTAACACTATCCGTGCTACTGTCAATGGTACTACACGCTACGATGTTACGATTCACTTTTCCGGTGACACACCGAAAACCATGGAATGCACCTGTCCTTTTGCCGACGACGGTGCAAATTGCAAACATATGGCGGCTGTTTTGTTTGCTGTTGAGGCCGGAGAGTTTTCTTTTGCAGAAGAACCGAATGATGAGATCAACGATACCATTTTCTGGCAGAGGGTATTTCAGCAATTGCCCGGTGAGATCCTATATAGAGAACTGCTTCGCACAACGCTCCGTGACCAAGAGTTGCAGGAACGCCTGCTGATTCGTTTGGTCGGTAAGCTTCCCGACGGTATGCTAAAGGATTGGGAGAAGCTGCTAAAACGGTACAGTAGAAATATGGCCATCGGCAGTAAATATATAGACTATGACAGCATTCCTCGCTACATTCAGAATCTTACCGAATTTTTGGACGATCGTTTGTCATTGTTGAAAGAGGTAAATGCAGTTATGGATGGCTTCCTTTTGGTTGGTCTAGTTTTTGATACAGCCTTCCAACGAATCCAAAATCACAAAAACGAGGAACTGCTGAAACTGATTCGTTATTGTGAAAAAGAATGGCTCCTTGCATTTGAGTATGCAACCGCTGCAGAAAAAAAGAAGATGCACGATTGGTACTGGGCGCATTTTAATCGTTTTCGTTCTTATTGTGATTTGGCAATTGCCGTTCCCTTTTTCTTTTTTTCCTGGTCCAAAACGATGCATAGAAAAAGTCTTTCCATTTTAGATGACAAAATCTCTTCTAGCGCAGATGAAAAAGAACGAAGCTTTTTCATAGATTGCAGGATTGTGGTCATGCAGCAGTTGGGCAGCTCCCCTGAGGAAGAGCAGCTATTCTGGAAAAAGCACCTGCAATACGATTCCTCACGCTACAGACTTCTGGAGGATTACTATAACGAAGCCAAATACCAATTGATTGTTGAACTGCTACAATTCATGAAATCAATCGACAGTGATGATTCTCTGCGCCTGTTGACGGACAGTGCATGGCTAATTGAAATCTATCAGCAACTGGAGCAAACAGACGAATATGCACAAGAACTGGCATTCCTGCTCTCTACGGGACGGCGTATACTGGAAACACTGTTGCCGAATGTAGTTAACCGGACTACTGCCCGCACATTTGTGGCGCATCTAAACGCAATCCGCTCTTGTAAAGACGATTCTGTACTTTCTATGTTGGATGAATTCGTCGACAAACTCTGTTCTGACCCTGCCATAGCAAGAAAAGGCATCATCGAAATTGTAATGGGTGCTGGCTATGAATGGCCTAAACCTTATCGTTTTCCGAAAGAGTAGAATGAGTGACCGGTTTTCTTTGTTGGGATGAAAAAGTTATAAAAAACACCTACCGCAGACGATACATTTGTATCAATCTGCGGTAGGTATTATGGTGCCGGTGACCGGACTCGAACCGGTACGCTATCGCTAGCGGTGGATTTTGAGTCCACTACGTCTACCAATTCCATCACACCGGCGTTACTTGGGGTATTATACACTACAGTTTTAAAAATAGCAAGGGGAAATTTAAAGTTTGTGGATGAAATGTTGATAGAAAAAGCACGCACCGGAAGGTGCGCGCTTTTTGCGTTAATTATAGAGGTTTATTCCGTTATTCATCCTCGTCGCCGGAGGGCGCTTCGGTAGGCGCTTCGGTGGGAGCTTCAGTAGGCGCTTCGGTGGGTGCTTCGGTAGGCGCTTCGGTAGGTGCTTCGGTGGGAGCATCCGTGGGAGCGTCAGTAGGCGCGTTTGTAGGTGTATCCGTAGGCTGCTGGGGCACATAGCTGGGATTTTCCGTGCCGCAGCCGTGATCGCAAAACGCACCGCCGGAGGTGTAGTCGTGCTCCAGGGCGGGGATGATCTCTATCTGGGTTTCACCGCAAGTACCGCATACTGCGCTTTGCGTACCGGGTTTGCCGCATTCAGGCGCTTCTACCTGTGTCCAGCTTTCGATAGCGTGTTCTTCTGCTGCCGGCAGCTCACGGTCGACGATCAGCTGGCAAACACTACACTGGGCTTGCTCTTTGCCGGGTTTGCAGGTGGGTTCTACCACGGTGCTCCAGTCGGACAGCTGGTGCGCATCATCGGCGCAGGCTGCAAGCACGGTGATGGTGACCTTGAAAGAACCACCGGTATAATGTTCAAATGCTTCTGTGGTGACGGTTATGGTAGCAGTACCTGCTGCGTGAGCGGTGATAATGCCGGTATCGTCCACAGAAACTATAGACGGGTCGCTGGATTCATATTTCAGCGTGCCGCCGGTGTACTTGGCGGTCACATCCAGGCGGGTGGAGGGGGATGCAGAGGAAAGGGTGACGGCAGAAGTGCCTGTCAGCTCCTGCTTGATGGGATCTACGGAGGTCAAGCCGCCGTATACGATGACCGCTGTGCCGTAAGACACATTGTTATAAAGGGTAGCTGCGTTATCATAGGGGAGGTTGACACAGCCGTGGGAGCCGTCATATATGTAGATATCACCGCCGAATTGCCAGCGCCAGGTGGCATCGTGGAGGCCGTAGCCGCCGTAGAAGCCGATCCAGTAGCTAACGAAGGTTACATAGTCAGCGCCAACCAGATAACAGTTGCGGTCCTTGTCCTGCACATAGAAGACACCGTTGGGGGTGCAGAAGTTGCCGTAAACCTTACCGGAAACCAGGTCAGTTGTCAGGACGCGCACACCGTCTTTGTAGACCCAGGCTCTCTGGGCGCTCAGGTTTACTTCCACATAGTTGCCGCCGAAGGGCATATCATTGGAGACAGGGGCGTGGAAGGGGGCTTGGAAATCACCGGAACGCTTTTGGTTGAGGCATTCCGTAAGGTGATTCTGCATTGCTGCAATATCGACCTGCGCGCCGTAATATTTGACGGTCTGATAAACTGTGCTGCCCAGGGTGGACTTGAAGTAACCCTCCCGGGAAGGGCCGTGATATGTTGCCTTCATTTTTCCAACATAGTTTTCCACACCGATCGACCGTACGGAAACTGCATAGGTCTTGGGCGCTATGGTAAGCATGGAAGCAAGGTCTGCCTTGGTCAGTGAAACGGTTACAGGAGAAAGGCCTTCCGTTTCGTATGTATAGCTGATTCGCAGCTTCAGATAGTCGTTTGCTGCAGCAACGGCTTGCTGTACCCGGGGGCTGGCGGAGGTGTACTCCGGGGTGATGTTATAAGTGCTGACAGAAGCGGAGGCTTCGGTGGTCAGCGCGCCCACGGTCTCCTGAATGAGCTTTACCAGCGGCTCGGTAATGGCGGCTTTGCCGTTTTTTCCATTGTTGCTGGTAAAGGCCTGACGGCCGTTATCAAAGTAAACAGAGGAATCTGTGGGGTCGACCTTTTGATCTTTGGCTACCTGATCGGTCACGAAATTGGCATTGCAGGTGGCAAGCTCTGCCCGGACAGGCTCTTCGCCCTGCTCCAGGGCGGTGAGGTAGGCAAGCAGAGCTTCTTCATCCAGGGTCACAGACAGCTGGGTTGCCGTGGCAGTATATTCCTTACCGCTGAAGGTGAAGGTCAAGGTGTAATTTTCAAGACCTGCCTTGATAGCCTCGAAGGCATCCTGGGCGCTCATACCGGAGATATCCACACCAGCGATCGCTGCGTCCATGGTGATCACAGGCGCTTCGGTGGGCGGATCCGTAGGAGGATCGGTGGGAGCCTGTGTAGGCGGCTCGGTATTTTGCAGCACAGGCGGCTCAGTTGCAGCCGGCTGGCCTGCGTTACAGGCGCAAAGACCGAGAAGCAAGATGCCTGCAAAAAGCAGAACAAGGAACTTTTTCATTAGAAAAAACCTCTCTCATTTAAATTTGGATACAGTTTAACACGATAATAATAAAAAGGCAAGTGCGGCCCAACAAATTTCCCCAGCTTTTCGCAAAAAAATGCTTGACAACCACAAACTCCTGCGATATAATGGCAAAGCTGTCTGAAATGCTGCTATAGCTCAGCCGGTAGAGCGCATCCTTGGTAAGGATGAGGTCGCCAGTTCAAATCTGGCTAGCAGCTCCAAAAGAACTCCGATTCCATTAGGGATTGGAGTTCTTTTTACTTCTTACATCGAACTGGCGACCTCATTCTAATATAGAGCCCCCTCCCCGCGAAGGGGAGGGGGGCAAAAAATTCATTTCACGGCATCTTGTAACGCTTCCCAGACTTTGACCATTGCGTAAGTGTCCAGCTTGCAATAGGCAAGCAGCTGGGCTCTTACGATTTTTTGTTCTTCCGGGGGCATATCCTTGATCTTGGGGAAGATCGCCATAGCCTCGCCGCCGTTGTGGACACCTTCCAAATTATGATAATCCAGCGCCGGGTCATCCGGGAACAATGCCGGCAGCACGCTCTTGATAGAGAAGCTGCCACCCATAGCCCGGTTATAATAGAAACCGGACTGGAAGGGCGTCAAAAGGTCCTGAATGTTGGAACGGATGTTCAGCAGGTGGTTTGCCAGATCCGGAAGCTGCAATGCCAATTCATTCAGGCGGCCGCATTCAAAGCCTCGATTATAAGCCGTTACGCAAGTGTGCATCGGGATATCCCGGCACAAACTTTCTGCAATATCACGGCGGGGATCTACTCCGGATTCTGCTAAAAATTCCTTGTGTTTCAGTTCGCCACCGGGTTCTTCTATGTAATGCAGCGAGTACTGGAAGGGAATCTGCTGATAGGGTTTTGTGCCGGGATACTGCGGCACTACCTGCTGCATGGTTTCAAAATCCAGAAAATAGATAGGATAAGACAGTGTGTTCAGAAAATCCTGAATGCCGCCCTTATCAATATAATTGCCGCAATCAGAAAGCTGGAATTGGATTTGCCGCAGCTGTTTATCATTGAGTTTCGGTGCTGACAGCATATCCGGGAAGGAAACCATACCCTTACGATAGTATTCATATTTCTTTTTGCCTGACAGGCGATACAGATCGAATACAGAAGGCTTCGGCAAATGCCGGGAGCAATATTCCCAATAGGCGCAATGATAGGGATTATCACAATGCTCGCCAATGTGGCAGTCAGGTTCATCCGAAGAAGCCAATGTCTTTTCTGCCAGCTTTAAGCGAGAGGGGATTAGCGGTGTTTCCAATTCTACCCAATCGGTCATATCCACGATCTTGAAAAGCTGGGTAATGTCCAAATCCTCACCGCGAATATAATCGGAATTGATACACACAAGATATGTACCGGTCACGGTAACACCGCAAGCTGTAAGCACATACTTTTGGTAAGCAATATCCACACCATAGATCTCCTGTTCGTGGGTGGAGCTTTTCACTTCATAGATCGCATAGCCGCCGTCCTGCTTGTGCAGGATATCCACGGCGCAATAAAGGCCATTGAAGCTGAAAGATGCTTCGCAGATATTCTCAACACCATTTTCAAGGCACTGCTGCGTCTTTGCGATCATAGCAGGAATATCCAGCTTGTTGTCCTCTTTTAATACGGTAACCTCGGTGAAATCGCCAAACAATCCCATGGCAAGATCGCCTACCTCATTACCGGTGGTCATCCGATCTTCCCGGGACGAATCTTCGGTTTGCAGTTCCGGGTGATTGGTGTCCAGCCACAGCTGTTTGGCGCACTGCCACAAACGGCAGTATTTTGATTTGGACAAGTACATAATTTCCCTCCTATATGTTTTTAATATAGCGAGCAATTGTTTCTCTTATCGTAGCAAAAAAATGTTATATTTGCAATAAGCTTTTTGTGCTTATGTATTACTATACTCAATCATGCCATCATCCTATAAATGGAGGCATAACCCAACTAATTTTACAAAAAACAAAGATAGTATCAGCTGCAATTATTCAAAACTACAAAAATATACAAAAACAGTTGACAGGGCAGTACTTGCGTGTTAGTATAACGAAAATTGAATCGCTTGAGATAGAGGCGCGGGATTTATCAGTACCCTTTTGCAAGGCCAGGCAGCCGTAAAAGGGGAAAGGAAATACCGCCGAAGTGAGCGCACCGCCTGAAATGTGCTTGCTGGTTCGTCAGGAAATACTTGCCGGACTGTCACAAAGTTTTGTGAAGCGCTATCGACAGTTGAAGATGCTATTTTTCTATGCTCTTTCTGCTGGATCGCTTTTCGCAAAGCGATCCAGTTTTCATTTTATTATCAAAAGGAGAAAAAGAAAATGAAGAGAATCGTATGTTTGGTGCTGGCCCTGATGCTGGCTCTTTCCCTGGCTGCTTGCGGCAGCGATACCGGTACACAGGCCGGTAAGGTTTATGTCGATGTACCCTGTTTGGAAGATGGTATTCTGACCGTTGGTATGGAATGCGCTTATGCTCCTTATAACTGGACTCAGATGGACGACAGCAACGGCGCTGTTCCCATCGCTAACAACCCCGGCGCTTATGCCAACGGTTACGACGTGATGATCGCCAAGAAGATCGCAGAGCACTACGGTGTTGCTCTGGAAGTGATGGCAGTGGGCTGGGATGGCCTGAATCCTGCCCTTGCTGAAGGCGCGCTGGATGCCGTTATTGCCGGTCAGTCCATGACTGAAGAGCGGCTGGAAGAAGTGACTATGGCTGGCCCTTATTTCTACGCCAACATCGTTTGCGTTGCCCGTAAGGATACTGCTCAGGCTGCTGCTACCGGCCTTTCTCAGCTGACCGGCACTTGCACCGCTCAGGACGGCACTGTTTGGTACAATGAGTTCCTGGATCAGATCCCCGGCGCAACTAAGGTCAGCGCTGTGGAGACTGCTACTGCTATGGTGATGGCTGTTGCAGAAGACAAGGTGGACTTTGTTTGCACCGATATGCCCACCGCTATGGGCGCTTGCGCTACCTATGATAATCTGGTGATCGTTGCGCTGAATGCAGATGACGATTTTGCCGCCAGCGAGGGCGATATCAACATCGGTATCTCTGTGAAGAAGGGCAACACTGCTTTGGCAGATATGATGGATGCTGTGCTGGGCGAGATGACCGAGGCTGATTTCAACGACCTGATGAACAGCGCCATCGCTGTCCAGCCGGAGATCTAAGATGAGCGATTTAGGCAAGATTTTTTCTGACATTGGCAGGCTTTGGGACGTCTACGGTGAAGCTTACCTGAAGGGTATTCAGAATACCCTGATTCTGGCTGCCGTGGCCACCTTGATCGGCTGTGTTATTGGCCTTTTGTGCGGTGTGCTGAACACGATCCCGTATTCTAAGCGGGATCCGCTGCCCAAGCGAATCCTGCTCCGGCTCATCCGGGCCATCGTGCGGATCTATGTGGAAGTGTTCCGTGGTACGCCCATGGTGCTGCAGGCTGTGTTCATTTTCTACGGCTTTGGCTTTACCTATGCCACAGCCGATGTGTGGACCGCAGCCATCATTGTGGTATCCATCAATACCGGTGCGTATATGGCAGAATCTGTCCGCGGCGGTATTATTTCCGTAGACTCCGGTCAGACCGAGGGCGCAAAGGCTTTGGGTATGAACCACGTGCAGACTATGACCAAGGTCATTATGCCCCAGGTGCTGCGTAACATTATTCCCCAAATCGGCAACAACCTGATCATCAACATCAAGGATACTTCCGTGATGTTCGTCATCGGTTTTGTGGATTTCTTTGCTACCCACAGAAACATTGTGGGTCAGAACAGTAAGTATTTCCCCTCTGCCATTATTGAGATTGTAGGTTACCTGACCCTGACGCTGGCATTTTCCTTCCTGCTGCGCTTCATTGAGCGGAAGATGGACGGCAACAGCGATTATGAACTGGCCCAGGACGATGCTTTGACGATGACTGCCGGTACATATACCCATCCCAAGCGGGGCAGCAACTTCGACGAACAGAGCAAAGAATATAAGGAGGGCCGCTGATATGGAGCATATTTTACAAGTCAGCCACCTTTCCAAGAGCTTCGGCAGCCATCAGGTGCTGAAGGATGTGGATTTTTCCGTAAATAAGGGCGATGTGGTGTCCATCATCGGCGCATCCGGCTCCGGTAAGTCCACGCTGCTGCGGTGCATCAATCTGCTGGAAACCCCTACAGACGGACAGATCCTGTTCCGGGATCAGGATGTGCTGGATAAGCATTTTAATCCTACAAAGTACCGCGCCCAGGTGGGTATGGTGTTCCAGTCCTTTAACCTGTTTTACAATATGACCGTGCTGCAAAACTGCGTGGTCGGTCAGGTGCAGGTATTAAAGCGGAACAAAAAGGAAGCGGAAACCATTGCGCTGGAATACTTAGAGAAGGTGGGTATGACCCCCTATATCCACGCAAAGCCCCGGCAGCTTTCCGGCGGTCAGAAGCAAAGAGTCGCCATTGCAAGAGCCTTGGCAATGAATCCGGAAGTGCTTTTGTTTGACGAGCCGACTTCCGCCCTTGACCCGGAAATGGTTGGCGAGGTGCTCAGCGTTATGCAGCAGCTGGCTCACGAGGGTATGACCATGCTGGTGGTTACCCACGAAATGGCCTTTGCCCGGGATGTTTCTAACCGAGTGGTGTATATGAACGAGGGTATCATCTGCGAAGAGGGCAGCCCGGAAGAGCTGTTCGGCAATCCCCAAAAGCAGGAAACCAAGGACTTCCTTGCAAGATTCAGAAATGCATAAGAAAACTCCCGAAGCGGTCGCTTCGGTAGTTTTTTATTAATCGTGTATTTTACTTTGGGTATTGTAGAGGTCTGCGTAGATGCCGCCGGCGGAGATCAGTTCGTCGTGGCTGCCACATTCGGTGATGCGGCCGTCAGCGATGGAGATGATCCGGGAGGCGGCCCGAATGGTGGAGAGCCGATGGGCGATGATCAGGGTGGTACGGCCTTGAGAAAGGGTATCGAAGGCCCGCTGGATCTTGGATTCGGTGACAGAGTCCAGCGCGGAGGTGGCTTCGTCCAGAATCAGGATGGGGGGATTTTTCAGGAAGATCCGGGCGATGGCAACTCTTTGCTTTTGACCGCCGGACAGCAGCGTGCCCCGCTCGCCCACATAGGTGTCAAAACCCTGGGACATTGCCAAAATATCTTCGTAGATTTCCGCCTTCTTGGCAGCCTCGATCACCTCTTCCATAGTGGCATCGGGCTTGCCGTAGCGGATGTTCTCGAAAATCGTATCGGCAAATAAAAATACATCCTGCTGGACGATGCCGATGTTTTGATGGATGGAGCGCTGGGTCACATCCCGGATGTCCATACCGTCAATGGTGATCGCGCCCTGATCCACATCATAAAACCGGGGGATCAGCTGGCACAGGGTGGTCTTGCCGCCGCCGGAGGGTCCGACGATGGCTACCGTTTCACCGGCTTTGATCTGCAGGTTTACATCCTGCAACACATCCAGGTCTTCCTTGTAAGCAAAGGACACATCCTTTACCTGAATGCTGCCCTTTACATCCTTCAGATCCGGGGCATTTTCTTTATCCTGCAAGGTAGGCGCGGTACGCATCAGCTCTACAAAGCGATTCAGGCCTGCAAAGCCATTGGCAAACATTTCAGAAAAACCGGAGAGCTTTCGCATGGGATTGATGAAGGAAGTGATGTACAGGGTGAAGGTGAGAAGGTCGGTATAATTTAACTGGCCCTGCATCGTCAGATAGCCGCCGTAGCCGATGATCACCACATTCAATGAGCAGAACAGGAATTCAAGGCTGCTGTGGAAGCGACCCATAGACTTATGGAAATACCGCTTGGAGCCTTTAAAAATGCTGTTGGCCTGTTCAAAACGATCGTTCTCCAGCTCTTCATTGGCAAAAGCCTTTGTAGTACGGAAGCCTGTCAGGCTGGTTTCGATCTCGGCATTGATGTGACCCATCTTTTCCTTCACAGCTCTGGATGCCCGGCGCATATTTCTACGCAGAGCCATCAGCACAATGGTAAAAGTGGGGATCACCAAAGCCACTACCAAGGCAAGCCGCCATTGGATGGTGAACATGACTACCAAAGAGCCGATGATCAGGATCACCGAGGTGATCAGGTCTTCCGGGCCGTGGTGGGCAAGCTCTGTCAGGTCATTTAAATCAGAGGTCAGCCGGCTCATCAGTTGACCGGTACGATTTTTGTCGTAAAAATCAAAGTTCATTTCCTGCATATGGCGGAACAGATCCGAGCGGATATCCGCTTCCACCTGAATGCCGAAATGGTGGCCATAATAGGCGACGATGTACTGCAGGAAAGAGCGGAGCAGGTAACCGGCTACACAGGCGGCAATGAGAATGAAAAAGGGCTTATAAAGGTTTCCGGGCAGCAGGTCATTTAACGCGTGGCGGGTAGCCAGGGGGAATAAAAGATCGATAGCGGAAATGAGTAGGGCGCAAAAAAGATCGGTTAAAAACAAAGCCTTGTGCCGCCCAAAGTAGCTTAAAAAGATCCGCAGGGGAGACCTTTTATGAAAATTCTTCTTGGTCATATCCTGTCCTCCTTACATTTGGTGTTATTATACGGCTTTTTGAAAAATATTGCAAGGTTTTGACAAGTGGCTTTTTTGTGCTATACTTAATTGCAAAGGTGGTGAGGATATGCAGCTGCTTTATGAAGATAAGGATATCGTTGTTTGCGTAAAACCGGTAGGCGTGGAATCTGAAAAGGAATTACCCGCTTTGTTAGCGCAGCAGCTGGGAGGAGAAATATATCCTCTGCACCGGCTGGATATGAATGTGGGCGGTGTGATGGTATTTGCCCGCAACAAAGTAGCCGCCGGAAAACTGTCTTCCCAAATCGCGAATGGCGAAATGGTCAAAGAATATGTGGCCCTTGTCAAGGGCGCGCCGGAGAAGGCCGGCACTTGGGAGGATTTTCTGTTTAAAGATAGCCGCAAGAATAAAGTCTTCGTGGTGAAAAAGCAAAGAGCCGGTGTGAAGAAAGCAAAGCTTGCTTACCGGGTGCTGGAAAAAGGGGAAAATTCTTTGGTGCATATCCGCCTGTTTACCGGCAGATCCCACCAGATCCGGGTGCAGTTTGCCAGCCGGGGTTTCCCGCTGTTAGGTGACCATAAATACGGCGCAAGGGATGAAAACAAAGCGCCAATGCTCTTTTCCTGCCGGATCACCTTTATCCATAAGGGAAAAGAAGTGGCATTTTCTGCGTTGCCGGATTTTGCACAAGGTATAACATTGGAGAATTTCGTATGGGAGCAAAATTAAGATTATTATTGGCTATGGGCATTTTCGGTACAGTGGGTATCTTTGTGGAAATGATCCCTCTGTCTTCCGGCCTGATCGCCCTTTGCCGGGCGGTTTTGGGCATTGCCTTTTTGATTCCGGTGATGATACTTTCCAAACAGCCTGTCCACAAAGCTGTTATTTTGAAAAATCTGCCGGTGCTGCTGCTTTCCGGTATGTGTTTGGGCGCAAACTGGGTGCTGCTGTTTGAAGCCATCCGCTACAGCGGTGTGGCGGTGGCTACTGCCTGCTATTATTTAGCGCCGGCATTTTTGCTTCTGTGTTCTCCCATTATTGGGGAAAAGCTTACGGCCAAAAAGCTTGCCTGCGTTGGTGTTGCCCTTTTGGGTATGGTGCTGGTTTCCGGTGTGCTGCAAGGCCCGGGGGGCATCAGCATCGGCATTTTGTTCGGTGTTGGCGCAGCTGTGCTTTATACTTCCGTGGTGGTGCTGAATAAAAAGCTTAATGGCTTGGGAGATTATGAAACCACCGCATCTCAGCTGCTGATCGCAGCGGTGGTGTTACTTATTTATGTGCTTTTTACCGGCGGTATGGATTTTACAGCTTTGAACATAAATACCGGTCTTATCTTGTTGCTGGTGGGTATTGTGCATACCGGTGTTGCTTACTGGCTGTATTTTGGCTCGGTAGGTAAGCTTAACGCTCAAACGGTTGCCCTGTTTAGCTATTTAGACCCGGTGGTGGCCCTGCTTTGCTCCTGGGTGATTTTGCAGCAGCCCTTTGACCCCTGGATGGCTGTTGGCGCAGCGCTGATCTTGGGAAGCACACTGTATAGCCAGTTGACAAGCGATAATTGATGGTTGGGAATATTGGAAAAAGAGAAAAGGATGATATTGGGTGATCGTATACCTTCAAATGATCGATACCCCGGAAGAAAAACATAAATTCGAGGTGATTTATGAGGCGTACCGGGGGTTGATGTTTTACATAGCCAATAGGATTTTGCACAACGAGCTCGATGCAGAAGACGCAGTACATACGGCATTTGTAGCCATCGCAGAAAATTTACAAAAAATAGATGAACCCTTGTGTCCAAAAACCAAGGGCTATATCGTTACAATAGTTGAGAGCAAGGCCATTGATCTATATCGGCGCAAGCAGCGGCATCCTCAGCTTTCGCTTGATGAGGAATACACCGGTCCTGCTGTTGCATATGATGGCCCTTATGCAATTACCAAATGTCTTTCCCGTTTGCCTGCGCAATACAAGCATATTTTACTTCTTAAATATCACTACGGGTATGATAATCATGAGATCGCTAAAATGTTGAATATTTCAGAAGCAAATGCAATCAAACGCATACAACGGGCAAAGCAAAAGCTGGAAATACTGTGTAAAGAGGAGGGAGTGCTTTGATATCTGACGAAATGCTGTGTATTGCAGCCGGAGAATATGAACAGGCACTTTTGTCCCAGCTGCCGGAAGCGGCAGAATGCGATCATTCTTTTTCACCGAAATTCGAAAAGAAAATGCGGCAGTTGTGCCACAGAGCAAAGCATGAACGCGCATATTCTGTTTTAAAGCGCATCGCTTGTGCGATCATCGCAATCATCCTTTGCGCAAGTATGCTCCTTATGCTCAATGCAGATGTACGCGCTGCAGTAATTGGATGGATCAAGGATACGCCCAATAGCTTTACCCGATACTTCTTTGCAGGTGAGGTCAACGCGCCTGCTGCTCGTGCCTATGATTTTGAAGGTCTTCCTGAGGGATATGTCTTTTTAGAAAAAGCACAAACAGAAAATGACGGTGCTGTTGTCTACATGGATCCGGAAGGCTTTTTCCTGTCCCTTTGTTATGGGTTTGGCTCAGACGCTGGTGCTTTCTTTATTAAAACGGAAGATCATATCTATATTCAGGAAATCGTTGATGGGCAGGTTATGGATTTTTATCTCTCCCAGGATCCTGCGCATAACAGTGCGGTGGTTTGGTCTACCAATGAGCATGTATTACTTTTCGTTGCTGCCAACTGCGATAAAGACACATTGATCCAACTCACAAAGTGTGTTGTCCCTGTATATTAAAAAAGTTTTAAAACACTGTCCAAAATCACCTCCAATCTTCGTTACAGATAGTAGCAAAGATTGGAGGCGAATTTTATGCGTGAAAAAGTATTATTTGTGAAAATGGTTGCTTTACTTTTGGCAGGCGCAGTACTGCTCTCATGGATGGCCGGGTGTGCCAACAGCCCAGACGCTGCCGTTCCTACGGATCCGGCTGTTTCAGTCGATCCGTCTTCGTGGCCAAAGGTGGCAAAGGACTATGCCGCCAGCCCCATTATGGAGGCAGAGCCGGACAGGGAATTCTACATTTCCCTGCAAAATCAGGACTGTGATTTCTATCCGGGAGCCTCTTACAACGGTGTGTTCTTTTTCATTATAACGAAGGATGCGTACAACCTGGAGGAAATTGAGGTGGATTTTCCGGGAGAAACGGGTTGTAGGGTTATTGTCAGCGATTATAGTAGTACCCTTCAGGATATTTCCCGTGATAGGGAATCAGGGAGCTACGGTCCGGATGGGCAGATGCCTTACCATTATTTATGTATGCAGAATGTAGATCTGCAGGCTCTGGCGCAAAAGCAAAGTGATGCCAGTTATGCCAGTGCAGCGTATAACAAACTCGTGGAAAGCAATTTGGCAACACAGGAGGATTTTTTAACGCTCTTTGAAGAATATGTTATCCCCTATAACAATTTGTGTGAGGAATATATTAATGCATATACTGCGCAACCTGCTCAGAGCATAGCGGATCACAGCGCATACTTAGTAAATCTGATATTTGAGCCAAAATTCTATGCGGATGAAACCGTAGAATATATTGATGTTACCTTAGGCGGTAACACACACCGATTGGAATTCGGTCAGTGGCGTTTTCATCAGGAAAATTGGCTGGGAGCAGATCAGACCCACAAGGGGATCACCTTGTATTCCCTGGGAGTGGTGGGAGTTTCTGATGACAGTCCCTATGCCCAAGGGTATCTGCGCACGCCCGATGCTCTGCGGTTTAAAACCACAGAGGACATCATTCTTACGGGACTGCGGTGTTCCGACGGGACGGATGCTACCGTTTTAGGCGCAAAAATTGTCAGTACATCTGAAAACGGCAGTATGGACTTCCTTTGGGACGGTTCCGGACCTGTGCAGATGAAAGCAAATACCAGTGTGAGTGCGTCCGTTTATTTTTACAGCGAAAGATTTAAAGAATACGAAATGAATATGACTACGGTCATTTATGTGGATTATATGTTGGTTTCCACTGGAGAAGCGGGTTCTTTTGCAATGCCCTGCAATTTTCCCCGTGCCAATAATATATGGGATACCTATTGTCTGGCCTTTTTGGGTGTAGATGTGGGGGAATACTACCATTATATTCCCGGCGATATGCAAAAGATTTCCTGGATCAGCGAAATTCCGGAAGGTTGGCGAAACAAATGAAAAAGCGGTCCTTTCGTTTTCTGCGCCATGGAATGAAAATGGTGCGCCGCAACCTCAAAAGCTACGCATTTTTATCCGTTACCATCGTACTGTCCTTTTCTCTGCTGTTGGGGTATCTGGTTTGGTCGGATTCTGCTACATACAATCGGTATAAAGAAATATTCAGCCAAGACCGGAACATTGTAACGGTTTATGATTCGCGGCTGAATGACAGGTCTTTTGCAAGCGCACTGCAACAGAAGGCTGTCACCTACGGAAGTGAATCCTGTGTGCATTTTGAAAACGCATACTTTGGCTCTGTACGAAGCAAGGACAGCTTTTTTATGTTGGAAGACGGGCGAATGCTGGAAGCTATCAGCGCTCATGCCATCTGTGTTCCCTCCCATGCCTGGTGTCTTTATTCTACTGGGCAGGAAGAAATGGAGGTGGTATGGATCGATGGTAAACAGCATTATGACTATCATCTAAAAAGCGGTGAGATCCTTCTGGACGAGCGTTTGTATGCTATTTTCGGTCTTGCGGAAAAAGATAATCTCTTTCAGCTGCAGCTCGGGTTATACTATGGCGAAGATGGCAGCCTTATAAATTCGCCTTATGCCGGAGAATTTACGGTTGTTGGCCTTCTTGTAAGTGACGAGCCATTAAATATCAAAGAGCACGACAACGGCACTGTCTATTTTGCCAGCCAAACGCCTCCGCCGATTGCGTTTTCTTCTACAGACCTAAACAGCGCCGCATATCCTGATATGGACTGGTTTTCTCCAACTGTTGTTTTCTATTCCCACACGCCGGATCAGATAGATGGGCTCATTCGGTCTGCTGGAATAACGACAAACATTAACGCCGTCTATCAGGAGCAGGATCGGGCGATGGAAACGATTCAGGGAGAGATCCGGCTGAAAATGCTAATTACCGTGGCATTGTTGGTGCTTTTGGGAATCAACCTGTACTCCAGTTTTTCCAATGCGCTCAATGACAGAAAATTTGAAGTAGGCGTGCGCAGGGCCATAGGTGCGTCTAAATGTGATATTGTAAGGCAGTTTCTCTATGAAAGCATACTGGTGATGCTCACCAATATTCTTATTTCGGTTTGGCTGGTGCTTACGGCAGCGCTAACCTATAAGGTCATCTGTGAGCATTTTCCTGAAAATGAATTTGAAGCTTTTGTTTTTACCTTGACGGTCAGTCCGCATTCCATCGGAATGTTTGCCATCTGTAGTTTAACACTGACATTGGTTTTCAGTTTGATCTTCGCTTATAAAACTACTCAGGTCCAAATTGTGGACCATTTAAAATCAGAATAGGGGGCGACCGCATTGAAAGTTGCATCAAAAGTATTTAAGTGTTTATTCTGGCTGATTATTGTGGCGTTGCTTGTTGCCCCTATCGGTCTTATTTATGAAATATCGAACCGGGAAAAGCAGCAGTATGTTGTACCTACGCCTCCAAAGTTTGTTGAAACAGCCTTTGGCACGATTGTAGCTTCCGAGCGCAGGGATATGGAGGAGAGCATTAGCCTTTCCGGTGTTTTCCAGTCCTTTACTTATGAATATATAGAGCTAAAACAGGGGGAACCCTCTCAAATTCGGTGGCTTGTATCTGAGGGGGATGAAATTCAGGTGGGTCAAATTTTGGGGACTTACAGAGGATCAAATATTCTTGCCACCTGTTTCGGTTTGATATCCCAGATACAGGCATATAGTAGCGCAAATGCCTTTGTTAAAGTGCAGCAGGCAAATCCTGTAGTGTTGGTATGTGATGTTTCCCAGACTACGCTCCTTTCCTTGAAACTGGCCAAAGAGCTGACTACCTATGACGGAGAGGCTGCCCAGCTGGTCTATGCTGCTTCCATCCGCAACAGCGACGGCAGTACACGTATCCACCTGCAGATCGAATCAGAATCCTACTTTTTGAATCAGTCTGTTAAAGAGCTGCATCTCTATACCGGGAATGCCTATTCCCAGGCCCTTGTTCTGTCAAAGGATTGCGTGTATCAAAAAGTGGCCGGTGATAATGAGCCCTGGTATGTCCGCCAAGTGACTGCCGACGGCATATTTGTTGCGGAAGTTGAAGTGGAAGTCGGCTACTCCGATCAGGATTATGTATGTGTTACGGGAATTACAGAGGGGCAGTATTTTGACGCAGGGTACGCACAGTTTGCTAAAGGCGGTGGTCTTGGGTGAAGCCTTTGGACCTTTGCATTACCCATCTGCAGAAATCATATGCCAGACCGGTTTTGCGGGATATCAATCTGGAAGTAACAAATGACAGCTATATCGCCGTTATGGGAAAATCCGGTTCAGGCAAATCTACCTTGCTGAACATTCTTGGCTTAATTGAAGGATATGATGCAGGCGAATTTTTCTTTAACGGGGAGCATATCCGCAATCATATGGATTATGCGCGCCTGAGGCAAGAAAATATAGGTTTTATTTTCCAGTCTTATAATTTAATTCCCAGCTTGTCTTGCCGGGAAAATATACTGCTGCCGACCCTCTACAATCGGAAAAATGCAGTTCAGGATTTAGAGGAATTGGTGGAGCTACTGGATATTGGTGCGCAACTCAATCAGCGGGTAAATACACTTTCGGGTGGTGAAAAGCAGCGGGTAGCTATAGCGCGGGCTTTAATTTTGGATCCTTGCCTAATTCTTGCAGATGAGCCCACCGGAAACCTGGATGCCAAAAATCGGGAAATTATCTTTCGGTTACTGAGGCATGAGCATAAAAAAGGCCGGGGGATTTTGTTGATTACTCACGATAATGATACTGCAGAGCAAGCTAAAACGGCACTTGTTTTGCACGATGGTGTGTTGCGATCTTTAAATGATCTGGCAGAACTGTAAAAATATATATTTCAAGAAAAATAATAGGTTTCTGCAAATAAGTGCAGACATAATAACACCCCCTGATGTAGGAAGATCACTACATCAGGGGGTCAATTTATTTTTCGTACTTGCCGCGGTATTTGGGTTTGCGGCTTAAATAATAGAGCGCACCGAGGGTAGCAAGGCTTGTGATGCTGATGATACAGCCCCAAGTAAAGGCCTTGTTCTCATACCGGAAAGTTACCTGATGGCTGCCTGCCGGGAGCATCACACCCACCATACCTTCAGCAATGAGGGTCACAGGTTTCTTTTGCCCGTCTACATACACATTCCAGTTTCCGTCCTGGGGGATGGAGGTGTACAGCAGGCCCGGTTCTTCACAGGTCACCGTTCCTGTGACCTGGGTGTGAGAAAACTCTGTAATGTCCATGGTATGGGCAGATAGCTTTTTGTAAGCGTTGTCAAAGGCGGTCTGGTTCAGGATCACGCCCCGCAGGAGCATGGTGCTGTCGTCACCCTTGGCGGTGGAGATCTTGATGAAGATCTTGTCGCCCGGCTCTACATAGTAACAACTCATAGTCTGGGGGAGCTTATATTCTTCGGTGTACAGGAAGGTCCACTCAGGGTCGCCCTTTTTCAGTACATAAACATGGACGGTAGCCCGTTTGCCTAAGTGCATATTCACACAGAACATACCGGCTCTGTCCGCAGTATAGGAGTAATTCACATAGCCGCCATCCGGCGCGTCGTAGTCGCAGAAGCCGGTTTGGGGATTGGCCTTGGTGAAGTTTACTTTATCAGAGGTGATGGTTAAATTGTCACCGTAGACCTTGTGCCACAAATCCAATTGCATACCGGCCGCAGCTTCCAAAAGCGCCTCCTGATAAGTCAGGTGATCCGTTTCAGAGTTGGGAATGAGGGCGAGCTGCGAAAGCGCCGGATCTACCATAAAGCCTAAAGGAAGATAATAATCGTTTTTCAGCAAGGTTACATTGCCCTCTTTTTGAACGATGGACAATGTGGGGTTTTCAACAGGTATATTGTTGCGCTCAATAAGATATTTAAGATTTAAAAACAGGTTTGCCACCGGTGTTGCGTAACGGTAGGTGTACTGATTCCAGTAATCTCGGGCGCTGAAGCCTAATGCTCGCAGATAATTGGTGGTGACCACATTGGCAGAGCTGGTAAAGGCGGAGATGCCGGAGTAGCCGTTTAAGGGGCTGTCGTTAAGGATCTGCACATGGGTCACTTCTGTGCGGTAGAAGTCAGCGCCTTCTTCCTGCTGCCGCATTACATCCAGCACAGCGGCGGTGGAGGCGGCTTCCTTGGGATAGTTTGACACACCCACACCGGGGTACATATAGGAATTAAAATGAATGAGATTTAAGATGAGTTCAGCACCCATTACCGCGATGAACAGCCAGCTGCCCATGGCTCTGCGCAGGCGCAGGCTATGGAAGTGAGTCTTGCGCTGCAATCTGGTATAGGGGCGGCTCTGGGTCACATGGGTCAGAGCCAGCACCAGGATATAGCCGGCGATGAGCAGGAAGTTATAGGCGGGGAAGACCAGGCTTTCCCAGAAATCGCCCTGTCCCATAATGGCATTACAGAACTTGGTGTAGTTTCCGGAGATCACCACATAAATAAGGGCAATGGCCGTTGCGCCCACATAGTGCAGCGCCCGGAAGCTTTTCCGGTGCTGCCAGGCCCGGTAGGCCATAATCAGCACAACAAAGCTATACAGGAAGCTGTAGCGGTGGGGGATGGAGTTGGGGAAGTGCATACCGTGCATCAGGTAATCCAGCTGGGGCAGCACGAAGGTTAAGTTGAAGAACACCAGCAGGAAGATCGCGCAAAGCTTTTCCCGAAGTTTAATGCGACGGCAGAACAGATACAGGAAGGAAAGCACATTGGCAAAAACACCGCAGTACAAATTGGGAAGATCTCCCAAGGTGACAAAGGTGGGCTCTACACCACCGTTCCGGTTGGCAGCCACCTGGCTCATAGCCTGCAAGGTGGGGAGGATGGACTTGCCCACCGCTTCCAGCCACTGACCAAGGTTTGCTGCGCCGGTTTCTTTGGCTGCGTTGTAAGCAGTCCAGGCGTTTGCCGCATCCTGCCAGTAAGACTTGTCCAGAATGTTCAAGGAGAAGCTTTCCGGGAACTTGTTGACGCTGGAGTAGGTGGTTTGCAGGGATGCGTAGGCCGGCAGGGTGATGACGGCGGTCATGCCGATGGCGATAAGGGAAAATGCCGCGATTTTGCCAAGATCCAGGAAAAAGCGCTTGAAATTCTTAAAGCAGCAAATTTCGTAGCAGAAAAAGCTCAAGGCAACGAAGACGCAAACGAAAAGACCGATATAATAGTTGGTTACAACGGCAAAGAACAGGCTCAAGGTATAAAGCAGGAACTTTTTATCCTTGAGAAGCTTAACTGTTCCCAGCACCACCAGGGGCAGCAGGGCAAAGCCATCCAGCCACATAATGTTCCACATATAGCCCAGGGCCCAGGCGCACAATGCATAAAATGCGCCAAACAGGGAAATGGACAGGTCGTTCTTGCCGAAAAGACCCTTCAGGCAAATGGCGAAGAATAATCCTGCCAGGCCCAGCTTCAGGGGCTGGAACAGGGCAAACAGGGGCAGCATCCAGCTTTCCGGCACGAGAACACACAAAAAATTCAGGGGCGATGCCATATAGTAGGCATAAAGACCTAAATAATCGATGCCCATACCCAGATCCCAGTAGTACAGCATACTCTCGCCGCTTGTAAGCATCCGGCGGAAATCTAAAAAGAAGGGATAGTACTGGTGGTACATATCCGACTTGAACATAGAGCTATTCCCAAAGGGCGCGTAGCCGCTATAGAGCATTACGATCAGCATCCCCAAAAAGGGAATACAGAACGATAGCGTCAGGGGCGGCCAGGTCCACTTTTTATAATTAAGCTTCGGTAGATGCATAAACTGCCTCCAAAAGTGAATTAAACATATTTTACCATATTATGCAGCCCCGGTCAATGGACAATGCACGGTGGAGCAGGGAAGAGGGCAAAATAAAAAAGCGGTGCAGAAAACTGCACCGCTTGGGGGTGACACTCCATAGCGCAACATCGCCTGTAAAGGTGCTAATTTGCGCCATACTGCGTCAAAAATGCTTGCAATCCACCAAGGATTCCTGCGCTTTTTTTCTTGCCTGACACAAATTTTTAGCCTTTACAGGTGCACTGCAGTTTTGAGGTGGTAATTTTTTGAATAAACAAACAAGAAAAATCCCGGAATGCTGGTGCATTTCGGGATTTTTTTGTGAAGTTTAGGCAGAAAAGGACCGCTCAAAACCGATGCTGCGCTATGGAGCGTCGCCCTTAAGCAAGTTATCAGACAGCTCTTTCCACCTTGTTGGAACGGAGGCATCTGGTACAAGCGTACACATGGCACGGAGAACCGTCCACAATGGCCTTGACCCGCTTCACGTTGGGCTTCCATGCCCGGTTGGAACGTCTGTGGGAGTGGGAAACCTTGATACCGAAGGTAACACCCTTGCCACAATAATCACACTTTGCCATTCACTGCACCTCCAATCCGCACAAGCTGATGGCTCGCTGAAATAGCGCCCAAAACAGGCGCTTTGATATGATAGCAGAGTTCTTTTAAAAATGCAAGTGTTTTTTCTTAAATTTTTTCGTTTTTTCAAAATATTATTGATATTCCCTGTTTGTGCCGTTATAATATTTCCAAACAACACCGAAAAGGGGTGGCATTTTATGGAACAAAACGGCGTATTGCTTTCTACTTTGGTCAATGCTTTCCGTCTTGGAACAGTTTATGAGGCTACGGATTTTGAAAAGATCCGCCTGAGCGTGGAGGATATTACCCGTCCCGGCTTGCAGCTGGCAGGCTATATGGATCACTTTGATCCCCGTCGTTTGCTGGTTATCGGTAATGTGGAGGCAAGCTTTCTGCAAAAGATGTCCTCTGAAGAGCGTATGGAGACCTTTGACCGGCTCTTCTCTTATAAATTCCCGGCACTTTTGGTGGCCCGTGGTTTGCCCATTGATCCGGAATGTCTGGAAATGGCCAGAAAATATAATGTGACCATCCTGCGCTCACATGAGGCTACTTCCACGGTGGTATCTGCCATCATCGCTTATCTGAAGGCAGCCCTTGCGCCTTCCATTACCCGTCACGGTGTGTTGGTGGAAGTGTACGGTGAAGGTGTGCTGCTTACCGGCGAAAGCGGCTTGGGTAAGAGCGAAACTGCGGTGGAGCTTTTAAAGCGTGGTCACCGGCTGATTGCTGACGATGCGGTGGAGATCCGCAAGATCTCTGAAACCTCTTTGATGGGTACTGCGCCGGAGCTGATCCGCAATTATGTGGAGCTGCGGGGCATCGGTATTATTAATGTGGCAAAGCTTTTCGGTATGGGTGCGGTAAAGCACGAAAATACCATCGATCTGGTGGTGAATATCGTTCCCTGGAGTACCCAGGCAGAGTATGACCGGCTGGGCCTTGAGGATCAGCATATGGAGATTTTGGGTGTAAACGTTCCTATGAACACCATTCCCATCACTCCCGGCAGAAATCTGGCGGTGATTTTGGAGGTGGCGGCTATGAATAACCGCCAGCGCCGTATGGGTTATAATTCCGCCCGGGAATTTACCGAGCAAATGGACCGGCACTATGAGCAGGCGGGTGTATAAATGAAAGAATTTGTGATTGGGTCAAATGATGCCAATCAGCGGCTGGACCGCTTTTTGGCAAAGGCCGTGCCTTTGCTGCCTGCATCCCTGGCACAGAAGTATATCCGCATCAAGCGCATTAAGTTAAATGGCGGCAGGGCGGAGCGGGATACCCGGCTTCAAACCGGAGATGTCTTACAATTATATATTAACGATGAGTTTTTCGATAAACCCCGGGAGGATAATGCTTACCTGACGGTGGCAGCGCCTAAACTCAACATTGTTTATGAAGATAACCATATCCTGCTGGTGGATAAAAGGCCGGGTCTTGCGGTCCATCCCCACGATGGTGCAGAGTACGGCAGAACCCTGATCGACCATATTCAGGCATATTTATACCAGACCCGTCAGTGGAGTCCCCGGGGAGAAAATGCATTTACCCCGGCTCTGTGTAACCGCATTGACCGCAATACCGGTGGCATTGTGATCGCTGCCAAAACTGCGGAAGCCTTGCGGGTGATGAATCAAAAGATCAAGGATCGGGAACTGGATAAACGGTACTTGGCCATCGTGGAAGGCGCGCCCAGGCCTGAAAACGGCAGCTTGAAAGGCTATTTATTTAAGGATGCCAAGAAAAACCGGGTGTTTGTCAGCGATAAGCCCCAGCCTGGCGCCAAGACTTGTCAGACCAATTATAAGGTGTTGGCAAAGGAAAAGGGTTTAAGCCTTGTGGAATGTGAGCTGATCACCGGCAGAACGCACCAGATCCGCGCCCAGTTTGCCCACGCAGGCCATCCGCTGCTGGGTGACGGCAAGTACGGCAAGCTGGATAAAAAGAGCGACCGGAATTATCAGGCGCTGTATTCTTACAAGCTGACCTTCTGCTTTACCACCGATGCAGGAGAGCTTTCCTATTTAAATAGCAAGAGCTTCAAAGTGGACAAGGTGGATTTTGTAACAGAATATTTCCCGAATGTAAAAATTTAAGCAGGTCTTTTTAGACCTGCTTATTTTTCTGCTTGTAAGATCGTGCCGCTGCCGATGACCATATCCCCGCCGTAAAGCACGATTGCCTGACCGGGGGTGATGGCTCTTTGAGCCGTTTCGAATACCACTTTAGCTTTGCCGCCTTCCAGGGGGTACACGGTAGCCGGTTGGGGCTCGTGGCGGTAACGGGCTTTTGCATAAACGGATATAGGTTTATCCAAAGCTTCAAAGGGCAGGAAGTTCCAGTTGTCCGCAATGGCGGTGGTGGCAAAAAGCTGCTCCTCCGGGCCTACGGTAACGGTGTTTGATAGCATATCCTTGCCGCAGACATATACCGGCGCGCCCAAAGCGATTCCAAGGCCTTTGCGCTGACCCAAGGTATAACCCACCGCGCCCTTGTGGCGGCCTACTTCCTTGCCGTTTACATCTATATACGGGCCTTCCGGGTAAGAAGCTCCCCGGTAACGCTCCATAAAGGCCACATAATCTCCACCGGGAATGAAGCAGATATCCTGGGAATCCTTTTTCCGGGCGTTGATAAAGCCTTGCTCTTCTGCGATGCTTCGCACCTGCTCCTTGGTAAGCTCTCCCAAGGGGAAACGGCAATGGAAAAGCTGATGCTGGGTAAGGCCTGCCAGGAAATAGCTTTGATCCTTGTTTTTGTCCGGTGCTTTATATAAAAGGTATCTGCCGGTAGCCTCGTCCTGGCGGATGCGGGCATAGTGACCGGTGACGATATGGTTGCAACCCAGGGAAAGGGCCTTTTCCAAAAGGAGGCTGAATTTGATCCGCTGATTACAGAAAATACAGGGATTGGGCGTCAGACCCTGTTCATAAGCTGCAACAAAAGGCTCTGCCACCAATTCCCGGAATTCCTCACGGGCATCGAAGGTATAAAAGGGGATATTTAACCTTTCGGCAACGGCGCGGGCATCGTCAGCGGGGGAGGGGGTGGGGGTTCCGGTGAGGGCTTCGTCGCACAAAAAGAGCGTGCCACCGCAGCAATCAAAGCCTTCTTTTTGCATTAAAAATGCAGCCACAGAGCTGTCTACACCGCCGCTCATGGCGATCATCGCCTTTTTTTGATCCATACCGCACCTCCTTGCGTCTTTATGTTGCTACTGTAACATATTTTTACACAAAATGCAATGGCTGCGGTTTTGCTATGGCACTATATATATGACACGTTGTTACCAATAACCACAATATATGGTAAAAATATGCATATTTCTACAAAAAACGGCAAAAAATGGAACATTTTGCCATCATTAAAAGTAACAATTGTGTAATTTTTCTGAAAAAGGGTATTGCTTTTACAGATAAAAGCTGATATAATGGGGCAAAATATTCTTTTAGAAAGGAGCTTTCCGACCATGAAACGACTTGCCGCATATATGCTGGCGCTGGTTATGGCTTTAAGTTTGTTTTTCCCTGTAGCCCTGACCGTCCGGGCGGAAAACGAACCTTCCGAAGCGGGAAATGATCCTGCTATCACTACGGAAACGGAGGCCCCCACCGAGGCGCCTACCGAAGCCCCTACCGAGGCTCCCACGGAAGCGCCTACGGAAGCACCTACCGAGAGCGAAGAGCCGGAGGCACCAATTGCCCCCAGCGAGCTGCATTTTTCCGATGCCGCGCTTGCATTCATTATCAGCAATGAGGGCTTTTGTAAATATCCTGTTTATGACTATGGTCAGTATACTGTAGGTTATGGCACCCGTTGCCCGGATGATATGCTGGAGCATTATCGCATTTACGGCATTACTGAGGCAGAAGCCATTGTTTTGCTGAAAAACTATACGGTCAGCTTTGAGCGGTACCTGAAGACCTACATAATCAATCGCTATAACCTGAAGCTGAATCAGCATCAGTTTGACGCGCTCATCAGCTTTTCTTTCAATGTAGGTGTTGCCTGGATGACGGAAACCGGCGGTACTTTCCATCAGGCCATTGCAACAGGCGCTACCGGTAACGAATTGATCCGGGCATTCAGCCTGTGGTGTGTTGCCGGCGATATACAGCCCGGCCTCTTGCGCCGCCGCCTTTGCGAAGCCAATATGTACCTTAACGGTGTTTACAATATGTATGCCCCGGAAAATTACGGTTATGTTTATTTTAACGGTAACGGCGGCAGCGTCAGCAACCGTGTACAGGGTTATGACGCAGATCTGAACGGCCCTCCTCTGACTACTGCCTATAACGGCCCGGATGTATTTGCCGGCTGGTATACAGAAGCTGTTGGCGGTGAAAAGGTAGAAACCCTTACAAGAGCGGTTAAGAACCGCACCTTGTATGCCCATTGGGGCGACGGCTCTCAGGAAGAGAGCAACCTGGAAGGTCCTGTGACTGTTAAGGTCACCGGTGACTGGGTAAATGTCCGCAGCGGCCCCGGCACGAATTACGGCGCGGTTGGCGGCGTATATTACGGCGAGCAGCTGGTGATCGAAAGAACGGCTGTCGGCGGCAGCTATACCTGGGGTAGATTTGACCGTGGTTGGGTCTGCCTGCAGTATACAAACTTTGATCAGGCTTATGCAGAGCAGTATCCTGCCGAGTCTGAAGATCCTACGGAAGCACCTACCGAAGCTCCCACAGAAGCTCCTACGGAAGCACCTACTGAAGCACCTACCGAAGCACCTACCGAAGCTCCCACTGAAGCTCCCACGGAAGCTCCTACCGAAGCTCCCACCGAGCCTCCCGCAGAGCCGGACAGCAACTTAAAAGGCCCTGTGAATGTTAAAGTTACCGGAAACGGTGTTAACCTGCGTAAAGGCCCCGGCACCGGTTATGGTGTTGTCGGCTTTGCCTGGTATGGCGATAAGCTGACCATTCTGCGTACTGCAGAGGGCAGCGGCTACACTTGGGGTGAATATGACGGTGGCTGGATCTGCCTGCAGTATACGGACTTTGATAAGGCCTATGCCCAGCAGTATCCTCCTGTACAGAATACCCCCACCGAGCCTCCCACGGAAGCACCTACCCAAGCGCCTACTCCCGCACCTACCGAGCCTCCTACCCAAGCGCCCACCCAAGCACCTACTCCTGCACCCACCGAGCCTCCCAAGCCTGCAACAGTGATGGGTACGGTAAAGGTTAACGACTATCTGTGCGTACGCAGCGGCCCCAGCACCGGTTACACGGTGGTGGATTATCTGAAGCCCAATACACGGGTGGAGATCCTGGAGCAGCGCACCGTAGGTCATATGACCTGGGGTCGGATCAGCAAGGGCTGGATCAGCTTGAGCTATGTGCAGCTGGATACGCCCGCGGTGGAAAAGCCTACTGAGCCTCCCACCAACGCGCCTACCCAAGCTCCCACACAAGCACCCACCGAGGCTCCCAAGCCTGCGGCTGTGACCGGAACGGTCAAGGTAAGCGATTACCTGTGCATCCGCAGCGGCCCGGGTACTTCCAATGCGGTTGTCGGTTACTATGCCGGCAATACCAAGGTGACCATTTTGGAGCAGAAAGACACCGGCAGCGGCACCTGGGGACGGACCGACAAGGGCTGGATCAGCATGGGCTATGTGCAGCTGGATGCCACTTCTCAGCCTACCAAGGTCATTCGCACCGTCACAGCAGATTGTCTGCTTGTCCGTAAGGGCGCAGGCACCGGCAATGTGATCGTGGGTTACCTGTACAGCGGCGCCCAGGTGGAGATCCTGGAGCAGACCACTGTGGCTGGTCAAACCTGGGGCAGAATCTCCAGCGGCTGGATTTGTCTGACATATACCAAATAAAAAATGCCTGTCATCTGAAAAGATGACAGGTTTTTTTACAGAAAAAGCACGGCGCAAGCACAAATGTTTTTCTGCCAAAGACAGGCTGTTTTCCCCGTTTTACCCTGTTTTTGCCACATTTTTGTACATTTTGCCCTTTAGCGACCCAGTTATTGCGGCTGCCTTTTGCAAATGTGCCAAAAAAAGCATTGAAATTCACCGGGCCTTCGTGTATAATAAGCTCATCGTGGTGCAAAGCACCCAAAGCCAAAGCAAGAGGAGGGGAACGTCCCTTCCCGAAAGGAGATTGACAACCATGTATGTAGCAAATTCTATCCGGAACGTCTGCCTTCTGGGCCACAGCGGCAGCGGTAAGACCGCCCTTGCAGAAAGCCTGCTGTATATGACCGGCGCCATCGACCGTATGGGCAAAAATGCCGACGGTAACACGGTGTGCGACTATGACCCGGAGGAGGTCCGCCGTAATATTTCTATTTCCACCGCTGTTGTGCCTTTGGAATATAAGGGCGTTAAGATTAACCTGCTGGATACTCCCGGCGCATTCGATTTTTCCGGCGCTGTTGTGGAAGCTCTGCGGGCTGCTGATGCTGCCATCATCGTGTGCTCTGCCAAGGACGGCATTACTGTAGGTCTGGAAAAGGCATGGAAGTACTGTGCTGACCGGAATATGCCCTGCTTCATTTACATCTCCAAGGTAGACGAGGATAACTCCGATTATAACGCTACCTTTAACGCTCTGCGTGAGCGCTATGGCAATAAGATCGCTCCTGTGGTCGTTCCCATTTGGGATGGCGCCAAGAAGGTTACCGGCATCATCGATGTGCTCAACAAGCGCGCCTATGAGATGCAGAACCTGAAGCGGGTTGAGATCGATGTACCCGAAGGCAAGGAAGATGTGATCACCGAGTTTAACGATGCGCTGAAGGAATCCGTTGCCGAGACCAGCGAGGAATTTATGGATAAGTTCTTCGGCGGTGAGGACTTTACTTACGCTGAAATGATCAAGGGTATGCACAAGGGCGTTCTGGATCGCACCTTGTTCCCTGTGCTGTGCGGCTCCGGTGTTAACTGCCTGGGCAGCCTGATGCTCATGGACCATATCGTTGACCTGCTGCCCAACCCCATTGAGGGTAACTATCACAAGGCTACCAAGGCTGACGGCACGACTGAGGAGTTCGTGGTATCTCCCGGCGGTGTTCCCTCTGCTTTCGTATTTAAGACCGTTTCCGATCAGTACGGCAAGTACTCCTTCGTGAAGGTTTTGTCCGGTGACATCACCTCTGACACCACTTTGGTCAATGCCCGTACCGGTGAGACCGAAAAGCTGGGCCGTCTGTACGCTATGTGCGGCAAGAAGGCTACCGAAGTGAAGCAGCTGACCTGCGGTGACATCGGCGCCATAGGCAAGATGGATAAGGTCAAGACCGGCGATACCCTGTGTGACCCCCGTAAGGTGGTCTCCCTGAAGCAGATCCCCTATGCACAGCCCTGCTACTCCCAGGCGATTAGCCCCAAGGCAAAGGGCCAGGAGGAAAAGGTTGCCGCAGGTCTGACAAGACTCAACGAGGAAGATCCCTCCTTCACCGTTGTGAACAACGCCGAGACCCGTCAGATGGTTCTCTCCGGCGCCGGCGATCAGCACCTGGATGTGCTGGTGTCCAAGCTGAAGAGCCGCTTCGGTGTGGATGCAGAATTGAGCCCTGCAAAGGTGGCCTTCCGTGAGAAGATCAAGAAGACCGTTGAGGCCCACGGCCGTCATAAGAAGCAGACTGGCGGTTCCGGCCAGTTCGGTGATGTTTGGGTTCGTTTCTCTCC
>JAZOWK010000033.1:0-12118 GCA_045659205.1 Faecousia sp.
CGCCGCAAGGGCGACCTGCTTGGCATGACTCCCATGGGCAACCGTTACCGTCTGGAATTCCTGGTTCCCTCCCGCGGTCTGTTCGGCTACCGCAGCGAATTTTTGACCGATACCCGGGGCGAGGGCATTATGTCCAGCGTGCTGGAAACCTACGCACCTATGAAGGGTGTGATCGAGCGCCGGCTCACCGGTTCTCTGATCGCCTTTGAAACCGGCGATGCCTGCTCCTATGGTCTATACAATGCCCAGGAGCGGGGCGCCCTGTTCATCGGCGCAGGCACACCGGTATATGCCGGTATGGTGGTTGGCATCTGCAGCCGCAACGAGGATATGACCGTAAATGTCTGCAAGAAAAAGCAGCTGACCAATATGCGCGCCTCCGGCTCTGACGAAGCCCTCCGGCTGGTAACCCCCAAGATCTTCTCTCTGGAGCAATGCCTGGAATTTTTGGCAGATGACGAGCTTTTGGAATGCACCCCCAAGAGCCTGCGTATCCGCAAGCGGGAACTGGATCACGCACTGCGTATGCGCCAACTGATGAAAAAGAGAAATCAGGAATAAAAAAGAAAAGCTGCTGCATCGCAGCGGCTTTCCTGTCGATATACTTTGTAAACAAAGCTCGATATATTTACCTCCGGTAAATTCGATATAGGCTATACGCCTTCGATATGATATAGATCCTCGTTTGCGAAGCAAACATATCGAGTGCGCAGCACATATCGATTCCCAAAGGGAAATACCGAAGATCCGCAGGATCTATATCGAGCTTATATAACAAAAAAGCCGCGATGCAGCGGCTTTTTGTTATATAAGGCATGTTACTATTCTTCGCTTTGAGAACCGGTGGGGTTTACGATACTGTAGCCAACATTTACAAGGTGGTCAGCCACACGCTCCAGACCCACGATGACGGAGGAATAGTAGGGGCTCACATCCACGCTGCAGTTGCCTTCAGCAAGGCGGGCAAAGTGGCTGGCGATCAGATCCTTCTTCTTGCCGTCCACGCCATCTTCCAGAGTGTCCAGCTTGGGCAGCTGTTCCTTGTCCAGGTTTTCGAAGATCTCCTTGGCAACATCGAACATCTGCATCACATTATCCTGCATCGTACCGATACCATTAAGAGCCTTTTCAGAGAAAGATAGCTTCTTGCCTGCCATCTCCACACCGATCTCGTAAAAGTTCACAGCGTGGTCACCGATACGCTCCAAGTCGTTAAGAACATGGAAGTAAGCGCCGATGGTAGCCTCATCATAGGCACTAATCTGGGCAGAGGACAGCTGGATCAGGAATCCGGTCAAGTTCTTATTGGTAAAGTTGATGATTTCTTCGTTTTCGTTGATCTTTGCCTCGTTCTCATTGGTGCCGGTCTGCAGTGCCAGCATAGACAGCCGGGTATTTTCCTCTGCAAGGCAGATCATATAATCGATCTCTTTTTTCACCTGCATCAAAGCAACAGGAGGGGTAGCCAGCAGTAAGTCGTCCACAAACTTCAGCGTCAGACTGGGCTTGGGCTCCTTTTTATCCCGAATAACCTTGCAGGAATAATCCACCAGCTGCTTTACAAAGGGCAGCAGTAGCAAAGTGGTGGTCACATTAAATACCACGTGGAATGCAGATACCCGCATCTGCAAAGACATAGGATCATTTCCGGGGAACATGCTCACCAGCATATTCACAACCGGCTCACGGAGCAGCCAGATAACGGCGGTAAATGCCACCGTGCCGATCACATTAAAAGTAAAGTGAATCAGAGCCACCCGCTTGGAATTGGCGCTTGCGCCCAAAGATGCCAGCAGCGCGGTCACACAAGTACCGATGTTAGCGCCCAAAATGATAAACAGCGCAAGATCCAGGGGCAGCACCCCGGTGCCTACCATAGTGATGACAACACCGGTAGCAGCAGAGGAGCTCTGGATCAGGGCGGTAAAGATCGCGCCTACCAGGATCAGCAGCAGGGGGAAGTCGATCACTTCAAAGATGCCGGCAAACATACCTTCCACAAGGGGATTGCCGAAGGCTTCCTCGCTGCTCATAATTTCCAATCCCACAAAGATCAGACCCAAGCCACAGAAAAGGCTGCCCAGCAGCTTTACCTTTTCCTTCTTCACAAAGCCCATCATCACACCGGCAAAGGCCAGCAGATACATAGCCATATCAAAATAGTCATTCTTAAGTGCCACCAGCACACCGGTAATGGTAGTACCGATGTTGGCGCCCATAATAATGGGAGTAGCCTGCATCAGGGTCATAACGCCGGCATTCACAAGGCCGATGACCATAACGGAGGTAGCAGAAGAGCTTTGGATAATAGCCGTCACACCGGCGCCGATTCCAACGCCGGAAAAGCGGTTATTGCTGATTCTTTCCAGCAGCCGCTTCATACCGGAGCCTGCGCTCTTTTCCAACGCATCACTCAAGAAGTTCATACCGACGATAAAAATACCCACGCCGGCCAGCAGCCAAATCAGGCTTTGAAGCAACCTCATAATTTCTTCAGGTGTCAGCATATGCATTCTCCCTTCTTTGCGCCAAATTTCACCAACTAACATTATGCCATCAAGCAGTCAACCTGTCAAGAAATAAAATCCATTGACGAAACACGAAAATATGATATAATTACATGGAAAAAATAACCTGCAAGGAAAGGTAATTTATGGATTCGATCATCGCTTTTTGGAATCAGATGGTGGCCAATCCCCTGCTGTTTATCGCCGTAACGCTGACTCTTGGCGTTATCCTAGTAAACGGCTGGACAGATGCCCCCAATGCTATTGCCACCTGCGTTGTTACCCGGTGCATGTCCCCCAGAGCCGCCATTTTAATGGCAGCGGTATTTAACTTCCTGGGTGTATTCGTGATGACCCTCATCAACGCCACCGTGGCAGAGACCATTACGAAAATGGTGGATTTCGGCGCAAATGCAGACCTTGCCATTATTGCTCTGAGCGCCGCGCTGTTTGCCATCGTCCTTTGGGCAACTTTAGCCTGGGTCTTCGGTATCCCTACCAGCGAGAGCCACGCACTCATCGCAGGTCTTACCGGCAGTGCCATCGCTTTGCACGGCAGCTTTGCCGGTGTCAACGGAAATGAGTGGGTCAAAGTGGTTTACGGCATCGGCATTTCCGTTGCCCTTGGCTTTGGCTTAGGCTGGATCGTGTGTAAGCTGGTCACAGTTTTGTTCTACCACGCAAACCGGCCCAAAACAGAGCCCTTTTTCCGGGGTGCGCAGATCGTGGGTGCAGCTTCCATGGCCTTTATGCACGGCGCACAGGACGGTCAAAAATTTATGGGTGTGATCCTGCTTTGTGTATATATGTCCCAAGGCCAGGGCCTACCCAGTGACATCAATATCGCCCAGGATTATATGTGGCTGATGATAGTCTGCTCCGTTGTTATGGCAGCAGGCACGGCTATGGGCGGCAAGAAAATCATCAAATCCGTGGGTATGGATATGGTAAAGCTGGAAAAATATCAGGGTTTCTCGGCAGATATCGCCGCCGCCATTTCCCTGTTATTCTGCTCCGTATTCAGCCTGCCGGTATCTACCACCCACGCAAAAACCACTTCCATTATGGGCGTAGGCGCAGTCAAGCGGGTTTCCGCCATCAACTTCGGTGTGGTAAAAGAAATGGTGCTTACCTGGGTGCTCACTTTTCCCGGCTGCGGTTTCGTAGGCTTTTTAATGACAAAACTGTTTATGCTTTTATTCACTTAAGAAAGGAACTGTTACAATGGCTAAAGGTGATAAATTCTATTTTGAAAATTTTGCTGCAAGCGCCGCCCTGTCCAAGGAAGCTGCCGAATACCTTGTAAATTGTCTTGAAAATTATGAGCCTGCTGGCATTAAAAATATGCTGGAGCAGATGCATAGCATCGAGCACCGAGCAGACGTAAAAAAGCACGAAATGCGTGAAGCTCTGGCAAAGGCTTTCGTCACCCCCGTTGACCGGGAAGACCTGGATATGCTCAGCCACAAGTTGGACGATGTGACCGACGATATCGAAGAGATCCTGCAAATGTTCTACATCTACAACATCCCCACCATCCATCCTACCGCCATCGAATTTGCCAAAAAGATCGTCCACTTCTGCGATCTACTGTGCCAGCTTATGAGCAAATTTGAACACTTCAAAAAGTCTAAATCCATCCACGAGCTGATCGTGAAAATTAACGATGTGGAAGAAGAGTGCGACCGGTTGTATTTAACCTCCATGCGTGCCCTTACCGATGCATCCGCCGATGTGCTGCTCACCGTGTCCTGGCGGGATATCTATAACTGTATGGAAGCCTGCGCAGATGCCTGCGAACACGTCAGCGAGTGCGTCGGCTCTGTAGTAATGAAGAACACTTAACGAGGTCATAAAAGCCCCAAAACGGTGAAAGTCGTTTTGGGGCTTTAATAATTGCGATAATTTAAACTGTCAGCAAAGCCGACATAATAATTATCAACTGTCAACTGTCAATTTTCAATTACCAAAACACTTTAAGTCCCGGAGCGGTGGTGGCCAGGCGGCTGACCTGATAAAGCATTTTTGCCACATCGGCTCGGGTCAGATTTTCTGTTCCGGTAACAAAAATACCGTGCTGGGCCATCACCGCCAGGGATTCTACCGCCCAATCCGGGGCATCTTCATCCGCAAAGGTCTCCAGCGCGCCGTCCGATAGCTGCAGATCCAGGGCGCTTTGCACCATTACCGCAGCTTCAGCGCCGGTAACAGGCGCGTCTGTATCCAACGCGCCCTCCTCATTTTGGGGCCACTGGGAGACAAGACCGGAACGCAGCGCCGCTGCCAGATAAGGCTTTAACCACTGCGGCACATCCTCACCCAAAGACTGGAAGCTCCCCTCTTCCAGAGGGATCTCCAGGGCCTTGACTACCAACGTCAAAAATTCTCCCCGGCTGACGGTCTTTTCCGGGCGGAAGCAGGCCTCACCGCCAATGCTCTCACCGGTAAACAGACCGGTGTTGCGCATCCACTCTGCTTCAAACCGGCAATCCGTGCCGGCAGTGTCGGTATACTGCCGGGCATCGGTAGGCTTCAAGATCTGCACCGTAACGGTGGCCTCCCTGGAAACATTGCCGGCAGGGTCAGTTGCGGTATAGGTGAAAGAATCCACACCCACCTTATTCTTCTTGGGAGTATAAATAAAGCTGCCATCTTCGTGGATGGTCACTTCGCCCCGCTTCGGCTTACGCAGCACCGTAAAGGTAAGCTGCTGCCCCTCCGGGTCTGTGACCTTGAGCTTGCCTTCATTGGGCAAATTTTTATAGGTCTCCACAGAAAAGTCCTCCGCCACCGGCGCTTTATCCGTTTTGCCGCGAACCTGCAGCGTCATAGCCGTTTCCCGCTCCACCCGGTTTTCATAAATGGGCAAATACTGCACGCTGGCCTGTACATCCTCCTGGGTCTTAAGGGGCAGAAAAGTCATTTGGGCGATCTGATCAGCAGTAAGGATATCCCCTTCCCGCAATACCCGACTGCCCAGCACCATAGTGCCGGCAGCAGGATCAGGCAGACCCGTGATGCAAATACCACGCAAATTATCTTCCTCAGAAAAATCCTGGGAAGTAAAACAGTAAACATCGCCGCTTTCCACTTCTGCAGCCTGCGCGCCCAAGGCCATAGGCAGTACCGCACAAAGGATCAAAAGCGCGCAAAGTATTTTTTTGGCTTTCATAATGTTCCTCCTGTATTTAGTGTCGCAGGTATTGTTTGCCTAATCAGCCGAAAATATACAAAAAAGCTGGCAAATTCCATATGCCTGTGGTATACTTACGAAAAAAGGAGGCGCTTTTATGAAAACCTACGAAGCCATTTATATGCCGGAAGATAAAATCTGCTGGGAGCAGATAGAAGCCACGCAAATCGATAATTGCCAAGGCACGGCTGTTCCCCACATCAAAGCCTGGGCCAAGGTCTGCTGGAACGAAAACGGTCTGCACGCCCGGCTGCAGGCGGTAGAAAAGGACATTCTGTGCCGCTTTAACGGAGATACCGACCCCATCTGCGAGGATAGCTGCCTGGAATTTTTCGTCAGCCCGGATGCCGACGGCCGGTATTTCAACCTGGAGTCCAACCCCAACGGCGCGCTGTACTTCGGTTTCGGCTATAACCGCTATCAGCATCTGCGTCTTTTGAACGATGGGCTGCGGCAGCTTTTAAAGGTAAGTCCCTTCCGCACAGAAGACGGCTGGGGCGTAGATGTCACCATTCCTTTAAAGGTGATGCAGATCATGTCCCCCAGCATCAGCCTAAAGCCCGGCAAGGTGATGACCGCCAACTTCTATAAATGCGGCGATGCCACCGTCATCCCCCATTACCTGACCTGGAACTATGTAGGAGCAGAGGTTATCGATTTCCATCTGCCGGAATATTTTGGCAAACTGATCCTGAAGTAATTTTATGCTGAAAACAAAAATCACTGGTTTTTTAAGCGGTAATGTCCTCAAGCTGCTGGCGGCAAGCTTTATGCTTGTGGATCACATCGGTATGCTGTTCTTCCCCCGGCTGATGATTCTGCGGATCATCGGAAGGCTCGCTATGCCCATTTTTGCCTATATGGTGGCAGAGGGCTGCCGGTATACCCGCAGCCGAATCAAGTATCTTGTCGGTCTTTTCCTGTGCCTTGCAGTTTGTCAGATAGGCTATCTCATTGGCACAGGAGATACGGATCTGTGCATTTTGGCCACCTTCTTTTTAGGCGCGGTGATGACTTTCTGCTTGCAGGATGCCAAAAAGAGCCTGTTTGATCCAAAGGTCAGCATCCCTGAAAAATTTATGCGCTGCGGATTGTTTGTTGCAGCCGTAGCGATCGCCCGGCTCATTTGCAGTTTTGTATATATGGATTACGGCTTTTGGGGCGCAATGCTGCCGGTATTTGCAAGCCTCTTCCATATGCCGGACAATGCCCCCGCCGATTTCAAAAAGCTGGATCATAAGTGGTTACATATCCTTACCTTTACAATAGGTCTTTTCTTATTAAACCGCAGTAGCTTCTACATCCAAAACTATTGTCTGTTAGCCGTTCCGCTGCTACTGCTTTACAATGAACGTCGGGGCAAATACAAAATGAAATACTTTTTCTACATTTTCTACCCCGCCCATCTGCTGATCCTTTACGGACTTTATCAGATCATAGGAGTGATAGGATGAAACGCCTTGACCGCAGAACCTGCATAGACCTGCTGCTGGTTTTATTGTGGATGTCCCAGTTTGCCCTGTTTTTTCTGCCCCGGCTGCTGTTTACCGCAGAAAGCTATCACCTGATCCACCACCCTTTGGATGACCTGGTCCCTTTGTGGACGCCCGCGGCCATCCCGTATTATCTGTGGTATGTAGGTTTGGTGGGCACACCCCTTTACACCTTCTTTAAAGATCGGCAGGCCTACCGCAGCTATATTTATTATGCCCTTTGGGGCTACGGCGCAGCCATCGTGGTCTATTTGCTCTACCCCACCGCCATCAGTTTCCGCCCGGAAACCTTAGAAGGTACAGACCTGTGCACCCGCATGGTGGCCTTTATCTATTCTATCGATACCCCCACCAATGTGCTGCCCAGCTTGCATGTGACTATGGCGGCAGGCATCGCCTTAGGCCTTGGGGCAGCCAAGCCGTTTAGCAAACCTTTGCCCCGGATAATTTTGTGGCTCTTTGCCCTGTCGGTAGCCGCATCCACGGTGCTCATCAAGCAGCACTCGGTGCTGGACACCCTTGCCGCCGCCCCCATTTGCCTTTTCGGCGGCCTGATGTTCTTCCGCAAAAAGAAATAAAAGCAGCCGCGGGCAGGAAAGCCCGCGGCTGTATTCTTATAATTTCACTTGTTCCCGAATTTCTTTGTTTTTCTTATGGGCAGACCACATACGAACAGCAGAGCTGACCACCAATATGCCCGCTGCCATCACACCGGCGGTGGCAAGGGTATTAAAGCCATAGTCCGCGCCCAATCCCATATCACCCCGGATCATCTGCTGGGCAGCATAGTAAACACCGGCGCCGGGAATCAGCGGCAGCACCGAAATCACCAAATAGGAGATGGCAGGATACTTGCGCACTCTTGCCATAATTTCAGAAAATGCCGCAGCCACACAGGTGGCAATAAAGCAGCACAAAAGGCTCTGACAACCAAGGGCCAGACAGACGCAGTATGCGCCCCAGGTGATAGCGCCGCCCAGGGCGCACAGAATGCTGCCGTAACCGTGTACATTAAAAACGATGACAAAACCGGCGCAGGCCACAAAGCTGACAAAACAGGTAATGAGGTCATTGTGGGCAATGGCACTTCCCTGCTGGGGAAATCCCCACAAATACATACTTAAATTCCACGCAGCCGCCGTACCCAAGGCTACCGCCACAGCAATCAGCAAGGCTTCTACCACACGGCTGACACCGGAATTGGTATCGCCGAAAATAATATCCCGCATTGCGTTGGTAAACAACACGCCCGGTACAAGAAGCATCAGCGTGCCGATCACAGAAGCATCCACATTGGGAACAAATCCCAACGCGCTCATTCCATAAGCAAAAAATGCCAGCAAAAACGCGGCAGCAATATTTTTGAAGAAAATATTAGTTTGCAGTTTGCTCATAAAATGCTCCGCAATACCCAGCAGCAAACCGCAGGCAGCCGCGCAGACAGAGTCCATCCACCCGCCGCCAAAGAAAATACTGAAGCCCCAGGCAACCAAAACATAGCCAAGTAAAACGACCGGGAACTTATACCGCTTGCGTTTGCCTTCCGTTTCCTTCACCCATACCATCGCCGTTTCCAGATCCGGCTTTTGGGCGCAGATGCGCCGTCCCAAATTGGAATACTGCTCCACCGCATCCAAATCCGTACCCTTGCGCTCCATACGGCAAAGCTGAGTCATAGGCGGCTGACCGGGAACATGGATCGTAATGATCAGACTACCCGGAACAGAATATACCCTGGATTCCACCCCATAAGCAGTAAGAATCCGATTGACGCTTTCCTCTACCCGGTATGTTTCCGCGCCACCCATAGCAATATGGCAACCGATTTTAGAAGCAAGCTCCATTAGTAATGTGTAGTCCATTGTAGATACCTTTTATATTTCAGTAATGATCCCCATATAGGTTATGAAGAAATTATACTCCCACCGCCCGCAGAAATCAAGCAGTTATGTATCCGGCAAGTTTCATCTGACATAAAAGCAGCCGCCGACCGGATGGTCAGCGGCTGCTTCTACTTATGGGATATTTATTTCTTCCTGAGTACCATGGCAATAAAGTTCAGGTACTTTCCGCCGCCGGCGTTCATCGTCTTTCTGTCGCCCACCGCGTATTCATTTTCCTGCTGCAGCCAATCGCGCCACACTTCCTCGTTACTCTCCATTTCTTTCACGCAAAGCACTTCCGCGCCCTGGCAGGCGCTGACGATCTTTGACCAATAGTGTACATCGTGTATATAATCCAGCTGCTCCGGCGTCCAGGACAACAAAAGCTCCGGGGGCAAATGATCGTGACAATCCTTTTTCATGCCGGGAACGGTTATGTAAATATACCCGCCGCTTTTTACAAAAGGCAAAAGCTTTTCGTCCAGATAGTGGGCATCCCGGCCGAAATAATTATAGGAATCCGTGCTGACCACCGCATCGAAAAATTCTTTTTCAAAGGGCAGATCCGTTGCATCCGCTTTAACCGGAACGACTTGTTCCTCGCCCAAACCCATTGTTTCAAAAAATCTGCGGTTTTCCTCCGGGTCGCTCCACAAATCTGCCGCATACACCTTAAATCCGTATTCCTTTGCCAAAAACACACTGGTCAAGCCCTGTCCGCTGCCCAAATCACAAACAACCGCGCCAGCCTTGATCCTGTTTCCAGTCAAAAGCTCTTCCTCTAATTTTACCGGATTAGGACCCATGATCTTTTGCATCAACTCAGGGGTATTGTATTTTTCACTTTTGATATACTTCATCGGGTCTTCTCCTTTTCTGTTACATACCGGGCCTTTTATTCTCAAACCCACTTAATGCAATTATAGCGCGTTACACCGGGGAAAGCAAGCGCAACTACCGCCCCGGTTTGCTCTTACCTTTTCCTAACTCTCAAATGCCGTATAACAATTTGTTATACGGCCAAAACAACACAGCCGCCGACCATCCGGCCAGCGGCTGTATCAGTTATTTTTTAGGTTTTGTGTAATACGCAATATTAAAACGGTCTAGATCTGCAATAGTTGCCCGACCTGCATCCAGAGCGGAACGGATGTTTTCAGAATCACCGTTTAGATACGTGACGGTAATATAACCGCTTCTGATCGAGGGAAAGAAATATACATAATTCTCGTCTTGGAAAAACGCTTCTTCTGCTGCCAATTCAACATTGCCATTATCATAGCGAATAGAAACGATCACAGACTTGCCGCAACAGACCACAAAAATCAAAGCACAAATCAATATGATCAAAATTATGCACAGTGCTTTTTTCATGCAACCACACTCCTTTACCAAATCAGAATTCGTTGACCCGTTGCAGTATTGAAGATTTCGACTATCCTATTGTAGTCAAACGCATTTTTGACAACCTGATGTCTCTCATCCAGCATAGTGCTGTATGTAATAAACCTTGCATTATTCCAATCATCTCCATGGACAGTAATGAACCATTCAGCTATGTGTTTATCATTTTGACAAAAAATGACCCACATTTGTTCATCTGCAAATACTTCATTTGGCTTATCCGTTTGCAGGGAGTTAGTTTGCAGGGAGTTATGCCTTGCCACAAGCTCGGATATCGTTTCTTTGTCTGTAATGATAACTTTTTCCCCGGAGACACCCCCATCACTGGAATGAAGCATAATCACTCTATCCACTTCAATTTCTGCCAGTGCATTAGGTGTATTAGGTTTATTATAACATCCGACTAAACCCAACACACAGACCAACGCCAAAACGAACGCTATGAATTTCTTCATATAGATAACCTCCTTGTCAAATTCAAGTTTACCGAACTATTTGCCTAATTAAATTATATATCAATCGCATAAAGGAATCAAGTCACCTTTACCGAGATGGGTTGCTGGATGAATTGATGCAAAGCATCATGAATCGCCGCAATGCGCCGTAAGGCAATTCATTGAGGAGCGAAAGCAAGGGTTTTTATACCACCTTATACCACACTTTGCGGGCGGTTCGCCCCTTTTGTACTACTGCCATACTGCTTTCAAAATAACCACATTTTGCCCCCAACATGACGAAAATAACAGCCGCCGACTTAATTGTCAGCGGCTGTTTCTATCTGTTAGACAAATTGGAATTTGTCAAATACTTTTTACTGGATGCAGTTCGATATATCCTCTTTCTCCTCTGGGTTCCAGCTGAATACGGGGGTTTAAGTCATCCCAGCAGTAGCCGACAGTTTCCGGGTTATACTTTTTGATCGCTTCCCACATTTGCAGGATGGCTTCTTCAAAATCTTCCTCCGCAAAAGGCTCGCCCTGGAACATCATATATTTGCATTTGGGTAGCTCGATGATATCGAAGCCTTCCGGGAGCTGACCGTCATAATCCAAGGGCACTTCCACACCCTGGACATACTCGCTGGTACCTTCCCGGATAAGATGTTCCGGGAGCCAAAGACACACCGGCTCACCGCTAATGGACTTTATGCTGCACAGAAGACCCCACACATCGCAGCCCACCTCTTCGCAATACTTAAAATATTCCTTTGCGGTTTTTCCCCGTTTGATGATCACTTTTCTTGTCGGCTTTTCCACAATCTGAACAAACACGCTTTTTACTTCGTTCATTTCCTTGCTGTCCTTTCGTTTCGAATATTTTACGCCGTAAGGTTTGAATAGATAGATGGGCATGGGGTTTACAGAGTATTCATAGGGATTGCAGCCAAACTCTTTATAAAATGCCCGCTGATAACCGTCCACACTTTCAAAACCGGAATCGTAAGCCACATCAATGACCTTTACCTTCTCAACCCGCAACCGAAGCGCAGATTTAGATAGTCGCAGCCGCCGGATATAGACGGCTGGTGTCATATAAAGCAGATTCTGATACAACCGGTAAGAATACCAGGGAGAGTACCCTGCGGCCTTGGCCAAGTTCGCTAAAGAAATATCCTGATCCAGATTGCTTTCAATATAG
>JAZOWK010000034.1:0-47338 GCA_045659205.1 Faecousia sp.
TCCTTCAGGGCTTCAGCCAGCATGGCGTTGGAAGTGGCATCAGCGGGACCGGGGGTGTTATCGTCTTCCACGAAGGAGCCGATGGAGGTATCTTCTTCATCACCAACAGGGGTATCCAGAGAAAGCGTATCGGCAGGGGTGCGGTTTGCCTCGTTGATCTTCTCAACGGGCAGGTTCAGCTCCTTGGCGATCTCTTCCACAGTAGGCTCACGGCCCAGCTCCTGCACCAGTTTCCGGTTGCAGCGGGTAGCCTTGTTGATGACCTCCACCATATGCACCGGTACGCGAATGGTACGCGCTTGGTCGGCGATGGCTCTTGTGATGGCCTGCCGGATCCACCAGGTGGCATATGTAGAGAATTTATTTCCCTTTGTATAGTCGAACTTGTCAACTGCCCGAATGAGGCCGGTGTTGCCTTCCTGGATCAGATCCAGAATGTGCAGACCGCGGCCGGAATACTTCTTGGCGATGGACACCACCAGACGAAGGTTTGCTTCCGTCAGCTTGTCCTTGGCAGCCTGGTCGCCTTCGCTGACCCGCTTGGCAAGATCCACTTCTTCTTCTGCTGTCAGCAGTCTGATCTGACCGATCTCCTTCAGGTACATACGCACCGGATCGTCCAGGTAATACTCCGCTGCCAGATCCACAGAGTCTACCAGCTCTTCATCATCCAGGCCGGAAAGATCCAGATCGTCACCCAGGTCATCGCCCAGGGTCAGGTCCATATCGTCATCCAGGTCCAGATCCAGCTCTGCGCCCAGCACCTGAATGTTCATGGCTTCAAAGCGGTCGTAGATCTCCTCGATCTTTTCAGGGGAAAGATCCATTTTTTCCAGCAGCGCGCTCAGGTCAGCTGCACGCACCATGCCGTCCTTACGGCCCTGGGCGATCAGCTCCTGCAGAGCAGCCTGCAATTCTTCCTGACTTTTGGCAGGTTTTTTGTTGCTCATATCGTAATCCCTCTTTGTCTTTTGTATTTCCGTTAGACTATATCCCGATTTAAAAGGTTTGACAAGGGTTTTTCCTGAAAAATTTTTGAAAAAATCGTCTTGGGGCGGTTTTTGTCGCAGTAATGGGAGTATTCCCCTTTATTCCGATAAACATACGGGTTTACTTTTCAGGGAAAATTCGGTATAATCAAGAAAAATGCAGCGAAGCGAGGCACTTTTATGACAGAGCTTTCTAAAATCAGAAATTTTTCCATAATTGCCCATATTGACCACGGCAAGTCCACCCTGGCAGACCGGCTGCTGGAGGAATGTAATGCGGTGGATCACCGGGATATGGAAAATCAAATACTGGACTCTATGGATTTGGAGCGGGAGCGGGGTATTACCATTAAGGCTACCGCTGTGCAGCTGACCTATCACGCTGACGACGGGGAAACTTACGCGCTGAACCTGATCGATACTCCGGGCCATGTGGACTTTAATTACGAAGTCAGCCGCAGTCTGGCTGCCTGCGAGGGCGCGGTGCTGGTAGTGGATGCCAGCCAGGGCCTGGAGGCTCAGACCTTGGCAAATACTTTTCTGGCTACCGATGCAGGCCTGGAAGTGCTGCCGGTGATTAATAAGATCGATCTGCCCTCGGCAAGACCTATGGAGGTCAAGCAGGAGATCGAGGATATTATCTGCGTTCCTGCGGAGGATGCTCCGGAGATCTCTGCCAAAAACGGCATTAACATTCACAGCGTACTGGAAATGATCGTCCGGGATGTACCTGCCCCCAAGGGCAACCGGAATGGGCCTTTGCAGGCTCTTATTTTCGACAGCCAGTACGATTCCTACCGGGGTGTTATCGTGTATACCCGTATCAAGGAAGGCACGATCCGGGCGGGTATGGATATTAAGATGATGGCCACCGGCGCGGTGTACAAGGTAGTGGAAGTGGGCACAATGAATCCCCTGGGTCTGACTCCCAAGGACGCTTTGGGCGCAGGCGAGGTAGGTTATATTACTGCGTCTATCAAAAATGTTGCTGATACCCAGGTGGGCGACACCATTACTACGGTGGAAAATCCTGCAGATGAGCCGCTGCCCGGCTACCGGCAGGTGCAGCCTATGGTTTATTCCGGTGTGTATCCTGCTGACGGCGCAAAATATCAGGATCTGCGGGAGGCCTTGGAAAAGCTGAAGCTGAACGATGCATCTATGTCCTACGAGCTGGAAAGCTCCATCGCTTTGGGCTTTGGCTTCCGCTGCGGCTTCCTGGGTCTTCTGGATATGGAGATCATTCAGGAGCGTCTGGAACGGGAGTATAATCTGGACCTGATCACCACCGCCCCCAACGTTAGCTACCGGGTCACCAAAAATGACGGCACGGTGCTGATGGTGGATAACCCTCTGGATTACCCCGATCCTATGGATATCCAGCTGGCAGAAGAGCCTTTTGTAAAGGTAAATCTGATGGCGCCCCAGGAATATGTGGGCAATATTATGGACTTGGCCACTTCCCGCCGTGGTGAATTTAAGGATATGGTATATTTGGATGCCAACCGGGTGGAGCTGCACTATGAAATGCCCCTGAACGAAATCATTTACGATTTCTTCGATGCTTTAAAATCCCGTACCCGCGGCTATGGCTCGCTGGACTATGAGCTTATCGGCTACCGGCCCAGCCGGCTGGTAAAGCTGGATATCCTGCTCAATGGCGATATCGTGGATGCACTCAGCTTCATTCTGTTTGCAGATAACGCTTATCCCCGGGCCCGGAAGATCTGCGAAAAGCTGAAGGAGAATATCCCCAGAGCCCAGTTTGAGATCCCGGTGCAGGCTGCTATTGGTGGCAAGATCATTGCCCGTGAGACCATTAAGGCCCTGCGTAAGGATGTTTTGGCCAAGTGCTACGGCGGTGATATTACCCGTAAGAAGAAACTGCTGGAAAAGCAGAAGGAAGGCAAGAAGCGGATGCGTACCTTTGGTACTGTTTCTGTTCCTTCCGAAGCCTTTATGGCAGTTTTGAAATTAGATGAGGACTAATGGTAATTGACAATTGAAAGTTGACAGTTGACAATTGTCAGAAACGTTAGTCTTGCCCAAGAGTTATGGTGCTTTTATGAGAAATGTTATTGTAGGAAAGAGCTTTCGTTTTGCTGTGAAGATTGTAGAGCTGCATAAAGTTCTTTCTAATGGTAAAAAAGAATATGTTATGTCCCGGCAGCTATTGCGGTGTGGTACAAGTGTTGGCGCTAACATTATCGAGGCACAACAGGCGCAAAGCAGAGCGGATTTCGTATCAAAGCTCAGCATAGCATTGAAAGAGGCCTGTGAGACGGATTACTGGCTTCGTCTTCTCAATGAAACGAGTTATGTTGCTGATGAGGAGTTTCAACCACTTATTGTAGAATGTCGGGAATTGGAAAAGATGTTGACAGCGATAATAAGATCATCGAAACAGTAGTATACCTTAATTGTCAATTTTCAATTATCAACTGTCAATTAACACGAGGTTTTTATGGCTTTAAGACAACGGAAAAATAAGACACCTTTGGGCATTTATGTGCATGTGCCTTTTTGCAAGAGTAAGTGCCAGTACTGTGATTTTTACTCTTTGAGTGAAAAGGACGACCGGCTGATGGACGGCTACCTGGGGGCGGTGTGCGCTCATATCCGGGAGGCAGGCCCTCTTGCGCCGGATTACCTGGTGGATACGGTGTATTTTGGCGGCGGCACACCCAGCTTTTTTGGCGCAGACGGTATGACGGCCATCCTGAATGCTATCCGCAAGAGCTTTGATGTAAGCCCTGACGCGGAGATCACCTTTGAAGCAAATCCGGATTCTATTACGGATAAGCTTTTGCGCCGGCTGCGCAGCGAAGGCTTTAACCGGGTGAGCCTGGGTATCCAGTGCGATGACGATAACATCCTGAAAACCTTGGGCCGGGTGCATACTTATCAGCAGGCGGTGCAGGCGGTAAAGCTGATCCGCAGGCGGGGTTTTCGCAATCTGTCAGTGGATCTGATGTTCGGTCTGCCGGGACAGACGGTGAACGATTGGCTGAAAACGCTGCGCAACGTTCTTTCCCTGAAGCCGGAACACATCAGCTGCTACGGCCTGAAGGTGGAGGAAAACACGCCTCTTTATAATTATAAGGATTTTTATAATTTGGCCGATGACGATACCCAGGCGGATATGTATTTGGGGGCGGTGGAACTGCTTTCCCAGCAAGGCTACCGGCAGTATGAGATCTCCAATTTCTGCCGTAAGGGTCAGGTCTCCCGGCATAATCTGAAATACTGGACCGGTGGTGAATATCTTGGCTTTGGCCCGGATGCAAGCTCTGATTTTGGCGGTCAGCGGTTTACCATGGTCCGGGATGTTCACGGCTATATGGAGGGCATCCGTATGGGCGGTCAGGTGCTGAAAGAATGTCAGCAGATTACCGTTCGGGAGCGGGCAGGCGAATACCTGATGATGCGTCTGCGCACCACCATGGGTATTGACCCCAAGGAGTATGAAAAGCTCCATACTATGCCCTTTGCGCCGCTGCAGCGCAAATTAGAGCAGTTTGCTAAGCGTGGACTTGCCGCCTGCACTTATGACGGCAGATGGTACTTGACTCCGGAGGGTATGCTCCTTTCCAATACCATCATTTCTGATCTTCTGATTATCCAGGACGACACCGCCCCTTTGGGCAATTAAAGAAAGAAAATCCCGCAGAGCTTGTCAAAAGCCCTGCGGGGTTTTATATGAGTGCGAGAACTGCTAAAATTGAGAAATAATACTTTTGTAATCTGATTCTGCGATTTGGGCATAAAAGCCGTCACCACATAGAGCGACATCGTCAATCGCTAATATTTTAGTCGTTTGATAGTAACTAAAATTTACAATGCAGTTACATCCATAGGCTCTGGCTGCGGTGGCCATTTGACTTTTTAGCTCATTTAGATTCCGCAACTGTGCGCCAAAGCCGCGCACGCGGGTCTGTGCAGACGCAACTTTCCTTGCCCTGGGATGCTCACCCTCGATAAAAATAATCCCTTCATAAACGGTAACGAAAGCCATGAATTATACTTCCCTTTCCATAATCGTTAAGAACTCCTGCCTTGCCGTGCCGAAACCGGGGATGTCAGCTGTAGCACAGCCGACCACACGCCAACCTTGCTGTGCGTATGCGTTCAATGCCTGCTCCAGGATTGCGGGATCGAATTTGCCGGAAAGCCATTTATCTTTTTGGGAAACTACTTTATATTCGAAGCGCTTTTCTCTGATGGGTGAAGCAGTGTTGGTTGAGAAGTCAAAATTCATACCCTGCTGGGATGCATTCGAAGAAATGACTGGTTGTTCAGGCGCGGTGTTGCTGGATGTACCTAAGGCCTTACCGCAGCCTGGACAGAATTTGGATTTGTCTGAGATTTGAGAACCGCAAGATGAACAAAACATTGAGTTACCTCCTATTATACCCTTAATTGGATTTGCAATTATCATTATAATGCAATAAAAAGGAAATTGTCAATAAATATACATTCGCTGGAAATGGAATGGCTAAAGATTCACAAAAAAGCTATATTTTTTCCATGGATTGTGTTATAATGGTAAAAATATGTGTTTGTGCAAGCAAAGGAGAAAGCCATGGGACTGATTACGAAAATTTTTGGTACCAGAAGTCAGCGGGAAATCCGTCGCATCCAGCCGTTAGTGGACAAAATCCTGGCTCTGGAAGAAGAATATAAGGCCCTTTCTGAAGAACAGCTGAAGGGAAAGACAGCGGAGTTTAAGGCTCGTCTGGCTGAAGGTGAGACTTTGGATGATCTGCTGCCGGAGGCTTTTGCCGCAGCAAGAGAGGCAGCTGATCGGGTGCTGGGTATGCGCCCTTATCCGGTGCAGCTCATCGGCGGCATCATTTTGCATCAGGGCCGCATTGCGGAAATGAAGACCGGTGAAGGTAAGACCCTGGTGGCTGTATTGCCCTGTTACCTCAATGCGCTCACCGGCAAGGGTGTCCACGTGGTTACCGTGAACGATTACCTTGCTAAGCGTGACAGCCAGTGGATGGGCAAGGTCCACCGTTATATGGGCCTGAGCGTAGGTCTGGTGATTCCGGGAATGAAGTCTTCCGAGCGTCGGGAGGCTTATGCTGCGGATATCACTTACTGCACCAATAATGAGCTGGGCTTTGATTACCTGCGGGATAATATGGCCATTTACAAGCAGGAGCTGGTGCAGCGGGGTCACGCTTTTGCCATCGTGGACGAGGTGGACTCCATCTTGATCGACGAGGCTCGCACACCCCTGATCATTTCCGGCAAGGGTGAGGATTCTTCCCACCTGTATCAGGCGGCAGACAGCTTTGTAGCTACCTTGCGTAAGCAGGTCTTTGCCAAGACCGATGAAAAGCAGGTGCAGGATGATTACGACTGCGATTATATCGTGGACGAAAAATCCCGCAGCGTTTCCCTCACTGCCTCCGGTATCGCCAAGGCGGAGCGGTTCTTTGGGGTAGAAAACCTGGCAGATCAGGAAAATGCCACCCTTTCTCACCATATCAATCAGGCGATGCGTGCAAGAGGCCTGATGAAAAAGGATATCGACTATGTGATCCGGGATGGCCAGATCATTATTGGTGACGAATTTACCGGCCGTCTGATGTTTGGCCGTGGGTATAACGAGGGACTGCACCAGGCCATTGAAGCCAAGGAAAAGGTGCAGGTGGCAGGCGAGAGCAAGACTTTGGCCACCATTACCTTCCAGAATTTCTTCCGTCTTTACGGCAAGCTTTCCGGTATGACCGGTACTGCTTTGACGGAAGAGGAGGAATTTGCTTCCATTTACCGGCTGGATGTGGTGGAGATCCCCACCAACCGCCCTGTGGCCCGTAAGGATCACACCGATGTGGTGTACAAGACCGTGACGGGCAAGTACCGTGCCATTGTAAATCAGGTCATCGCCTGCCACAAAAAGGGTCAGCCGGTGCTGGTGGGTACGGTTTCTATTGAAAAGAGCGAATTTTTAAGTAAGATTTTGAAAAAGGCCGGTGTGCCTCACAATGTGCTGAACGCGAAAAACCACGAGCAGGAAGCGCAGATCGTTGCCCAGGCCGGTAAGTTCGGCGCGGTGACCATTGCCACCAATATGGCAGGCCGTGGTACGGATATCGTGCTGGGCGGCAACGCAGAAACTATGGCGCTGACTGAGCTTGCCAAGCAGGATATTCCTGAGGAGATCCTGCGGGAAGCAAATGCTTACTCTGAAACCAACGATCCGGAAATTCTTCGTATCCGGGCAGAGTATGAGCGGCTTTATGCCGCCTACAAGGCTCAGATGGCGGAGGAAGCGGACAAGGTGCGCCAGGTGGGCGGTCTGTTTATTATCGGCACAGAGCGCCACGAATCCCGCCGTATCGACAATCAGCTCCGCGGCCGTGCAGGCCGTCAGGGCGACCCCGGTGAGAGCCGCTTCTACCTGAGTTTGGAAGATGACCTGATGCGTCTGTTCTCTTCTGACCGGGTGATGGGTATGATGGATGCGCTGGGCCTGGATGAAGATACCCCCATCGATGCCAAGATCCTGTCCGGCGCGGTGGAAAATGCCCAAAAGAGCGTGGAAAGCCGGAACTTCCGTTCCAGAAAGAATGTTCTGGAATACGATGATGTGATGAACACCCAGCGTGAGGTGATCTATGCCCAGCGGCAGAAGGTGCTGGACGGCGAAGACCTGCGGGAGAATATGCTCAGTATGCTCCGGGGTATTGTGGAGACCACGGTATCGGAAGCTTTGGCGGAAGCCGGCGGTGTAGCAGATGAAGCTGGCCTTAGCGCCATCCGCAGCCGTATGCAGGGCATCTATTTCCTGCCGGGAACCCAGCTGCCTCAGGGTGTGTCTGCCGAAGAACTGACCGATGCGGTATATGATCTGGCGGTTGAGCGGTATGAAGCCAAGGAAAAGCAGTATACCCCCGCTGTTATGCGGGAGCTGGAGCGGGTGATCATGCTCCGGGTGGTAGATGAATACTGGATGGATAACATTGATGCCATGGACGATTTGAAGCAGGGCATCGGTCTGCGAGCCTACGGCCAGCACGATCCGGTGATCGCTTACAAAGAGGAAGGCTATGAGATGTTCCAGGCTATGATCACCGCTATCCGGGAAGAGACCATCCGCCGGCTGATGCTGGTGCAGCTGAAGCCTACCCAGGAGGTAAAGCGGCAGAAGGTTGCCAAGGAAACTTCTACCTCCGGAGAAAAGACGGTGAAATCCCAGCCTGTCCGTGCCACCGGTAAGGTTGGCCCCAACGATCCCTGCCCCTGCGGCAGCGGCAAGAAATACAAAAAGTGCTGCCGGGATAAGGATATCGCAGCCGGCCTGGAGCGGTAAGTATGGCGCTGCAAAATATTAAAATCGGTGCGCTTCAATTCCTGACCGCTGAAAACATTTCCGTTCCTCGCGGTTTTACTACCCGTTTGGGTGGTGTGAGCCAGGGCGTTCTGGGCGGGATGAATATTGGCACGCACCGGGGCGATAGCCGGGAAAATGTGCTGGAAAACTATGAAATTTTGGGTAATGCCATTGGTTTTACGGTGGAAAACTGCGTGCTGACCAAGCAGACCCATACGGATATCGTCCGCTGCGTCACCGCGGCGGATGCCGGCACAGGCCTTTTTAAGCCGGAATTTGAGCCTTGTGACGGCTTGGTGACCAATACACCGGGGCTTGCCTTGGTGGTATTCACCGCCGATTGCACACCGGTTTTGCTCCATGACCCGGTTACCGGGGCGGTGGGCGCGGTCCATGCCGGCTGGAAGGGTACGGCCCAGGATATCGTGGGCAACGCGGTGGACGCTATGGTTAAGCACTTTGGAACAGACCCGAAGAATATCCGCGCTGCCATTGGCCCGAATATCGGCCAGTGCTGTTTTGAAACGGATGGGGATGTTCCCCAGGCGCTTTTGGAAACCTACGGTCAGGAAGTGGCTGGATATATTCGCCAGGTAAATGAAAAATATTATGTAAACCTAAAAGCAGTAAATGCCTATGCCTTGCAAAGGCGGGGCGTTACCCATATTGAAATTTCTCAGGAATGTACCCGCTGTGATACGGACCGGTTTTGGTCTGCCCGGTATCATAAAAATGACCGGGGGTCACAGGGCGCAATTATTGTATGTAAGGAGGCTGACAAATGAAGCGGATATTAGCGTTCATACTGTGTGCAGTTTTGCTTTTGTCAGCCTTTTCCGGCTGCGGCAAAAAGCCCCAGGCCGGTAGTCCTACCCCGGCGCAAGGTCAGGAGGCTACGCCCCCTGCTGATCCTGCCCAGCAGGATCTGACCTTAACTTATTATCCCAACCGTTCTATGAATCCTCTTTTGACTACGGATTATACCAACCGGGCGCTGTTTTCTCTGTTGTATCAGGGCCTGTTTGCCGTAGACCGGAATTATAATGTAGAGCCGATGCTGTGTAAGAATTATACGGTGTCCTCTGATATGCGCATCTATGTGTTCTACCTGGAAAATGCCACTTTTTCTGATGGCAATCGGGTCAGTGCCCGGGATGTGGTGGCATCTCTGCAAAGAGCCAGGACCGGTGCATATTACTCCGGTCGGTTTACCCACATTACGGATATTACCGTCACCGAGGATGGGGGCGTGCAGGTGAAGGTGGACACGCCCTATGAAAACCTGCCCCTTTTGCTGGATATCCCCATTGTGAAAGAAGAAGAGGTGGATGCGGACAGACCCTTGGGTACAGGCCCTTATATGCTGGACAGCTCCGGCCTTACTACCCGTCTGCGGCGCACGAAGTGGTGGTGCGAGGCTACCTTGCCGGTGACCGCCTCTGCAGTAAACCTCATCGAGGCTACGGATAATACTCAAATTAAGGATAATTTCCAGTATAGCGGCCTGGATCTGGTTTGCGCCAATCCCAGCTCTGACCTGTATTCTACACCCCGCTGCGACTATGAGCTTTGGAGCAGTGAAAACGGCAATTTCCTGTACCTTGCCTGTTCTATTGACAGCAGAGTATTGCGAGGCGAGCTGCGTACCGCCATCACCTATGCCATTGACCGGGAAACCCTGGCAGCGGAAACCTACCGTGGATTTGCCCAGGTGGCGACCTTGCCTGCTTCTCCCAAGTTCCCTTATTACAGCAAGGCTTTGGCCAGCCGCTATGCCTATGACCCGGAGCGGTTTGCCCAGGCAGTGACGGATGCAGGTATGACCGATGCCCATGTGGTGCTGCTGGTCAATGCCGACGATAGCCTGCGTGTGCGGGCGGCAGAAGCCATCGCTTATATGCTGGAGGCCGGCGGCCTGGATGTATCCATCAGCCGGAAAAAGGGCAATGCCTATCAAAATGCGGTGCGTATGCGGGAATATGACCTGTATTTGGGTCAGACCCGGTTAAGTCCCAATATGGATCTTTCTCCGTTCTTCTCCACCTGGGGCGACTTGAGCTATGGTGGTGTGAACAATGTGGGCGCATATGCGCTGTGCCTGAAAGCGCTGGATAACTATGGTAACTATTATACTTTGCACAGTAATGTAATGGAAAACGGCTTGCTCTGTCCTGTTCTGTTCCAGAACTATGCCATCTTCACCACCCGTGGAGAGCTGACCGGCCTGGAGCCTGCCAGAGATAATATTTTCTATTATTCCCTGGGCAAGACTATGACAGATGCGAAGCAGACCCAGTAAGGCTTGAAATTCAGGAAAAATTCGGAAAAAATACGCAAAAAAGGCTTGCTTTTTCCGTAGGCTTAGGCTATGATATAAAAGCGTTAGCACTCAAGCGATATGAGTGCTAAACCAAGTAGATACACGCAGGTATTTCTGCGATCTAAATACCGAGTTATGGAGGATATACTATGAAGCTCAGACCCATGGCAGATAATGTTCTGCTCAAGGCCGCCGAGACCGAAGAGACCACCTCTTCCGGCATCATTCTGGCCACCACCAATAAGGAAAAGCCCGCTATTTATGAAGTGGTTTCCGCAGGCCCCGGCACTAAGGATGTGACTATGACGGTCAAAGCCGGTGAGAAGGTCGTTGTTGGCCAGTTCGTGGGCAACGATATCAAGCTGGATGGCGTTGACTATAAGTTCGTCAAGGTTGAAGACATTCTGGCTGTTGTCACTGACTGATTTTAGGAGGACTTAATTTATGGCAAAGATGATTATCTACGGAGAAGAAGCCCGTAAGAAGCTGAAGGCCGGTATTGACCAGCTGGCCGATACCGTTAAGGTTACCCTGGGCCCCAAGGGCCGCAATGTGGTGCTGGGCAAGAAGTTCGGCGCTCCCCTGGTCACCAATGACGGTGTGACCATCGCTAAGGAAGTGGAGCTGGAGGATGCCTTTGAGAATATGGGCGCTCAGCTCATCCGTGAAGTGGCTACCAAGACCAACGATGTAGCCGGTGACGGCACTACCACCGCTACTGTGCTGGCCCAGGCTATCACCCGCGAGGGACTGAAGAACCTGTCCGCCGGCGCTAACCCCATGGTTATGCGTAAGGGCATTGAGAAGGCTGTTGCCGCTGCTGTGGCTGCTATCAAGGAGCATTCCGTTCCTGTTAACGGCTCTGAGGACATTGCCCGCGTTGGTACTGTTTCCTCCGGTGACGAGTCAATCGGCGCTCTGATCGCTGAGGCTATGGATAAGGTGGGCACCGAGGGTGTTATCACCATCGAAGAGAGCAAGACCGCTGAAACCGGTCTGGAAGTTGTGGAAGGTATGCAGTTCGACCGGGGCTATATCTCCCCCTACATGGTCACCGATACCGACAAGATGGAGGCTGTCCTGGATGACGCCTACATTCTGATCACCGATAAGAAGATTTCCTCCATTCAGGAGATCCTGCCCATCCTGGAGCCTGTTGTTAAGGCCGGCAAGAAGATGATGATCATTGCTGAGGATGTAGAGGGCGATGCTCTGGCTACGCTGCTGGTAAACCGCCTGCGTGGTAACTTTAACTGCGTTTGCGTCAAGGCTCCCGGCTTTGGCGACCGTCGTAAGGAAATGCTGCAGGATATCGCTATCATCACCGGCGGTACTGTGATCTCCAGCCAGCTGAATATGGAGCTGACCGAGGCTCAATTGACCGATCTGGGTCGCTGCCGTCAGGTCGTGGTCACCAAGGACACCACCACCATCGTTGATGGCGTAGGCGCTCCCGAGGACATTAAGGCTCGCGCTCACCAGATCCGCGCTTCCATTGCTACCACTACTTCCGATTACGATCGTGAAAAGCTGCAGGAGCGTCTGGCAAAGCTTTCCGGCGGTGTTGCCGTTATCAAGGTTGGCGCACAGACCGAAGTTGCTATGAAGGAAAAGAAGCTGCGGGTTGAGGATGCTCTGAATGCTACCCGCGCTGCTGTGGAAGAAGGCATCGTGGCCGGCGGCGGTACTGCTCAGGTCAATGCCATCGCTGCTGTTGAAAAGCTGATCGCCACCTTGTCCGGTGACGAGAAGACCGGTGCTAAGATCATTGCCACCGCTCTGCAGGCTCCCATCCGTCAGATCGCTGAGAATGCCGGTGTGGATGGCAGCGTGGTCTACGAGAAGATTCGCTCTTCCAAGAAGGTTGGCTTCGGCTACAATGCTTACACCGAAAAGTATGTGGATATGATTCCTGCCGGCATCGTTGACCCCACTAAGGTCACCCGCTCCTCCCTGGAGAATGCCGCATCTATCGCATCCTGCGTGCTAACCACCGAATCTCTGGTGGCCGATAAGCCCGATCCCGCAGCTGATGCCGCTATGGCAGCGGCTGCAGCCCAGGGCGGCGGAATGTACTAATCCCGGGTCATTAAACCCCCAAACCGTCAAAATGATGTGGCGGTTTGGGGGCTTCTTTATACGGTAGATGTTCAAAGAATTTGGTTATACGCCTATCATAAGTTGATATGCCGGCAAAGCCGGCCATTTTGACTTACTGCGCAAAACGAGCCTTACCGTACCTTTGTACGCCTACAGGCTCGTTTTGCTTGTCTTTGGGGCTTCACTGAACCCGGGTCATTAAACCCCCAAACCGTCAAAATATTTTTGATGATTTGGGGCTTTTTTATTTGGCGGTTTGGGGGTTTCTTTTATACGATAGAAGGGGCGAACACAGTTCGCCCCTATTTGTTTGCTTTCTTTGTTTTTGTAGGGGCGATGCCGAAGTGCTTTTTGTATTGCTTGGAAAAATAGTTACTGTCGTTAAAGCCACATTGGGCGGCCACCTGGGCGACCTGGCAATGGGGATCATCTTCCAAAAGGGTATGGGCTTTTTGCATACGGAACAGGTTCAGGTATTCGCTGAAGCCGAAGCCGGTCTCTTTTTTAAAGATCCGGGAAAGATGCTCACGGCTCACATAGCAGTGCTCCGCTACAGCTTGCAGGGTCACCGGGTCCATATAATGCTGCTTAATATAGCCGGCAGCCTTTTCCACGATGGGACTTTCCTGCTTTTGGGATAAAGCGGCTCTGCCGTGACGGGCGATGAGCACAAAAAGCTCTGCCACCTTTGCCCGCACCACATCCTGCCAAAAGCTATTCTGCTCCCGGTATTCTGCCTGAATCACCTGAAAGATATCCTCCACCTGATCCCGGGTGGCCTGGGAATAGGGGAAATAAGGGGTTTGCAGGATTTGCTCCCGGACGGAGGCGGGAAGATAGGATTCCGGGCAGTTGAATAACACCCGGGAGGAAGTGGGGGTTTCGTAGCTGGTGCCGTGGATCACACCGGGAGGGATCAGCGCAACGTCACCGGCAGTAAGCCGGTAAGATTTGTTGCCAATAAAGTACCAGCAAGTGCCTTTGAGCAGATAATACACTTCAAAGGTCTTGTGATAATCGTCACGAACAGGGTTTATACCCTTGTCGATACGCACCTGGCAGGAAAAAGAAAGGTCTTCTGTCATTTATATCACCCGGTTATTAGCATACCATTTAAGATCAATAAAATCAAGATTTTTATGGGGTACTGTCAATTTTATTAAGGATATCCGGTGTAAAATTGATTATCATAATAGCATACATTATTTTTTGCCGGGGAGGTGGAATAGCATGTTGCTCCATAAAGATGACAACGTTTCTGTGGATTTGAATAACGGACATAAATATGCTACCCGCCTGATCCGCAATGGGGAAAATGTGATCAAGTATGGCAATCCCATCGGTCACGCAACACAGGATATTGCCGAAGGGGAGCACGTACACTCCCATAATATGGCGACCAATCTTTCGGACGATCTGACTTATCGTTATGCATCCGGCCCGCGGCGTTTTCTCAACAGTCCTACGCTGCGTACCTTTATGGGTTACAGACGGAAAGACGGCACTGTGGGCATCCGTAATGATATTTGGATCGTCAACACCGAGAGCCGTGTCAATGAAGTGGCGGAGCGGCTGGCGCAGCTTACCGGGGCGCTGGCATTTCCCCACTGCTTTGAATGCGGGCAGCCGGGAGAAAATCAGCAAATTACCCAAAAGATCCTGCGGGGTATGGTGAATCATCCCAATGCCGGCGGTGTGCTGGTGCTTGGCTGCGAGAATAACCATATTGAAGCTTTCAAAAAGGTGCTGGGAAAGTACGATTCCTGGCGGGTGCGCTTTTTGAACTGTCAGGATACGAAAGATGAGATCGCCACCGGTACCCGGCTCATTAAAGAGCTGCAGGCCTATGCAGCCACATTCCGGCACGAGCCGATCCCGCTTTTCCATTTGGTGGTGGGCCTGAAATGCGGCGGCAGCGAAGGTCATAGCGGCATTACTGCCAATCCTTTGGTAGGCCGGTTTTCTGATAAGCTGATCCGTATGGGCGGCAGCTGCTTGCTGACGGAGGTGCCGGAGATGTTCGGCACGGAGCATTTGCTTATGGAGCGCTGCGCCAACAGAGCTGCGTTTCACAAGACAGTTGCCCTTATCAATGATTTTAAGGATTATTATAAGCGTCATGGCCGGGTGATCTACGAAGATCTTTCTCCTGATGATAAAGATAGGGGCATTACCACTTTGGAGGAAAAGTCCCTATGTTGCGTGCAGAAAGCCGGCTCTGCTCCGGTGGTGGATGTGCTTGGCTACGGTGACCGGGTGCGGGAAAACGGCCTTTCTCTGCTGGATGGCCCGGTAAATGACCTGGTGGCGATGACCAACCTGGTGGCAGCCGGCGCCCACCTGATTCTTTTTGCCACAGATCGGGGCACACCTTTGGGCGCGCCTGTGCCGACTGTAAAGGTGGCGACCAATTTTGATCCTGCCGCTCGTGAAGCCGGCTGGGTGGACTTTGATGCCTCCGGTGTGTTGCGGGGAGAAAATTTGGGTGATGAACTTTTCGATTATGTGATGCGGGTCGTATCCGGTGAACAAACCGCCAATGAGCGCCTTGGCTGCCGGGAGATCTCTATTTTTAAAGACGGTGTAACCGTATAAAAATGACCGAACTTTTATAGTTCGGTCATTTTTGATGTAATTTCAATGGTTTCCCCTGCAATAGGATGGGGGAATTTTAAAGAATAGGCGCACAGCTGCTGGGTGGTAAGGCCTAAATTTTCGGAAAAGGCTTTGGATGCCTCGCTGCCGTATTGAGGGTCACCTAAAATGGGATAACCCATGTAAGAACAATGCACCCGGAGCTGGTGGGTACGGCCGGTAATGGCTTTTAGCTCCAGCAGGCTACAGTTTTCTCTTTGTTCCAAAAGCTTAAATTCCGTTAAGGAAGGCTTGCCCTCCGGAGAAACGGTACGCAGCAAGCTGGGCAGAGGTAATCTTGCGATGGGTGCGTCGATCATACCGGTTTCTTCTTCCGGGCTGCCGTATACCAGCGCCCGGTAGGTTTTTTCCAGCTTGCCATCATTATGCAGCTGATTACACAAAGCGTGGATATGGGCATTTTTTGCCAGCAGCACCACACCGAAGGTATCCCGGTCTAAGCGGGTGATGGGGTGAAAGGCGCAGCTTTGCCCGGTTTTCTGGTAATAGCTCAGCACATAGTTTGCCAGAGTATCGGTCAGGCGGCTGCGGGAGGGGTGTATGAGCATTCCTGCCGGCTTGTCCACCATAAGCAGGTGTTCATCTTCGTACAGAATGGTCAGAGGCCCGTCCTGTGCCGGGTACTGGGTTTCAGGGTCATCTAAAGGAATGGTGACTACATCGCCAATTTTCACTTGGTAGTTGGTGCGCTGGGGGATATCGTTTACAAAAAGCTTATCCTGCCATTTCAGCCTGTTCATAAGGCCTGAGGATATACCCATATCTTCCCGCAGGATGGCGGATAATCTTGCCTGCCGGGTGGCAACATATTTCATTTTCAAGGATGATCCCCCCTTTGTAAGAAAAAAGGCTTTGCATTCAGCAAAGCCTTTTTATGGATTAGTTCAGAGCAGCCTTAGCCTTCTCAACAACAGCGGCGAAAGCAGCTGCATCGTGGATAGCCATTTCGGACAGGCTCTTGCGGTTCATCTCGATACCGGCCTTCTTCACACCGTTCATGAAGGTGGAGTAGTTCAGACCGTAGGGAGCGACAGCAGCAGACAGACGGGTGATCCACAGTCTGCGATAGTCACGCTTCTTCAGCTTGCGGCCAACGAAAGCGTAGTTGCCGGACTTCATGACGGCCTGCTTGGCCATCTTAAAGTGTCTGGACTTAGAACCCCAGTAGCCCTTGGCCAACTTCAGGGTAGCATTTCTTCTCTTGCGCGTCATCATCGCGCCTTTGACTCTTGCCATTTCTCAATATCCTCCTAAGGCTTATTTGTAAGGGATCATCTTCTTGACGGCTGCTACGTTGGTATCATCAGCGTAAGCAGTGGTGCGAAGACGACGGGTACGCTTGGTGTCCTTCTTGGTGAGGATATGGCTCTTGTAAGCGCGGGCTCTCTTGACCTTTCCGGACTTAGTCAGGTTGAATCTCTTCTTTGCACCGCTATGGGTTTTCAGCTTGGGCATAGGTAGTTCTCCTTCCGTATCTTTGGTTTACTTATTTGCTATTCTTGGGGGCTAAGAACATAGCCATAAAACGGCCATCCAGCTTGGGGTTTTTCTCCATGCTCGCCAGCTCGGCACAGGCTTCTGCAAAGTCCAGCAGCAGCTTCTCGCCAATGTTGGTATGCGCCATTTCGCGGCCACGGAAGCGAACGCTTACCTTGACCCGGTTGCCGTCTTTCAGGAACTTCTGGGCATTTTTTACTTTGGTGTTGAAGTCGTTGGTGTCAATGCTGGGGCTCATGCGGATCTCCTTGATCTCTACCACCTTCTGGTTCTTCTTGGCTTCCTTCTCCCGCTTCTTCTGATCGAAGCAGAACTTGGAATAATCCATGATCTTGCAGACAGGGGGAACAGCGTTGGGGGAGATCTTCACCAGGTCAAGGCCCTGCTCTTCGGCCATGGCATTGGCCTGCTCGCCGGACATAATGCCCAGCTGCGCGCCGTCCTCGCCGATCAGACGCACTTCCTTATCCCGGATCTCTTCATTGAGCTGATGATCTAACTTGCTGATGGTAAGCACCTCCAAATAAAACAAAAAAGCGGATGCCAAGCATCCGCACATTCACAGTTCTCCCCTGACAGGAAGAAAGGGAATATTAACCTTTTCGCTTTTGCTAAAGGTGAGGCGGATGTTCAGCCTTCTTTATTACTCCGGTATATTATCACACCTTCTGCCCGGTGTCAATAGGAAATTTTGAATTTTTTACGGTATATTTCTTATATTTCACCCATAGATTGTCCATAGGCAGAGAGGACTCGAACCTAAGTAGCCTCTCAGCCTAGGAGGAGATAAAATGAAAAAAGCGTTTGTTTTGGCAGTCGGTGCTCTTGCCTTTGCGTTGCTGCTGTTTTTGCCGGCAGAAAAGGCGCTGCCTGCCGGCGCGTGGGGACTTAGCTACAGCCAACCGGGGCAACCGCCCCAAGGCCCGGCCAGCCGGGAGCAACTAAAGACGCTGAATGCTGCGTATTTGGGGAATACAGAAGAAAAGGTGCTGTACCTGACCTTTGATGCCGGCTATGAAAACGGGTATACTTCCGGGATTTTGGATGTGCTGCAAAAGCATCAGGTGTCGGCAGCTTTTTTCCTGGTGGGTAACTATTTGGAACGAAATGCAGACCTTGTGCGCCGAATGGTAAATGAGGGGCATATCGTAGCCAATCATACGATGCACCATCCGGATATGAGTAAGCTTTCCCAAATGGATGCCTTCCAAAAGGAACTGCAGGATTTGGAAAACCTGTTTTATGAAGTGACGGGGAAGAATCTGCCTAAATATTACCGGCCGCCTCAGGGCATTTACAGCCAGCAGAATCTGGAGATGGCGAAAGCTTTGGGCTATAAAACCGTATTTTGGAGCCTTGCTTATGCGGATTGGGACAATAAAAAGCAGCCTACCCGGGAATATGCCCTGGAGAAGCTTACAAGCCGGGTGCACAGTGGGGCGGTAATTTTGCTCCACTCCACATCCAGGACCAATGCGGAAATTTTGGATGAACTGCTGACGAAATATAAAAATATGGGTTACCGGTTTGCATCCATTGATGAATTGTTTTAAAAAATAAAGCGGAGAGCATTGCTCTCCGCTTTTGCTTTAGAACAAAGTGGCAGGATCGGTGTATTCACGGTCCTGGGCCTGGGCAACTGCCTTGCAGGTCAGTTTGCCGCCGTAGGTGTTCAGACCCTTCATAAGCGCCGGATCTTCCTTGCAGGCCTTTTCTGCGCCCATATTGGCAAGCTTCACCACATAGGGAAGGGTTGCGCCGGTGAGCGCCAGGGTAGAAGTGCGGGGTACGCCACCGGGCATATTGGCGACGCTGTAGTGAATAACACCGTGCTTGACGAAGCAGGGGTCTTCGTGGGTGGTCACCCGATCCATAGTGGCAATAGTGCCGCCCTGGTCGATGGCAACGTCCACCAGCACACTGCCGGGACGCATGGTCTTGACCATTTCTTCTGTGACCAGCTTGGGAGTACGGGCGCCGGGCACCAGTACACAGCCAACCACCAGATCTGCCTGACGGACCGCGCGGGAGATATTATAGGAATTGGAAAGCAGGGTCTGGATACGGGCGCCAAAGATGTCGTCCAAGTATGCCAAGCGCTTGGTGCTGATATCCAGAACGGTAACATTTGCACCGAAGCCGATGGCGATCTTAATGGCATTGATGCCTACATTACCACCGCCCAGGATCACCACATTGGCCCGTTCCACACCGGGAACACCGCCCAGCAGGATGCCACGGCCACCGTTGCCGGCTTCCAGGAAGTAAGCGCCTACTTGCATAGCCATACGGCCTGCCACCTCACTCATAGGGGCAAGCAGGGGAAGGCTCTTGTCGGCAAGCTGCACGGTCTCGTAAGCGATGGCGTTGATCTTGCCATCCAGCAGCGCCTGGGTCTGCTCAGGATCGGGAGCTAAGTGCAGGTAGGTAAACAGTAACTGACCGGGACGCAGGAGCTTGAACTCCGGCTCTAAAGGCTCTTTGACCTTTACGATCATATCTGCAATTTCAAAAACCTCTTTGGCAGAAGGCAGGATCTGGGCGCCGCAGGCGATATATTCTTCGTCTGTGAAGCCGCTGCCCACACCGGCGTTTTGCTCAATATAAACCTGGTGACCTGCCTGGCACAGCACCTCCACACCACCGGGAGTCAGGCCGACACGCAGCTCCTGAGGCTTGATTTCTTTAGGACAACCAATACGCATAAAAACGCTCCTTTCAAGGGAAAGTGTATAGAAACAATATAAATCTTTTTATAAAATTTTGCAAGAAAAAATTTTATTCTTGCAAAAGTTGTCGCGCCAAAGCGATCGTTACTGCAGCGCACCGATGGGCAGCAAGCTGCTCGAAGGTGGGATAATCCATTTCTGCGCTGGCATCTGCCTTGTCAGAGATGGCTCTGAGGATCACGAAGGGAACATTGTTGCGGTAAGCGGTGTGGGCGATGGCAGCGCCTTCCATTTCCGTACACAACGCGCCGGTTTTGGCAATGATGGCATTTTTGGCGTCATTTTCCGATACGAACTGATCACCGCTGGCTACCCGGCCCGTTTTTCCGTGACCCGGATGCACCGCCTCGATTGCCTTTGCGGCATAATCCATCAGCGCCGGGTCAGCCGGGAAGCTGACGGGCATACCGGGAACCTGGCCGGCTGTATAGCCAAAGTGGCAGCAATCAAAATCGTGGTACATAGCATCCTGGCTGATCACCAGGTCACCGATATCCAGATCGTTGCACAAAGAGCCGGCAATGCCGGTGTTAATGAGGTGGGTGACACCGAACACATCGCAGAGGACTTGGGCGCACAGGGCGGCATTGACCTTGCCGATGCCACAGCGCACCACCACTACAGGCAGCCCTTCCAAAAGGCCTTCGTAAAAGCTGCTGCCGGCTTTTTCTGTTTCTTTTTTATTTGTCATTGCGCCAAGCAGGGTTTCCACTTCCTGCTCCATTGCGCCGATAATACCTAATTTCATAGCGTTCTCCTTAGTAGGCCAGCCGGTCGGGGGTGATATTTTCCAGCACCGCATAGTACCGCTTGCCCCAGTAATTGGCCATAGGCAAATTTATATCCAGGTAGTTGCCGCAGTCTTTGGCGCTGGCGCCGGGTACATCCCCTTGAAAATCTGCAACAAAACGGAAACATTCCTTCACCAGCGGCAGCGCATCGCCAGATGTAAGCGCGCCTGCAAGGATCAGGTAAAAGCCGGTGCGGCAGCCCATAGGGCCAAAGTAAATGACCTTATCTTTCCAAACAGGGTGATTGCGCAGGAAGGTGGCGGCCAAATGCTCTATGGTATGCACTTCTGCAGTATTCATCACCGGCTCCAGATTGGGGGCGGTGAGCCGCAGGTCAAAGGTAGTGATCACTTCTGCGCCAACACAGTCAGTGCGGGATACATAAAGACCGGGGCGGAGTTTTAAGTGGTCTACGGTAAAGCTTGCGATTTTTTCCATAGCTTATCCTTTCAAATGTTCAAAAATACCAGGGCGATGAGAATAGCACCCAAAGCCAGCCATTGCAGGGGCTTGAGCTTTTCCCGGAAAACCGCCACACCGGTGAGGGTGACCACCAAAAGGGTGGCAACGCTGTAGGTAGGATATACCACCACGGCAGGCAGCTCCCGCAGCGCCAAAAGCAGCAGCTTGGCAAAGAAGAAGTTGGGCAGGCCGATGAGCACACCGAACAGCACATCCCAAAGACCCGGCTTTTCTTTTTTTATCAGCATAAGGGTTAGGCAAAGCAGGAGGGAAACAATAAAGGTGATGATCAGGAATTGACCGGAATAGGCCACATTTCCCAAACGGTCGAACACCTTTGCCATAGCATCGGCGCTGCCGCCGGAAAGTAAAAGCAGAACCAAAAGCCCTTTGCTGCTGCCGGGGGCAGCATCTTTTTCATAGCTGATGCACAAGATGGCAGACAGCGCTACCGCAAAGCCAATGCCTTGCATAACACCGGGGATTTCCTGGAACAGGAAGATGGACACGACCATAGGGACCAAAAGTCCCAGCCGCATAAAAATGGTGGAAAGCACCACGCCGTTCTTCCGCACACTTACCTGCAGCAGCAGAAAGCCCAGCACATAAAACAGGCCGTTGACCGCGCCCATACTCACTGTGGCGGGCACATCCTGCTGCGCTATATACAGGGGGTTGGGCCCGGCAAAAGCGATGGCCAGGATCAGGCAGGTTGCGTAATTGATGGCAAGCATACTCATACGGCCATTGGCTTTTTGATTGCTCAGGCGCATAAATATTGCCACCATAGCGCTGCAGAATATTGCAAGCACAAGATATAACACGCTGTGTACACCTCCTGAAAAATCAGCATTAGGTTTCATCACTGTCCCGTTTGCTCAGTCGCACTTCATTAAAGAAGATACCCATAATATAACACACACGCGCGCCGCCTGCAACAAAAAAGAAGACCGGGTGTCCGGTCTTCTTTTGATATTAATATTCAGTCTTGTCGCTGACCTTTTTAGCGGTCAAAGGCAGCATTTTGGAAATATCCACACCGGTGGAATCGGTTTCTTCCATTTCCTTGAGGATCAGGTTGGTGCCGTCAAATTCTAAAGACATACCGTCGGTGGTCAGCTTGTTGCCGTCGATGCGGTAGACCTGGCTGCTGCCGGAGGTAATATAGTCACCGTCGCCTGCATCGGGGAAAGCCATTTCGATGAAGTCCATGCTGGAAAGCTGCAGCTTGGTCATGGCGATCACGGAGCTCATGCTCATGCCGGTGCTGCTGAACATAGTGTCCACATCTTCTTTGCTCAAGCCCTGGGCCTCATAGATGGCATACATAGTTTCTTCAGTGAGCAGCGCATTCATCATGTTGCTCATCAGATCGTTGAAGGTTTTCTTGTCCAGCATAACCTGCATTTTGCCTTCGCCGTCAAACACCAGCAGCATTTCAAAGACCAGATCTGCATCTTTCAGGGTATCCAATACGGCGGCGGGCAGCTCAGCGCCCATCAGGGAGTTGGCAATTTCAGAGGAAGCATCCAAAGCCTTGGACATATCGCAGGTCATTTCCCAAGTGCCTTTGAGCTTTGCATCGGTAAGGGCGGTATCTGCACCGCCTGCGCCGCAGGCAGCGAGGGACAGGACCAGCACCAGGGCCAGTACGAGGCCAAGTAACTTTTTCATATTCATATTCTCCTATGTTTTGTTTATTTCCACAGGCCGTCGGGGTACAGGCCTTGCTCGTGCTTTTCCTTCAGCGCAGCGACCACTTCGGGCTTGTCAGCTGCGTAAGTAACACCGAACCAGCGGTCAGCAGAGCGCAGCACCTTAACGGTAGCCTTGTTTTCAGAAAGCAGCGCGCCTACGGTGCTGGGCAGGAAGAATTCTGCCTTGGCGGGGTTGCCGGGAACAACGGTGTTCAAAAATTCCGGGAAACGCTTTGCTACTTCGTCAATAAAGCTGTGGGTGTAGCCCCACATATTCATGGAAACGGGGGTCATAGCGTCTACCTTTACCCAAGCTTCACCGTCGTCATCCAGGAAGAAGATGCCATCAGAGCGCTTTTCGATCTTGGTGCGCTCAACGATGTGGGTCAGGTAGCCCTCTGCGTTGGTCTCGCATACGCCACGGGCCACAGAGCCGTTGTCGGTAACGGTGTTGCCCAGCTGGTAGCCGACCATACAGTAATCGGTGGCAGCGGCATCGCACTGGCTCAGGAATTCATAAATGACCTTGTATGCGCTCTTGCCGTAGTAATCGTCGGCATTGATCACAGCAAAGGGTGCATCACCGATCTCATTTTTGGCGCACAGAACAGCGTGGCTGGTGCCCCAGGGCTTGACCCGCTCTGCGGGGATCTGATAGCCGGCGGGGATCTCTTTTTCCATTTCCTGATAAGCGTAACGGATCTCCATGGGGCAGTTCTTCAGCCGTGCGCCCACGGTATCCATAAAGTCCTTCTTAATGGCTTCCTTGATGATGATCACAGCGGTCTCAAAGCCGGCTTCGTGGGCATCAAACAGGGAATAGTCCAAAATGGCTTCACCGTGGCTGCCAACCGGGTCGATCTGCTTTAAGCCACCGTAACGGCTGCCCATACCGGCAGCGAGAACTACTAAAACAGGTTTCTTAGACATGATAAAATGCCTCCTTTATTTTGTTCACTTTTTATTATAGCCGATTCAGCATAAAAAGCAAGCTATAAAAACACTGATCCATCCAGGACGATATCTTCCTTTTTCAGTTTATCCCAGGAAAATTCTGCAGCAAGCTCCTGGGCGCTCAGTGGCTCTTTTTGGTCGATAAGGCCCGCGCTGTAAGATAGCCATCCCAAAAGCGCCTGGGAAGACAGATGCTTACGCAGCTGCCCTAAATCCAAATCCTTGTCCCGCTTGCTCAACCGTCGTCCGTCAGAAGCTAAAAGCATTGGCACATGGGCGTATTGCGGATGTGCAAAACCGAACAGAGATTGCAAATACATCTGCCGGGGGGCAGAGCTTAAAAGATCCCGACCCCGAACCACTTCCGTAACACCAGCTTCCCCGTCGTCTACGGTGACAGCCAGCTGGTAAACATAGGCGCCGTCTGCGCGCCTGACCAGGAAATCTCCGCAATCGGTAGTCAGGTTTTCCCGGTAAAGGCCTTGCACCCGGTCGGTAAATTCCCAGATCCCGTCCGGAACTTTTACCCGCCAGGCAGGGGCGCGGTCAAAGGCGGCCCGCTGGGCGGCGGTCAGCTCCCGGCAAGTGCCGGGGTAAAGATAAGTGCCGTCGGAAAGGTGGGGCGCATTGACGCTGTGAAGCTGGCTGCGGGTGCAGTAACAGGGGTATAAAAGGTCTTTTTCCCGGAGGATCTCAAAATACCGGTCATAAACCTTTGTCCGGGTACTTTGGGGCGGAGTGATCACATCATAGTCAAGACCCAGCCAGGCAAGGTCATCCAGCAAAATTTCCGCGTATTCCGGTTTGGTGCGCTCGGTGTCCAGGTCCTCCATACGCAGCACCATCGTTCCTTTTTGACTACGGACAGACAGCCAGGCCATCAGGGCGGCGAAAACATTGCCCAGGTGCATCCGTCCGGAGGGGGTGGGAGCAAAGCGGCCTACAATATTATCCATAACATCACCTTCTTTTCTTTATTTTAGCGGAAAGAAACCGGATTGTAAAGTTTTCACTTGTGAAAAAACACAGATTGGTGTACAATAAGTAAAAACAGGAAAGGAGGGGCTAATATGGCTTTTGATCCGGAAGAACTCCGGCATAAACGGCTTGCCCGGGAACAAAAACGGAAAAAAGACCGGCAGCGGCTCATCGTCCGCCTTGTGATCGCCGGGGTGGTGCTTTTGATCGTGGGCATTACCATCTTTCTGCTGGCAAAGCCGCAGACAGAAGATCCGGCGCCTACCCAGCCGCCTGTATCAGCACCCTCCGATCCGGTAGATCCTTCTGCGCCAACACAGCCGGAAGAAGCTGATACAGTGATCCATTTTGTCACCTCCGGTGATTTGAACATCAACGATAAGGTTGTGGCCTCCGGCGGCGCAGCCTTTGATTATACCAATGCCCTTATAGATGTGGCGCCCTTGTTTGCAGATGCAGATCTGGCGGCCATCAATTTAGAGGGCAACCTGTGCGGCAGCCCCTATGGCTCTGCTACCGGCTCTGCCCCCCAAAGCCTTGCTATGGCGCTGAGTCGAATGGGTGTGGATGTTATCCAGCTTGCCAACTCCTATGCCATCAACAGAGGCTTGGGTGGCCTTTCCGCCACCATCGATTCTGTCCGCGCGGCGGGTATGGAGCCTGTGGGCGCATTTAAGGATGAAGCGGATTTCCAGAAAAGCCGGGGCTACAGCATCTTTATGGTTAAGGGCATCAAGATCGCGGTGGTGGCTTTTACCAAGGGTATGGACGGTATGACCCTGCCTCCCGGAAGTGAGAACTGCGTTAATCTGCTTTATCAGGATTATGACAGCACCTATCAGCGGGTGGATACCCAGCGCATCAGCCGTATTATGGATGCGGTAAACGAGGAAACTCCGGATCTTGTGATCGCGCTGGTCCATTGGGGCAGCGTATTCAACGATACTATCAGTTCTTCTCAGTATACCATTTGCAATCTGCTCAAGCAAAAGGGCGCAGATGCCATCATCGGCACCCACTCCCACTATGTTGAAAAGATGGAATATGACCCGGAAAATGGCACTTTTGTGGCTTACGGTCTGGGAGATTTCTTCTCCGATGCTGCCCGGGCGGGCAGCCAGTACGGTGTTGTGCTGGATTTGGAGATCACCAAAAAGCAAAGCGGTGAAACCAAGATCACCGGTTATTCCTTTACGCCTATTTATTCTTTGGCGCAAGGTGACGCGCCTATGCGCGTGGTGCGCATTAACGAGGCAATGCGGGCTTACGAAAACGGGCATATGAACGGCATCACCAAGGAAATTTACGATGATATGGCCTATTCTCTGTGGAGAATACAGGCCCGCACCGACGGTGAATAAGCTTGAGCTTCCGCAGGGTTTCCTTGCGGAAGCTTTCTTTTCAACCGGATGTTGCGGGGCTTTCAACGGGCGGTTGAGAAAGAAAAATGGGTTTTAACAGATAATTGATAGCTTTTTGTGCTTGAGTGTGGCAATATTAAGACACAAACCCAAGGAGGTAGGGAAAATGGATACATTGGGAAAACGGATCGCGCATCATCGCAAGCGTTTGGGATTGACCCAAGAGCAGTTGGCAGAAAAGTTGGGCGTCACCGCCCAGGCAGTAAGCAAATGGGAAAATGACCTGTCCTGTCCGGATATTGGCACACTTCCTGTGCTATCCGAGATCTTCGGTATTACTACAGATGCTCTCCTGGGGCGGGAAGCGCCTGCTGCTCTGGCGGAAGTGGTTATGGATGCGGAAGAAACGAGGCCGGAATTTCAGCTGCATTGGGATGCTGGCAGAAAAGGCACTCTGGGTTTTGCGGTATGGGTGCTGGCGGTTGGCGCTTTGTATTTGCTGAGCCATCTTTCAAATTGGGGCATGAGCCTGTGGGATGTGCTTTGGCCTACCAGCCTTTTGGTATTTGGTCTATTCAATTTGTGGCCTAAGTTCTCTTTCTTTTCCACCGGCTGTGTACTGCTGGGCGGTTATTTTCTGGTGCAGCGTTGGCTGCCTCTGCCGGAGCATTTGGACAGCGGCGTGATCTGGGCAGTGGTAATATTGCTCTTTGGCGCAAGCTTACTGGCGGATGCTCTGAGCAAGCCGAAAAAGGGGAAATTTTATGTACATCACAATGATAAGCATGGTAAGTTTGTAAGAAATCTGGATGTAGAAGAAACAGAATTTGAGTATCATGCCAGTTTCGGTGAGGATACGGTTATGATTCAGATGGCGCGACTGGAAAGCGGGGAAGCATCCGGTGGTTTTGGTGAATATACGGTGGATTTGACCGGTGTACAGACCGTCAGCGAGGATTGCAAACTGGAACTGAATTGCAGTTTTGGTGAGTTGACTGTGCTGATTCCCAAAAGGTTTGCTATTGTTCCCGATAGCACGACTGCATTTGCCTCCGTAGAGATCACCGGAAGTCCCGAGGAAGCAACTCAGGGAAAAATTAAAGTGGAGGCTAATTGCCACTTCGGCGCGATCGAGATCAAATATGTTTGACAAAGAAGGCGGGATAATCCCGCCTTCTTTAATTTTGCTTATGCTTGTGAAAAAAGGCGATGTTTTTGGTGTCCTGTACCGTTGACATTTATTTTAATAGGAGTATTATGTAGGTGAGATTACAGGGATAGGCCCTGCTTCCAAGAGGTGATTGACTTGCGGAGAAAAGATGTAAATATGCTGTCCGGCTCTATCACAAAGGGTTTGCTGGCCATCGGTATTCCCGTGATGATCATGAATGTGGTGCAATCGCTGTTTAATATCATCGATATGACCACACTGAAGACCTTTGATACCGGTGACGGTATGGCTGTAGGCGCTGTGGGCGTATGCGGCGTGCTCATTACCATGATCACCGGTCTTGTGATCGGTGTAGCCGCCGGCGCCAACGTGATCGTTGCCAGGAATATTGGCAGAAGAGATCCGGAAGGTATCGACCGTGCCATTGGCGCATCTGTGGCTTTGGCATTGGTATTGAGCCTTGCGCTGGTGATCGTGGGTGTAGGTGGCGCAGAGATCTTCCTGCGGTGGACAAACTGCCCGGAGGAGCTGTTGGAGCATGCAACCCTTTACTTCCGGATGTATTTTGCCGGTACGCCTCTTTTGATGCTCTATAATTTCTGCGCAGCCATTATGCGTGCAAACGGAGATTCCCGTCGTCCTATGATCTATTTGACCACCGGCGGCGCCATCAAGGTGGCCCTGTCTTTCCTGTTTGTAGGCTATTTCCGTATGGGCGTAATGGGCGTTGCCCTTTCCACCATCGTTTCCTGGAGCACTTCTTTGATTTTAGCACTGTGGACCTTGATGCATAGCAATAGCACCGTTAAGATCCGCATAAAAAATATCCGCTTTTATAAACAGGAGGTAAAGCAGATCCTGAAGATCGGTGTGCCGGCAGGTCTGCAGCAGGTATTGTATTCTGTTGCCAATGTGATCATATCCGCTACGGTCAATTCCTTCGGTCCGTCTGCAACCACCGGTATGTCCATTGCCAACAATTACGACGGCCTTACTTATCAGTTCTGTACTGCCACTTCTTATGCGGTCATGCCTTATGTCAGCCAGAATATCGGCGCAGGCAATATTAAGCGGGCTGTACAGGCAGTGGGTAAGGGCATTCTGCTTACCATGTGCCTTGGCGCTCCCATTGGCGCGCTGTTTGCCATTTTCTCCGGACCGCTCGCTTCCATTATGTCTGCTGACCCGGTAGCAATTGCCTATGCCCAGGATAAAATGATCCTCATTTCCAGCACTTACTTTATTTGCGGCTTTTACCATGTTTTCGGTGATGCCCTTAGGGGTATGGGTAAGCCTTCTGCTGCCACCATTACCACGCTGCTGTATATGTGCCTGCTGCGGTTCGTGTGGGTATATGTCTGCTTCCCCCTGTGCCCGAACTTGACTTTCCTGTATCTGGTTTGGCCCGTAGGCTGGGTGCTTTCCATCATTACCCTTGTGCTGGTGATGATGTCTACAGTCAAAAAGCTGAAGAAGAAATACGACCAGATCCCCGCCCCTGCAGAAAACTGAAAATAAGCGAAAAAGACAGGTCAATCGACCTGTCTTTTTTATGGCAAGCGGTGGGGGCACTGACCGAAAGTGATACGGATAACATTTAACAAAAAAGTTAAATGATTATTGACAGGGGGATAACGGTGTGTTATCCTATATTTAACCAAAAGGTTAAATGAGAAAGGAGCGATACGATGGGCGTGCAAAATACCCTGAAGGCTCTGTCCGATCCTATCCGCAGGCAGATTTTGGAAATGCTGAAAAGCGGCAGGCTCTCTGCCGGTGAGATTGCAGAAAAATTTCCTGTCAGCGGCGCTGCGGTGTCTAAACATCTTTCTGTATTGAAAGAAGCAGATCTGATCCGGGATACCAAGGAGGGAAAGTTCATTTTCTATGAACTGAATACCTCAGTTTTGGAAGAAGTTATGCTATGGATCAGCGGCTTGAAAGGAGAAGGAAAATGATTAAAAAGCATTGGAAACTGTTACTTGTTACATCTATTATAATTCTGCTGCCTATTTTGGCAGGCCTTATTCTGTGGAATCAGCTGCCGGAGCAAGTGCCGATCCATTGGAATACAAACGGTGAAATTGACGGCTGGGGCAGCAAACCCTTTTTCGTGTTTGGTATGCCCGGTTTGATGCTGGCCTTTCAGTGGCTTTGCACGCTGGGTACGGGAGCAGATCCCAAGAAGGCAAATCACCCGGAAAAGATCCTGCAGCTTGTTTTGTGGATCATCCCGGTGCTGAACACCGTGATGTCTGTAATGACCTATGCAGCGGCTTTGGGCAAGGAAGTGCGGATGGAGGTGGTAATGCCGATCCTGATAGGTCTGGTACTGGCGGTTATCGGTAATTATATGCCGAAGTGCAAGCAGAATTATACCATCGGCATTAAAATTCCCTGGACCTTAAACAGCGAAGAGAACTGGAACAAGACCCACCGCTTTGCCGGCTGGCTCTGGACCTTTGCCGGCATTGTGATTATGCTTACCGGTTTCTTTGGCGGCTTCTGGATCTTCTTTGGTGTGGTGCTCCTGATGGTCCTCGCGCCCGTTATTTATTCGTATATACTCCACCGGAAGGGCATTTAAGAAAAAACCCGGGCGGCTAAAGGCGGGGCTTCATAAAACAGTATCCGCTTCAAAAGCAGTCTTTTAACCCAATACTTCAAAAAATCGCTATGGCAGGCGTCAGCCTTACCATAGCGATTTTTCTTATCTTGTGCCAAAATCCTTGCTTTTGAAGTGCTTTTGCAGTTTTGCGCTAAGGATTTTTTCTTGTAGCAAAGAATAGCTTCGTAGAAATACTTTGTGTATTTCAAGAAGATATTCTGCAGTTACAAGGAAAAAGGCTGGGGCAAAACCGGATAATGTTTTATGAAACCCCGCCTCAGCCGCCCGGGTCGTTTTATGGGTTAGTTTTCGATGGGGTTGCCATCCTGGTCAAGCTCAATTTCATTCATGAAATTACCATCGGCATCGTAATTGGTGAGGGTCTTGATATTGCCGTTTTCATGATAGGTGAATTCTGCGTAGCCTAACAGTACGTCGTTTTCGTAATTGTATTTTGTTTTGACGGAGCCGTCTTCGTAGTACTCATAGGTGTGGGACGCAACGCCTTGCAGATTGCCGTCGGCATCGTAGGACTCGTACCGCTTTGTCAGACCGTTCTCAAAATACTCCTCAATGTAATAGCTGAAGTCGTTGAGATAAACCTTTTCGTATTTGCACTTGCCGTTTTCGTACCACTCAGTAATATTGTCTCTATCGTTACCGTAGTGATAGATATGGCGCTTTTCCAAACCGCCGGGGTAGTATTCCGTTTCGTATCCCAGGCCGTCATCGCTCAGAAGAGATTCATATTTTAAAGTGCCTTCTTCATAGTATTCATAGGTACTGGCATAGCCATCTGCTTCATCATAATAATAGTATTTTTTGCTGTTGCCGTTTTCGTAGTTTTCGTAATGGTAAACGATCTGACCTTGCTTGTATTCGGTAAAGGCTTTTTCAGAACCGTCTTCAAAGAGTTCGAGGATCTCCTGATCGCCGGCGGCATTGGTGAAGATCTCTTTCTTCATTTCGCCGCTTTCGTACCATTCATACTCGTAGCTCATCAGTACGTCAGTGTCATCCAGGATAACGTCAACGGTTTTTACTTTGCCGTCGTCGTAATAGGTATACTCGTATGTGACCACACAGTCTACAGTTCCGTCAGGCAGATAGTAGGTTGTAGTATCAGGATCGCCATTCTCGTGGAAACTGCCTTCGATCTTGCTGCCGTCCTTATAATAATCTACTTCGTGCTTAAGCTCTCCGTTGGGATAATACTCCTCTTCTATATGAGAAATGGGGTCTTCTTCATCCACCGTATAGTAGAAGCACTTCTTGGTTGTGCCGTCTTCGTAGTACTCCCAATATTCTTCGTTGCCGTCTTCAAGGCGATAATGAATCTTCTTTTCGGTGCCGTCTTCGTAATATTCTACAGAGTACCAGGAGTCTTCACTGTTGTAGTAGATATAGTATTTTGTTGTGCCATCTTCGTAGTACTCATGGCTATCCTGCGTGCCGTATTCGTTTAAAGAATACTGGGTTTTTTCGTTGCCATTTTCGTAGTAATCAACATAGTAGGTGATGTTGCCTTCTGCATCGGTGGTAACAGATGTTTTGCGTTCGCCGTTCTCATAGAATTCGATAACCTGAGTGGCTTCTTCCCAGAAATAGGTTTCCTTTTCGCAGGTGCCGTCTTCCCGGAACAGACGCTGACACTTCAGCTGGTCAGGCTCCCAGGTATCGCCGGCTGCTTTGATGGAGTATACCTCTTCAACCTTGACGGTACGGCCATCGGGGTAATAAGTAGTTATGGTAGCGGTGGGGATGTCATAGATGTTATCGGGGGTGATGTAGGTCTGTTTTGCCAGAAGACCGTCTTTGTATTCAAACTGATAGACCTGTCTTCCGCTGCTGTTATCCCGCAAAGTCATGGCGGCGATGAACTTATCCTCGGTCAGCTCGGCGGTGATAGAAGCTCCGTCTGCGTCGCCCATTTCCTGGAAAATTTCTTCACCGCTGAGCATGCGCATATTCAGATTGTATTCTTCTTCACTCAGATCGCCGGCATCCTTGGCTGCTGTCAGCTGCTCGGTAATCTTGGCAATGTAGGCTTCAGCAGCAGTGCCTTCCAGCTTGATGGACAGATAGTAGCCCGAATCGGGATCGGAGAGGGATGCCACATTGTTTTCAACAGAGCATTCCTTGAAAGCAATCCGGCGGATCATATCGCCACGCAGGGTGCCGGTCAAGCCCAGCTCTTCCATTTCTTCATCCGTCATATAGGTAGATTCAATAAAGACCAAAGAACCGCTGTCTTCTCCCAGAACAAGCTGGATGGGAAGACCGTTTACAAAGCCGTTATAAACAGCTTTGTCGGTATTTTCTTCGTCGTCATCATCTTCCTGGGGAGGCTCGGTAGGCTGCACAGAAGGTGTGGTGGGCTGCACAGGAGGATTGGTAGGCTGCACAGGAGGATTGGTGGGCTGTGCAGGAGCCTCGGTGGGTGCCTCGGTGGGAGCTTCCGTAGGCGCCTCGGTGGGCGCTTCGGTAGGTGCTTCAGTAGGCGCTTCCGTAGGAGTCTCGGTGGGAGCTTCGGTAGGAGCATCCGTGGGAGCCGCCGTGGGTGCTTCGGTGGGATCAGGCTCTACAGGCTTTGCAGAACAGGCGCAAATACACAGTACAAGCAAAGCTGCAAGGATCAATAAGGCTATTCTCTTCATTTCACTTTCTCCTTTACTTTTTGGGATGAATATAGATAAACATGTTAAAAAAGTTATGTTTATCCAAATTGCTGTTTTAATTTTAACACGATAAGCGGGGTAGGTCAACAAAGGCGGGGGAAAAACTTGCACAAAAAGCAAGAAAACCGGGCGGCTGCCAGCCGCCCGGTATTGTGTATACAGATCAAAACTTGACTTTTCCGGTCAGATCCTTTTCAAAAATCATTTTTTCCTGCAGGTAGGACCAGTGGCCTGCATTTGCCTGCTTTGCCTTTTGGTACATGGCATAGGCAATGGAAACATCCACATAGGCAAGGCCAACAGCATCAAAATAGATAAACTCATCGTCATTTTCTCTGCCTGCTTTTTCACCGCAGAGGATGTCGATCAGATTGCCGTAAATATCGTTATCGCTGATGATGCCGTCTTTATAACACCGGGATACGGTCTGGGTGCGGTGCTTGACGGTTTCCCAGTCGTCGCAGACGATCTTATCTGCCATTTTTACTACTTCATATTCATCTTCCCAGCCGCCGATGTGGCTGTAGAATGCACCCTTCTTGATCCACTTGGCTTTCAGCAGAGGTGCCTGGGCGCTGGTGGCGGTAACGATGATGTCAGCATCGGTAACTGCATCTTCCAATACGGTCTTGCAGCTTACGAAGGTCATATCGGGGATCAGCTTGGAAAGATCCTGAATAAAGGCCTCTTCCTCCTGGGTGGACACGGCGGCTACCTTACAGACCTTCAGAGAAGGCCGCACTGCCTTCATACCTAAAAGATGCATTTTGGCCTGCTCACCTGCACCGATGAAGCCGATAACTTCCGCATCCTTCCGGGAAAGTACTTCCGCAGCGGTAGCGCCCATAGCGGCCACCCGCATGTTGGAGCACAGAGTGCCATCCATTACGCAAACGGGGAAGCCTTTTTCGATCTCGGACAGTACGATGATGGCGGACAGGTTCTGCACACCGAAGCGACGGGGGTTGGGAGGAAATACGGAGACCCATTTCACACCGCAGATCTTTTCATCCAGAAGTGTAGCAGGCAGACAGTTAATCCGTTCCTGAGTTTCCTCCTTAAAAATCTGGACGATCTTGTCAGGAAACAGGATCCGGTCTTCCTTGAAACGGAAAAGACCCTGCTTCAGCGCATTGATAGCCAGTTTCAGATCGAAAGCGCCGGCATCGATCAGGTCTTCCTGGGAGAGGGTGAGATATTTGATTTCTGTGTGTGACATAAGACCACTCCTTACATTTTTTTTACTATCATAACAATGGGACAGATGATTGTAAATAATCAACTGAGATGGACTTGCTACATCTCGAAATGTGTGGTAAAATAGATGTACTATAGATAAGGGGTGGTCTTTGTGGAGATACTGCAGCTTCGTTATTTTTACATAAGCGCAAAAAATGAGAATTTCTCAACAACGGCAAAAATGTTCAATGTGCCCACCACGGCAGTGTCGGCTTCCGTCAGACGTTTGGAAAAGGAGCTTGGCTGTGCCCTCTTTGACAGGATGCATAATAAAATCTCTTTAAATGCTAAGGGCAAACGGCTGCAGCAGGCCCTTTGCGTTGCTTTCGGAGAGATCTACACAGCGGTAGAAGAGATTTCTGCCCAATATGAGGACAAACGGGAGATCCGGATCCTGGTACGGGGAATGCGCCGTAAGGTGACGAACCTTTTGAGCGAATTTAGCATAACCCATCCCAATGTGGTATTTAAGATCGCCTTCCAGCAAAACGGCACAGAGGCTTTTGATGTGATCATTGATGATGATAAGGCCTGCTATGCGGATTACAAAAAGATCGAGCTGTATAGTATGCGTCTGCACTTAAAATGCACCGCAAAAGATCCCCTATGCAAAAAAACGCTTACCATGAGCGAACTGTGTGATCGGGTATTTGTATCTATGGATCAGGAAAGCAATATGCATAAGATACTTACCAAAGCCTGTAACCGCAGCGGATTTCATCCGAATATTGCAGCGTTTTGCAACGATATCGAATGCTATGATAAGCTGGTGGCCATGGGTATGGGTATCGGTATCGGCAGAGAGGACGCCGGGCAGGATGGGGAGCAAATTGCGGATTTAAACGTTTCGGATTTCAATGAGCATTACATCGTGTTTGCCCATTACCGGGAAAGTGATTATTTTGGTAATATTAAAAAACTTATCGATTTTATGAAAGAAAATACCGGGGCCGAATAACGGCTCCGGTATTTTTGGTCAGGTGAATATGGTCCACAGTTCCCAAAGAATGGGAACAAGCAGCGCCGGCAGCATATTGGCCACTTTAAAGGTCCTTTCCCGCACTAAGTTGATGCCCACGCAGAAGATCAGCGCGCTGCCCACAAAGGACAAGGTTTCAATAAGCGCAGGAGAGATCACTGTGCCGAACAGGGCGGCAATGACTGTGATGACGCCCTGATATACAAAAATGGGCAGGGCGGAAAATATCGCGCCCACACCGTAAGCAGATGCCAGGATGGCAACTAAGGCAAAGTCCAGCAGTGCCTTTGCCATGAGCATGGAGCTGTCACCGGAAAGGCCGTCCTGCATAGCACCTACGATGGCCATAGCTCCCACACATACAATCAGGGATGCATTAACAAAGCCTTCTACAAACCGACTGTCGTTTTTTACTTTTACTGCAGCCTTCAGCCGGATGCCCAGCTTTTCCATTTTATCTTCAATGTCCAGCCACTGGCCGAAGATGCTGCCAATGACTAAGCTGAAGATCAGCAGCATCGTTCCCCGGGTATTTACAGCGCCGTTTTCGATGATGAGCATATACTTGAGCACGCCGCCGGCACCGATAAAAAGGGTAGCAAGGCCCAGTGCCTGCATCAAAATATTTTGGAATTTTTTGGCAACACCCTTTTTGATCGCCATACCCAACAAACCGCCTGCGATAACCGCAACGGTGTTGACGACCGTACCTAGACCGATCATAGCAAGCCTCCAGTAAGAGAATTTGCTGTTATTATAGCACAGGCAGAAGAAAATGCAATAAAAAGGGGGGCGATCGCTCGCCCCCATATTAATACGATCAGACAGAAGCTTATGCCATCATATCGATGCGCATAACATCTGCGCCGGCTTCTACGATCCGGTTGTATGCCAATGTGGCTACTGCCAGGTCGGGGCAGCCCATACCCACCAGCTGGCAGATGATCCGCTCTTCGGCAGATTCTCTGCCGGTTTTCAGGCCGGCAACCACATCGGGAAGCTCTGCGTGGAAGGATTCTTCCGTGATCTCACCGGTGTGGGCCATATGTAAAAACTGTCCTCTGTGCATACCCTGGGCGATGTTATCCAGGAACAGCTTATCAAATTTCCGGGCGATATTATCATCCACCTCGTGGAAAGATCCCATAGGCATCACGAGACATCCGGGCTTGCACCAGGGCTCTTCCACCAAAACTTCGTCTGCAGTGGTCAGGGTGATGATCACATCAGATTCCCTGCAGGCTTCTTCGATGCTTGCATAGGGGGTGATGGCAAAGTCAGCATCGGGGAAATAAGAGCCGAACTTTTCTCTTGCCTCCGGACGGATATCGCACACCCGAACTTCCTTCAGCTTGTGTACCCGACGGATGCATTCGATGGCATAGTATGCCTGCCGGCCTGCGCCGATCATAGTAATGATATCCGTCTTGGCAGCCAGGTACTTCATAGCAATGGCAGGCTGCGCGCCGGTGCGGGCATCAGAGATCCAGTCACCGCCTACCAGCGCCCGCAGGTCGCCGTTGGTGGGGTCTGTCACCAGCAGATTTGCCCGGATAAAGGGCAGGCCGTTCTTGGGATTATCGGAATAGCCGCCAACTACCTTGATACCGGCAGAGCTTAAGGGGTGGATGTAGGAAGGCATGGAGTTGAACCAGCCGTTTACGCCCACGCTGGACATATCGGTGGTGATTTTAGAAGGCATAATGACTTGCTTTTCACCGTACCACTTCCAGGTGTTCTCCACACATTCGATGACATCCTCGATGGAAACATATTGTTGTACCATCTTGTTTGTGATAATTAAGGAATCCATAGGGTAGACCTCCAAATAGTTAATATTGCATTTTTATTCTAACTTTTCTTTTTCAAATAACAATGGCAAAACATATTACTTATGGACAAAACAACGATTCTATAGTATGATGATCCCATCTTGCATAGGAGGTGAAATTATGGCGGCCACATTGATTTCCTTTCAGGAGCTTCCGAAATTCGGATTTGCGCACCACCTTTATACAGAGGAAATACGGCAGATACAGAATGATATCCAGCGCAGCTTCGTGCTGGTGTATGTTAAATCCGGCCATTTGACGGTGCAGATTTATGATCGCATTTTTGAAGCCCCGGCAGGCAGTGTGCTGGTTTTGTTTCGCCATGTGCCGTTTCAGATCTTTTCTGCCCGGGGTATGCCCCAGGATTACTGCAGCATCCAGATTTATACCGATTATTCTGTCGGCTTTTTGGACGATAACGAGGATTTTCCCGAAGATTTTGCAGGACTTGCTCTGCCGGTGGTCATCCCGCCCGGTGTGGATGCGGAGCTGATCAAAAAGGATATGTATGCCATCGTGTCCAGCCTGTCCATCTCCCGGGAAGTTTATAGCTTCAGTGCCGCTACTATGGTGTGCGGGATCTTGTCCCGGATCGATGCCCTTTATCGCCAAAAGCAGCACCGGGGCAAAAGCGTATCCATCTATTGGGAGCAAAGAATCAAACGCTACCTTGCCGACCATATGCGGGAAACCGTTTCCTTGGAAAGCCTGGCAGAGGTTATGGATAAAACACCAAATTATCTGAACAGCGTTTTTTCAAAGGCTACGGGTATGAGCATCCATCAGTATATGAACAGAGAGAAAATGCGTTTTGCAGCAACTTTAATGGAGACCCAGGGATTGGCATTTAGGGAGGCCTGCGAAAATGTGGGGATCACCGATTTGTCCCACGGTTACCGCTTGTTTAAGCGGCATATGGGCGTGACACCCAAGGAATATTTGTCAGCAGAAAGAAGCCGTGGGCAGTAAACGACTGCCCACGGCTTCTTGCCCGATAGCATATCATTCCATTAGCCCATTGGCAAGGGATGCTACAAGAGTGTACATTTCCTTTTCTGAACGGACATTGTGTGCCTTATTCAGGATGTCCTGTTTTTGTTCTTCGCTCAAGTGGGCATAGCGGTTCATAGCTGCGGTGTTTTGTGCCAATGCCATACCGAAGCCAATAGGAACTTTATAGAAATCCATAGTAAAAACCTCCGATTTTTTAATTGACAATGGACAATGTACAATGGACAATTGTGGTATCGCCTACGGCGATGATTTTAATTTGTCGCAAAGCGACACCGAAATTGTCAATTGTCAATTTTCAATTGTCCATTATTACGCAGCTGCGTCCAGCATGTTTTCAATAAAAATGCCGTAGCCGGTAGTTGGGTCATTCACCAAAACGTGGGTAACGGCGCTTACCGGTTTTCTGTTTTGAATAATTGGCGAGCCGGATACGCTGATGTCAAGTAGGGGACAAAAGAATTTTGTGTTTTTGGAGCGGTTTTTATGCGTATTTGCGGGCAAAAGGCAGGTTTTTACACACACCACCCGCGATCTTTAAGCCCCATAGATGAAATGTGGAAAAGACCATATTTTAAGATTTTTCATTCGGTACAGTATGCTTTATAGACATCAATTTGTATAGAATATTGCAAAAATGATGCTGTTGTATTATCATAATTAATAAAGACGTGGAGGTGTGTTTCTATGAAATATGTTGAGGATGTGTCGTGGATTCTTGAAAAGCCCGGCACAACGATTCACAACCAAGACGAACAATTCAGAGAGAATATTGCCTTCGTCCATTCCCTGGGGAAGAAGTGCGATTGCGTGGGATGGAGCAATTTAAGACGGGATGATCCTAAAGCGGAGGAGATTTTGCAAAAGATTACCGCTTTCTGCGCCGAAAACGGCTGGACTGCCCGTGGGCTGTATACCAGAGAATATGCGGACTTTGATACAGACTGGTACCAAATCGACGGCGTAGCGTTTAAGGATAATACTTTCGAAAAATATGTGGGTGTTCCTTCACAAGACGGTGGCACGGTCAAAATTTGTAGCATTAAGGCTTACCGGGAACTTAACATTGCACCAAAATGCTGGGGACACAATGTGTTTGTGCCAGAACGCTTTTATACGGCGTACCATGCAAATAAAATGACCGGACTGGATTTTTGCTGGATTACAGATACCGGAAAATATACGGCACAACAGTATTTTGCCGTTTTTGGTACACAGCGAATCCCTCGTGTAGCGGTAGCATGGGATTTGGATAAGCAAGATCTGCGTAAGCTTGGGCCTGACGGTGGCTGGTTGCCGCAGTTGGGCGAGGTCTTTCACAAATGGACACAACTGAACTTGCCATATTGCTATAAAAAAGAGGATATGCCTGCCGGTGGAATTGCCTACGCCTACATTCCCAGAACATTCCATTGCTGCGGCTTATATCAGATTCTTATTCATAAGGATGTAGCCCAGCAGCTGCTGCAGGAAAAAGCAATCCCTGCAGGGGCATTGAAACCAGTTCCGGTACTGGACGATATACCTTCCGGTTATACTTTGTGCGAAACAAATGATTGTCCCAGACCTTCGAAAACATATATGGAGCAAAGCTTTTTGGATTGCGAAGCACTAAAAAGGAAAGAACGGCCTCTATGGCAGATTTCTGAAAAAGATGCACTAAAGGTTTTTCGTAAGGCCAAGACTGACCGAAAAGAGGATTTTGGCAAAAAGTTGTCTAAGACCAAAGCAGAGGTGCTAACAGAAACAGAGTATGCGCCAATGCTACCATATTATTTGATTGCCAATGGTGGCTGCTTGTCCGATGAATACCGACTTCTTTCCGTGGATGAAGCCGATGCAGAAACAGCAGAATTCTATAACTTGCTGGAAAGTGAAGAATTATTAGAAACCAAGCCGGAGGGCATTGTGATTTGTACCTGCGCCAACGGCGATTGGATTTTGCTGTTACAGGATGGCACAGTGATCCGTTTTAGCCACGAAGTACCGGAAACTGCCGAGCGGTGGCCGAGTTTGGCACAGTTTATTGTGGATGCAATCAATGAGTAGAAAAAAGGCACACATTGTGTGCCTTTTTTCTTTTATGCAGCTGCATCTAACATATTTTCAATAAAAATTCCGTAGCCGGTGGTGGGGTCGTTGACCAGCACGTGGGTGACTGCTCCCACAAGCTTGCCGTCCTGGATGATGGGGCTGCCGGACATACCCTGGACGATGCCGCCGGTGACGGAGAGTAGATCCGGGTCGGTGACCTTGATGAGCATATTTCTGCCGGCGCTTTTGGAAGAACCGTAAACCTTAACGATCTCCACCTGATATTCTCTGGTCAAGTTGCCGCTGACGGTGGAGCGAATCAGCGCCGGGCCAGTTTTTACATCTTCCGGGTCGGCCACTTCAATGGCAGCGGATTTGTTAATGCCCCCAAGTGTACCGAATACACCGAAAGGGGTGTTTTTGGTCAGCGTACCTAACTGGGTGCAGCTTTGCAAAGAGCCCATAAGCTGTCCCGGCTCACCGGCTTTGCCTCTGCGGATGGAGATGACGGAAACATCGTAGACCTTGCCGGTGTGCATAGATAAAAGATTGCCGTTTTTGTTGTTGACGCCGTGACCTAAGGCTGCAAAGCTGCTGCCGTCAGGGTCATAATAGGTCACTGTTCCCACACCGGTGGTACCTTGCTTTAAATAAATGCCCAGCCGCGGGCCGTTTTTGGTGATCTGCGGGGTGAGTCTAACTTCAAAAGAAGCGCTGCCCCGATTTACCCGCAATACCACATCTGTATCTGCCTGGTTAAGGATGTTTTTGATATCTTCTGCGCAGGTTACGGTTTGGCCGTTGATGGCGGTGATCTTATCGCCCGGCTGCAGGCCGGCTGCCTTGGCAGAGTTGCCTAAGCTTTCGTCAAAGGCGGCAACATATACGCTGCCGTCAAAAAGCTCAAGGCCTACCAGCTGCCCGCCGGGTACTAAGTGTTCTTCTGCCTGCGCCGGCAGGCACAGACAGAAACATATAAGGAATGCGGTGATCGCTCCTGTCAATTTTTTCATATTTTGCCCCTCCATTTGTCTTCTTTCACAGTATGCCACCAGCCATCTTTCATAACCGATGCAAAAGGTTAAAATTCAGGGCAGTTTTGGAAAAATAAATTCGCCAAAAATGGGCAAACTTTATTTACCTATTGACAAGGTGGGTAAATGATGTTAAGATACCCATACTTAATATGCATTTATTATGGAGGACGATCCATGCAAGTATACGCGGATAATGCTGCAACCACCAAAACAAGTAAGGTTGCGTTAAACGCAATGCTGCCTTATTTTGAAAATATTTACGGCAACCCTTCCAGCCTGCACTCTGCAGGTCAGGAGGCAAAGGAAGCTTTAGAGAACGCAAGAAGCGTCATTGCGGCTTGTTTAGGCTGCGAGAGCCGGGAGATTTATTTTACCTCCGGCGGCAGTGAGGCGGATAATCAGGCCATCCGGTCTGCCGCTTACCTGGGGGCTTTCAAGGGCAAAAAGCATATTATTTCCACTGCATTTGAGCATCACGCAGTGCTGCATACGTTAAATGCGCTGGAGAAGGAAGGCTTTGAAGTCACCTTTTTGGATGTGCGGGAAAATCACAACATTACCGCCCAGCAGGTGCGCGATGCCATTCGGGAAGATACCTGTTTGGTGACCTGTATGTATGCCAATAACGAGATTGGGTCTGTGCTGCCCATCGCTGAAATTGGCGCGGTTTGTAAGGAAAAAGGCGTTTTGTTCCACACCGATGCGGTGCAGGCGGTTGGACACCTGAAGATCGATGTGAAAAAGGAAAACATCGATATGCTGTCTTTGTCCGGTCATAAGTTCCACGGCCCTAAGGGCGTGGGCGCGCTGTATGTGCGCCGGGGCATTATGCTCCGCAACCTCATTGAAGGCGGCGCTCAGGAACGGGGCAAGCGGGCCGGCACGGAGAACATCCCCGGCATCTGCGGTATGGCTGCGGCTTTGCAGGATGCCTGCGATCATTTGGAAGAAAACGAGGGCAAGGTCAAGGCCATGCGGGATTACCTCATCGAAGGCCTTTCCAAGATTCCTCACTGCGCCCTGAACGGCGACCCGGTGAACAGACTCCCCGGCAATGTGAGCTTCTGCTTTGAAGGCATTGAGGGCGAGAGCCTGCTGCTGTATTTGGATGCTATGGGCATCTGCGCATCCTCCGGCTCTGCCTGCACCTCCGGCTCTTTGGACCCCAGCCACGTGCTGCTGGCCATCGGCCGGGTACACGATGTGGCTCACGGCTCTTTGCGCCTTTCTTTAAGCCACGAAAATACTATGGAAGAAATGGACCATATCCTGAAGTGCGTACCGGAAGTGGTAAGCTTGCTGCGGAATATGTCCCCGGTTTGGAGAGATCTGCAGACCGGTGTTCGGGAATACATTTTGTAAAAGGAGAAAAATTATGGTTGTAAAAGGAGAAAAATTATGGCACTTTACAGTGAGGTCGTAATGGACCATTTTATGCACCCTCGCAATGTGGGTGTGATCGAGAACGCCGACGGCGTAGGCCAGGTGGGCAACGCCAAGTGCGGCGATATTATGAAGATTTACCTGAAGATTGAAAACGATGTGATCGTGGATGTAAAGTTTGAGACCTTCGGCTGCGGCTCTGCCATCGCATCTTCCTCTATGGCTACAGAGATGATCAAGGGTAAGCCCATCAGCGAGGCTCTGAAGCTGACCAATAAGGCAGTTGCCGAGGCTTTGGAGGGGCTGCCTGTTCACAAGCTGCACTGCTCTGTGCTGGCAGAAGAGGCCATCAAGTCTGCCCTTAAGGACTACTATGACCGCAACGGCATCGAGTATGATCACAAGCTCTTCCCTGACTGCGATAATTGCGGTCACTGCCACTAATATGATTGTATCAACGAAAGGGCGCTATGCCCTGCGGGTGATGGTGTGCTTTGCTATGCGGGGAACAGAGGAATATATTCCTCTTAAAGAAATCGCAGAAAGCGAAGGCATTTCCCAAAAGTATTTGGAGTCCATTATGACGGTTTTATCCAAGGCCGGCTTTGTGGACGCAGCTGCCGGTAAGCGCGGCGGCTACCGGCTGAATCGGCCGGCAGACCAGTACACCGTGGGCAGCATTTTAAAGCTGACGGAAGGCTCTTTGGCTGCGGTAAGCTGCACTACCCAGGGCTCTTCTGCCTGCGGCAGATCCAGCTGCTGCCAGACCAAGCCTATGTGGGATAAGCTGGACAATATGATTGACGGTTTTTTTGAGGGGATCACCCTGCAGGACCTGATCAGCGAAAAGGGCATATAAAAAAGGGCGGTGTGCGTGAGCACACCGCCGTTTGTTATTCACCTCGTAATGCCACATAGAACTTGGCATAAGTGGTTTGCAGGATTGGCATTGCGTACCAGTTAAGGGTCAGCGCGCCCAGCGCGTAGATAAAATACAGGATCAGGTGATTTACGCTGCTGCTGAAGGGCAGCAGAAAACTTAATTCCGGCAGGAAAGACAATAACAGAATTGCCAGGTAGTACCACCAGAAGTGCAGGTCCAGTTTAAATGCGGCAAAGCAGTTGCCTTTCATCGTGCGCATACTGAAGGCCATAGCGGCAAAAGCGCCGGTGCCGGGTTTATCCATCAGGACATAGTCGCCCAGGCGCAGCCGGTAACTAAGGGGGATCAGAACAAGAAGTAACATGGCTAAAAGCATCAGTACGCCCGGCAGTATGGCTTTTAAAAGCAGATGGCGGGGGATCAGGGCGATCACGGCTTCCGGGTCAGCAAAAAAGGCGTCCTGATTTTCTATGATGATAGCCGCAAATTCCGGATCGGTGGGCAGGAAGGAAGATAAAATGGTGAATAGGTACACGATGCCGAAAGAAACACCGGCAATCAGAAGGCAGGTCAGCAGGATGTAACGCAAAATTGGGCCGAAACGGTGAAAACCTTCAAACAAAGCGCCGGTTTCCTGCTCCTGATGGCGGGCAATACCCAGGAAGATGAATATCAAACCCATGCTCCAGAAAGGTGTGAGGAAGGATACCAGCAGGGAAGACATAGTGGTGACGGTGGAAAGGATCGAGCGCAGGCCCATACCGGAAAGACCGCCGTGCCCATCCATCATCATTTCCAGCAGTACATCCAGCACGCAAAGCAGAACCTGGATGCCCAACACGACGCCCTGACTGATGAAAACCAGCTTTTGTGCAGTTTGCAGCCGGGGAGACAGGGCATCCCGGGCATCTGTATGCAGCTGACGGATATTGATAGCCATAGAAATACCTCCTATGCAAATGGAAAAATCTGTGTTAGAATAATTGTAACACGGCTGCGCGCCAAACACAAGCCGCAAGTTATACAGGAGGCGATGATATGCAGATCATAGAAGACCGCAGAATGCTCCACCGGATTCCGGAGCTGGATCGGGATCTTCCCAAAACCATGGCTTATTTGGAAAATAGCTTGAAAGACCTTTCCTGTAAGGTGTTTTCCCCTATGGAAAGCGCCCTTTGCGCCTGGTTTGACTTTGGGGCAGACAGCGCCATCGCCTTCCGTGCAGAGGCGGACGCGCTGCCGATTTATGAAAGCACCGGCGCTTTTTATGCATCGCAGCATCCGGGACGGATGCACGCTTGCGGTCACGATGGCCATATGGCTATTTTGCTGGAGCTTGCCCGTCGGCTGTCAGGTGCAAAGGATTTAAACCGGAATGTACTTTTGGTGTTCCAGCCTGCAGAGGAGACCACCGGCGGCGCCCGGGATCTGTGCGCTACCGGCATTTTCAAAAAGTATAAAGTGGAAGCCATTTTCGGCCTGCACCTGTGGCCGGAGCTGCCGGCAGGGCAGATTTACAGCCGCGCAAATGAGATGATGAGCCGCTCCTGTGAGGTAAAGGTGGATATTTTGGGCCGTAGCGCCCATATCGCCAAGGCCGCCTCCGGTATCGACGCTTTGGCTGCCGGTATGGAGTTTTACAGAAAAGTTACTGCCCTGGAGGGCGCGCTGCCGAAAAAGGTATTCCGTTTGCTGAAATTTGGCAAAATGGAAAGCGGTACGGTGTGCAATGTGATTTCCGGACATACCCGGCTGGAGGGCAGCCTGCGGGCATTCCAGGATGAGGTGTTCTATTCTTTGCGGGCGGGTATCGTGTCCATCGCCAAAGAGGTGGAGCGCTCTTCCGGCTGCACCGTCAGCGTTTATATGAACGAAGGATATCCGCCTGTGATGAATCCGGCAGGCCTTTACGAAAAGGTGCAATCCATCCTGCCTTTTAAGGAGCTGGAAGCGCCCAGTATGATCACCGAGGACTTTGCCTGGTATCAAAAAAGCCTGCCCGGTCTGTTCTTCTTCCTGGGTACTGGCAATACACCGGCTCTGCACGCAGAGGACTTTGATTTTGATGAAAGCCTGCTTCAAAAAGGCGCGGATTTCTTTGAAAACCTCGCCCGTAATTACAGATGAGCAAATGGGAGCGTTCCTGCTGGGGAATGCTCCCATTTTTACATAAAAAATTCAGTGAAAATTCAAAATGCGGGGTAGAAGTTTAACCTTTTTTGTGATATACTGGGCATAAGTATACCATTATGGAGAGATAACTATGTTGGAAATTTTAGCACCGGCCGGTTCTATGGAAGCTTTGCAGGCTGCCGTGCAAAACGGCGCCAATGCGGTTTACTTAGGCTGCGGTATGTTTAATGCCCGGCAAGGGGCAAAAAACTTTACCCCGGAAGCTTTGGCCGAAGCAGTTAAATATTGCCACACAAGAGGCGTTGCGGTGCATTTGACCTTGAACACTCTGGTTTCTGACCGGGAGACAGGGGAGCTTTGCCGCCTGATCCGCCATGCTGCTGCCTGCGGTGTGGATGCCTTTATTGTGCAGGATCTGGGTGTGCTTGACCTTTGCCGGCAGATCGCCCCCGGGGTGAAGCTTCACGGCTCTACCCAGATGACCGTGCATAATTTAGCAGGTGTGCAGCTTTGCGCTGCCTGGGGTATGAGCCGGGTGGTGCTCAGCCGGGAGTTGAGCCGGGAAGAGATCCGGTTTATCTGCCGCAACAGCCCCATTGAGATCGAAGTGTTTGCCCACGGCGCGCTGTGTATGGGTTATTCCGGACAGTGCTATCTGTCCGCCGCCATCGGCGGCCGCTCCGGTAACCGGGGTCGCTGCGCCCAGCCTTGCCGGCAGAGCTATGGCTACGGCCGCTGGCAGGATACATATCCTTTAAGCCTGAAGGATAATTGCCTGGTTTCCTATTTGCAGGAGATGGAGGCAATGGGTGTCACCTCTGTGAAATTAGAGGGCCGTATGAAGCGCGCAGAGTATGTGGCGGCGGTAACCGGCGTCTATAAGCAGGCGGATACCACCGGGAATGTAACGCCCCAAATGGAGCAAACTTTGCTGGATGCCTTTAACCGGCAAGGCTTTACTGACGGCTATTACACCGGTAAGCTGGGCCAGCATATGTTCGGCATCCGGGAGGAAAAGAACGAAAATAACGCATTTATGAAGCAAATGCGTTTGACTTACGAAAACACCGAGCGTGGCTTGGTACCTATTACCTTTAAGTTTATCCTGCGGCCGGAGTATTCCCGGCTGGAGGTTATTGATCCGGAGGGCAGAAGCTGTACGGTGGACGGCCCGATGCCGGAAATGGCCCGCACCGCGCCTTTAACCGGTGAGGCTGCAGCCTCCCGGCTGGAAAAGACCGGCGGCACGCCCTATTACTGCACCCAGGTGGCCACCTCCATTACACCGGGTTTGACCCTTTCTGCGGCAGCCTTAAACGCTATGCGCAGAAATGTTTTAAATCAGCTGACTGCCCAGCGGGCAAGACGGGAAGCCGTCAAGCTTTACAAGCCTTCCAAAGTGACGGTGTTCCCCGGCAACCGGAATCATCCGGAGCACACGGTACAGGTCACTACCAGGGAACAGATCACAGCGAAGCTGCTGAAAATGCGGCCTGCCGTTTTGTATGTGCCCATCCATATTTTGGCAGAAGATCTTGCTTTTACTGCCGGCCTTTGCAAGCGTCTTACTGTTTGCGCTGTGCTGCCCCGCATCGTCCACGACGGAGAAATGGCCGCCTTGCAGCAGGCTATGGCCAAGGTAAAGAGCGCTGGAGTAACCCAGGTGCTTTGCGGCAATTTGGGTCATTTGCTGCCTGCCCGGGAATGTGGTATGACCATCCGGGGCGATTTTGGCCTGAATCTTTACAATTCCGGCGCGGTGAATACCGCCCGGCAGCTGGAGCTGGCATCTGCCTGCCTCAGCTTTGAAATGGCTCTGCCCCAGATCCGGGATGTAAGCAAGGCTGTTCCCAGTGAGATTCTGGTCTATGGCCGCACCCCCTTAATGCTGACAGAAAACTGTTTGATCCGCGGCCGCACCGGCGAGTGTTCCTGCCATTTGGCACCTGCCAAACTCACTGACAAGACCGGCGCGGAATTCCCCATCATCCGGGACGGCAATTCCTGCAGAAGCGTCCTGCTCAATGGCAAGAAACTGAACCTGCTGGACCGTCAAAACGACTTGAGCAAATTGGGGCTTTGGGCTACCCGGGTCTATTTCACCACGGAAAATCCCAAAGAAGTGGACCGGGTATTGGGAACCGTTCTAAATCCCGTTCCCTTTGATCCCGGTGCTTGTACCCGCGGTCTGTATCTGCGGGGTGTCGAATAAGTAATAAGAAGGTATTACCCATGGAAGTCATTCTGGCATCCCAGTCCCCAAGAAGAAAAGAATTGATGGGGTTATTTCATATTCCCTTTATTATCCGCGTTCCGAATGCAGACGAGACGATGGATCCCCGTCTTTCCCCTGCAGAGGCCGTTGGGCAGGTCAGCCGCAGAAAGGCGGAGGCCGTCACCCGGCCCGCCGACGACCTGGTCATCGCAGCCGATACCATCGTGGTCTGTAATGGACGGATCCTTGGCAAACCC
>JAZOWK010000035.1:0-20409 GCA_045659205.1 Faecousia sp.
AGCCTCTCAGCAGCCCTATTTGCTGCTTTTTGCCTTATCTTCCTTGCCTTGCGCCAGCAAGGCGGCGTCATCTGCGCCAAAAATCTATCAAATATTACTTGCTGAGAGGTGCTTCGCAGTTTTCAGCCGTCTGCATTTTCCAAGACGAAGAAAATCACGCAGATAATACTTTGTGTATTATCAAGGGATTTTCTGATGTATTGGGGAATGCTGGCACCTGAAAACCTGCTTGGGCTCAAATCCTCTCTGCCTACTACCAAGGAGGACGCATTTATGCAGTGCCAAAAACTAAAAACCTATATGGAGACCGGCAGAGTGATCTTCCTGCCTGCCCGCTCCATTCGTCCAAATCCCGCCCAGCCCCGAAAAATATTCCGTCAGGAAGCCTTAGATGAGCTGGCAGAAAGCATCCGCCGCCACGGCATCCTGCAGCCGCTGTCCGTGCGTCGTGCAGGGGCAGGCAGCTATGAGCTTATTGCCGGAGAGCGGCGCTTGCGAGCCGCCCAAATTGCCGGTCTTACGGAGATCCCCTGCATTTTAATGACTATGGATGACAAAGAATCCGGTATGGCTGCCCTGGTGGAAAACCTCCAGCGGCAGGACCTGGATTTTATCGAAGAAGCCCGGGGCATCAGTTTTTTAATGGATCAGTGGAATATGAGTCAGGAGCAGGCCGCCCGGGTACTGGGCAAAAGCCAACGCGCCGTTGCCAACAAGCTGCGGCTGCTGCGCCATTCTTTCCCGGTGCTGCAGGCGCTGCGGGATGCAGAGCTGACGGAGCGCCACGCACGGGCGCTGCTGCGCTTAAATTCTGAAGAAGAAAAGCTCCGGGTGATCGGGGTCATCAGCCGCAACCAAATGAGCGTTGCCCGGACGGAGCAGTACATCGACGAGCTATTAAGTACCCCCAGGGAAAGCTCCCCGGGGGTGGATATCCGTGCGTTTTTAAAAAATGTGAGCCAAACCCTCTGCCGCATCCAGCAATCCGGGATCGCCGCCATTTCCGAGCGGCGGGAAACGGAAAGTCAGATCGTGCTGACCATTACCATTCCAAAGCAGAAAGATCTTTTTTAGCCTTTTGTACATAGACGCGGGCATCTTCCAGCAGCGCAAGCCGCTCATCTTCTGTCAAGGGTCTTACCACCTTGGCAGGACTTCCCAACAGCAGGCTGCCGTCAGGAGCATCGGTCTTACCGGTGACAAGCGCGCCTGCGCCTACCATACATTCTGCACCCAGCTTTGCGCCGTTTAACACGATGGCGCCCATACCGATGAGGCAGCGGTCGCCTACGGTGCAGCCGTGCAAAATCGCCCCGTGACCCACAGTGCAATCCTTGCCTACTGTGGTTTCCTCGTGGAGCACGCAGTTATCCTGAATGTTGCTGCCTTCTCCCACGGTAATTTTGCCGGTATCGCCCCGAAGAACTGCGCCGTACCAAATATTCACATTCTCACCCAGCGCCACATCGCCTACCGCGTGCGCGCCATCCGCCATAAAGATCTTTGCCATAATAATGCTCCTTTTATAACGCCCTGTGCGGTATGCCGCACAGGGCTTTTGTTACTTCTGATAAGTGTATTCCGTTTCATCCATGGTAAATGTCAGCGTGCCGGCAGATACCTGGAAAGGTATTTTATTCTCGGGGGCATCGGTAAACCAAAATGCATTGTTATCATAGCCAATGCTCTGCTGCGCTGAGTTGCTGGTATAAATACCTGTTCCGTCAGCAAACAGCTCGATGGCATCGCTGCCTTTGCCGGCATCTTCCAGATCCTGGCGGGTGAACAAAGAATCGTACTCCAGCATATGCATACTATAGATCCCGTATACACCGGTGAAATCTGCCTGTCCGTTTCCGGTAACATCAAACACCTGCCAGCCAAGGCTCCAGCGGTCATAGCTTTCCGCCGGTTTTTTGCCTTTGATCACCTTTTCCTGACCCTTACCGGCAGCCATAGTTGCCGTAGTCTGTGCCACCTGTACATCTTCTTTATAGAAAGTAAAGATAAAGGTCACATTAAAAGCATAACCGGAATCATTCACATAACCGGCAGTAAGCGGGGTTTCCTCATTTCCTTCCAGGTGACCGGAAAGCTGGGCGCGAAGGCTGCTATGGATCTGATACTGGGCGCGGGCAGCATCCAAACCGCCCATATAGAAATCTGCCAGGGAGATATCCTCTGCCAGGAAGCCGTATTGCTGATATAGATCCTTGATGGCCTGCAGCCGCAGGTATTCACCCTTGGCCCAGCCGGCAGCATCTACGCAGTTACCTGCGCTGTCCAAAGCCATCCACTGCAGATACACACCTTCCAAATAGGAAAGGGCGATCTTCTGCAAGTTCTTATCCAGGAAATAGGCCTTTTGGAATTTACCCAAATAGCTCTGCTCTGTCTGCACACCCCGCCGGGGATCTGCATTTTCTTCTGCATCTAATTTTTTCCGGGCTTCCAGGGAGATCTTTAAGACCCGCAAAAACTCATCATCGGCGCAAAGGGCTTTTGCCTCTTCCATAAAGACCTGCTGGGCATCTTCGTCCATCATATCCTTATAGACAAAGGCGGCATCCATCTGCCCATCCTGAGCCAGCACCCGGGCAGCGCCTAAGTAGCAAAGCTGGATCTTCTCATTCGCATCCTTATACTCCGGAATCTGATTATACTGCTCTTTAGCGCTCATAAACATCAGCACCCAGACCAGATAATCTTCCGTAGTTTCATCCACACCGGCAAGCAATTCCATACCGGCTTTATTTTTATTTTGGGCGCAGCGCAGCAAATATTCGCCCTTATTCCAGGTAATGCCGTATTCCAGCATTTGGGCGCTGTCTTTAAAATCCCCCAAATCCCGGAAAACTTCTTCCACGCCCTCAAATTTACCGGCCTTCATACCGGTGACGGCGCTGTTATATGCCTGGAATTTTTCCTGCAGCCCATCGGCATAAACCTTGCTGTCTTTAAAATCCCCAAGACCCATAAACAGGCTGAAGGCTTCGTCATACTGCCTTTCTTCCAGGCAGGCCACCGCTTTTTCATATGTAATCTCATTTTGATAATAGCGGATGCCGAAAAATGCGCCCAGCCCCAGGATCACCAGCACACCTAAAACGCTGCCCAATACGATCCACAGCTTTTTCCTTCCGGGCGCAGGCTCTACAGGCATTTCCTCCGGTACATTGGCCCAGGAACGGTAGATCTCCTCTTCCGTCAGGTCCTCGATGCCGGCTTCCATATCATAGGTATCCGTCAGGATGTTTTCCAAATCCAGCTCTTCCACCTTTTGAGCCTGCAGCAATGCGCTGGCCAGCGCTTCTGCTTCTTCACCGGTGTCTTCCTGCACTTTAGGCTCTACTTCCAGCGCCTGCATAATGCCGGCTTCCAGTTCCTCTTCCTTCATATCAAAACCGCAGTTAGGGCAGACTTGCTCCTGTGCGGACAGTTGCGCTCCACATTTGATACAGAACATATTTTTTCCTCACTTTCCTTATGTGCAGTATCTACCTTATAATATACCATCCCTCGACATTTTTCGCAATCTTTTTATGCAACCTTATTGCAACAGATAAACTCCGGTGCTATAATGAAAACACTATAAAATAAGGAAGTGTTTGCTATGTCCGCCCACTCTATCCGGCTTACCGGCAAAAAAGCCGGCGTAGATATGACCCAGGGCAGTATATTCGGCCATTTGTTCCGATTTGCGCTGCCCCTGATGCTGGGTAACCTGTTCCAGCAGCTTTACAATATGGTAGATACCTGGGTCGTAGGCAACTTTGTCAGCAATGAGGCTTTTTCTGCCGTTGGCGCAGTGGCGCCCATTGTGAATATGCTCATCGGCGCATTCTCCGGTCTTGCCACCGGCGCAGGCGTTGTCATCAGCCAAAATTTCGGTGCAAACAGGCCGGATAAAGTTTCCCAGGCCGCCCACACCGCAGTGGTGCTGACGGGAATTATGACCGTGTTTTTCACTGCCGTTGGCCTGCTGGCCACCCCCTGGCTTTTGCAGCTTATGAATCTGCACCCTGCCGCCCAGGACGAAGCCTTGACCTACCTGAACATCTATTTCTACGGTCTGGTGGGTCTTCTGATCTACAATATGGGCGCCGGCATCCTCAGGGCCATTGGCGATTCCCGCCGCCCCTTCTATTATCTGGTAGTCTGCGCCCTGCTGAACACCGGCCTTGACCTGTTGTTCGTTATGCAGTTCCGGATGGGTGTTGCCGGTGTTGCTTTGGCGACCATTATCTCCCAAGGTGTCAGCGCAATTTTGGTCATTATCACTTTGCTGGTCACCAAAAGCCCCATACGGATCACACCCAAAAAGCTGCGCCTCCACGGCGATCTTTTGAAAAAGATCCTGCTTTTGGGCATCCCTGCCGGTCTGCAGCTGGCAGTCACCGGCTTTTCCAATGTATTTGTCCAATCCTACATCACCCATTTTGACATCGGTCTTCCCGCTCCGGACTATATGTCCGGCTGGACCGCCTATATCAAGGTGGATCAGCTTCTGTTCCTGCCGATGCAATCCGTTGCCCTGGCGGTTACCACCTTTGTCGGTCAAAACCTGGGTGCAAATCTCCCCCAGCGAGCCAGAAAAGGCGTTACCTGCGCAAATCTGATGACTTCTGTAGTCACAATCCTTTTAATGATCCCCGTGGTGATCTTCGCTCCGGATATCGTTCGATTCTTCAACAGCAAGCCGGAAGTGGTGGAAACCGGTACTTTGTTCCTGCGGGTGCTTACCCCCTTTTATGTGCTGTGCGGATTCAATCAGGTTTATGCCGCCGCTCTGCGTGGCTCAGGCAATTCCATCATTCCTATGATCATGATGCTTTCTTCCTTCGTGGCATTCCGGCAGGCTTACCTCTTTATTATGAGCCAGGTTTGGAACGAAGTCATCCCCATCAGCATGGCCTACCCTGCCGGCTGGCTGCTTTGCTCGGTCCTCACCGCTACTTATTTCTACCGCACCAAGCTGGAAAAGACCCGGCTTGTAGATACAAACGAATAAGAAAAATCGCAGATGCCGCGGCATCTGCTATTTCTTTATTCTTCGGTTTTTTCTTCTTCAGCCGGCTGCTCCGCCGCCTTTACCCGGTTCACAAACAGCTTTTCCCGATCGTGGGTACGGAAAGCCATAAAGGCAAGCACACCCACAGCTGCCAGGCAGCTTACCGCAGCCAGCAGCTGGCTGACCCGGAAGGGGCCCCACCACAGGCTGTCCGTCCGCAGGCCCTCAATAAAGGCTCTGCCAAGGCCATACCAGGCAACATATCCTAAAGCGATCTGTCCATCATACTGCCGCTTCTTGGACAGGAAATGCAAAATCGCAAAGCCTGCGCCGTTCCACAGGGATTCGTACAGGAATGTGGGGTGGAAATACTGGAACTGGCCGGTGCGCTCATTGAAAAGGCCCATAGCCAGGAAGAAATCCTGACTCACCGGATCGCCAAAAGCTTCCCGGTTCATAAAGTTGCCCCAGCGGCCGATGGCCTGTCCAATCAAAAAGCCGATGGCTACCAAATCCAGCGTTGCGCCAATGGAGATCTTTCTGACCTTACAGTACACGATCACACCGATCACCGCGCCGATAACTCCGCCGTAAATGGCAAGACCGCCATTCCAGATATAAAGCACGGAAATAGGATTACCGGCAAACTCGTGCCAGGAGAAGGCGCAATAATAGGCTCTGGCGCAGATAATCGCAAAGGGAACGACCCACAGAACACCGTCGATGAGATGGTCTTCCGTCAGGCCAAATTGCTTGCACCGACGCAGGCCGTACACCACCGCCAGCATTAAGCCGAAGGCGATGATCACACCGTAAAAGTGGATATTCAGGTTACCGATGAAGAAATTGCGCAGCGGGTCCCACTGAATACCCAGGCCGGGGAAGGAAATGAGGGAATAATCCGAGGGGTTGTAGCTATCCAGAAACATCAGGATACCTCCTTTGTAATAGGCTCTATTACCGACAGGCAGCACCGTTCAGCGGTAACCACCCGACGGATAAATTCCAGCAGATCTGCCCGCTGGACATTTGCATAAACATCGGGGAAATCAAAATAGTCAAAGCCGGAGAAGTGATAGGCGCAAATGCGGAAGCACAGGCTGTCAAAGCTATCCAAGTCCCGCATACGGCGGCCCAGTGCGCTGCGCTTGCACCGCATAAAGTCCGCTTCATCAATGCCCTCTTCCAGCAGCACCTTCGCCTGCTGTAAAATGGCAGAGCGCACCGCCTCCGGATCAAAGCTGTCACCGGATGCGGTAAGCATTGCCATACCCTTCACCGTTTCAAAGCCGCCACCGAAGGAGCTGTCAATCAGCCCCTGCTCATAAAGCCGCAGGTACAAAGCAGAAGACTCACCAAACAGCATTTCTGCCGCCAGATCGCCAACCAGCTCCCGGCGCACCGACGCTTCTCCTGCGCCCAAAGGCTCGCATTTGAAGCCCAGCTGGAACATAGGCATAGCCACATCCATACTGGCCCGGATTTCCGCCTGCTTGCAGGTCATGGATTCGGCCGGCTGGGGCTTTTCCTCTGCTAAAACCGGCGCAATATCCTCTGTCATTTTGCAGGCCGTTTCGTAGACCGCCTCCGGGTCTACATCGCCCACCACGCACAAAAGCAGGTTATCCGGCCGGTAGAAGGCCCGATGCACACACTCCAGCACCTGGGGGGTGATTTGGGCGATGGACTGCCGTGTGCCTAAAATCGGCTCTGCGATCTTATGGTTTTCATACATGGCTTCCATCAGGTTTTCAAAGAGGCGGGTATCCGGGTTATCCTCGTTCATACCGATCTCCTGACCGATAATTCCCTGCTCCCGGGTGACGCTTTCTTCCGTAAAATATCCGGTGGTCACAAACTGCAAAAGCAGCTCCAGACATTCTGAAAACCGCTCTGTTGCGGAAAAATAATAGGCGGTCATATCATAGCTGGTAAAAGCATTGACCATAGCGCCCAGGGACGCAAACTTTTCCGACACATCAAAGCCGGGCATATCGAAAAGCTTATGCTCCAGATAGTGCGCCACACCTGCCGGGGCGGTAATGGACGCGCCATCCAGGGTAAATTGGCGCTGAATAGAGCCAAAATCCGTTACCAGATAGGCAAGCTTACGGGTAAAGCCGGGCCGGGGCACAACCGCCACAGTAAGGCCCTTGGGGGTCTTGCCCCACCACATCTTTTCCCAAAGCCGGGGGTATTCTTTGCAAATCATACGCCCACCCCCTTTAAGGAAAATACGGTGTGCAGCTGAAGGCTGGCAGCCACCTGGGCCACCTGAGCAGCCGTTACCTGCTCCACCTTTTCCATATATGTTTCCGGTGTGAGCCCTAAACCGCTGAGGGCAGCGGTAGCATAATAGCTTTCGATCGCACCGGGAGAATCGTGGGTGGTACGCAGGCTGGAAAGCAGAGCCTGCTTGGCAGAATGTAATTCTGCATCGGAGATCTCGCCCCGGCAGCACTGCTGCAATGCATCCGCCACCTGCTGCTGCACCGTTTCCATTTTATCAAAATCAATGCCGGCCGCCACCGTCAGGATGCCCTTGCTGCCGTGATAAGCAGAGCTGATATCGTAGCACAAAGCGTTCCGCTCCCGGATCTGCATAAACAGTTTGCTGGTCATACCGCCGCCATACAGGGTGTTCAGCACCTGCATCGCCACAAACTGCTCACTGCGCAAGGTCACCGGGGTAACAAAGCCCATGCAGAGCTTACCCTGGGCAATATCCAGCTGCTCTTCGTAGCTGCCGCCGCCTGCATCCTGAAAATCCGTTTGCGGCGCTGCGGGAATCAGGCTGCGTTCAAGATCAGCAAACAAAGCCTGCATCTTTTCCTTTACCAGCGCAGGCGCGGCTGCGCCTACATAAAAAATCTCCACCGGACTTTCCCGCAGGATCTTTTGATAATGCCGGTATAGCGCCTGGGGAGTGATGGCCGCCACCTGCTCGGCTTTGCCCAACCGGCTCACACCGAAGGAATCGGCCTTGCACATATAATGCACCAGCCGGCTGGCAGCATATTGCCGTTTATCGTTGCGCTGGGCATCGATGGCGGCAATGAGGTTTTTCTTTTCCCCTTCCACAAAATCCCGGCTGAAGCCGTCATTTTCTATCACCGGGCAGAACAAAAGCTCCCGCACAAGCTGGGCCATAGGCTCTAAAACCGGCTCACCGTCCAAGGAAAACCGTTCATCCAAAAAGGCGCTGTAAAGGCCGGTGGTCTGGTAATCGCCTACCCGGCGCACCAGCGTGCCCACTCCCGCGCCATATAAATCATCTAACTTCCGGGTAATGGCCTGCAGGTCCGGATAGCATTTCGTGCCACGCAAAAGCACTGCCGGCAGCAGCGCGTTTAGGGCATTTTCCTCCCGGCACATGGGCCGGACAAACTGAATACTCAACCGGCTTTGTTTAAAACGGGTATCGGGAAAGCACCGCAAAGTGATCCCGGGATAAAGTTCAAAGGTCTCGATCATAAGGTCTCCTCATTGGCAGTATAAAGTCATTATACCGCCTTTGCCCCAAAATAGCAACTACCTTAATGCATCCCTCAGCTTCTCCAATGCCCGTTTTTCGATCCGGGAAACATAGCTGCGGCTGATGCCCAGGTGCAGCGCCACATCCCGCTGCCGCTGGGGCGCATAGCCACCCAGCCCATAGCGCATCAAAATCACCTGCCGCTCCTGCTGATTTAGCACCCGATCCACCGCCTGGCACACCTTTTTCCGGTCCTCCCGATGAGAAATGCTTTCCAGCATATCCTCATCCTGGCTCACCACATCCATTAAGGAAAGCGCTGCCCCGTCTGTACCGGTTTCTATGTAATCGGACAGGGAAACATCCTGGGCGCGTTTCTTTTGGGCGCGAAAGTGCATCAAGATCTCATTTTCCACGCACCGGGCGGCATAGGTGGCAAGCCTTGCCCCCTTGGATGCATCAAAGGTGGTGATGCCTTTAATAAGACCGATGGTGCCGATAGAGATCAGGTCCTCCTGGTCGGCAGTTTGCGCATAATATTTTTTCATAATATGGGCAACAAGGCGCAAATTCCGTTCAATAAGTATATTCCGGGCATCTATATCCCCTTTCGCTGCCAGGGCCAGGTATTTTTCTTCCTCCTCCTGGGTCAAGGGCTTGGGAAACGATCCGGTGGAAAGCTGCAATGAGTACATAAGGCCGCTGAGCATCAGCCAAACGGCGGCGATCATACGCCTCACCTCCGCTAACACTCTATTAACCACAGCAAGTCCTTTTTCCTGTTATTTCCCGCCGCTGAATGTAGAAAGGCGTGTTGCAAAATAAATGCAACACGCCTGTATGTTTCGTATTATACCTTCGGGCCGATCTGGAGCTCCTGGGCATGTTCCTTCATCGCCTGGATGCAAATATCCGCCACATCCCGCACTTCCATACCCAGCATTTCGCAGCCACGGCTGATCACTTCCCGATCACACTTGGCAGCAAACTTCTTATCCTTAAACTTTTTCATAAAACTGGATATTTCCATATCCGTAATGCCCAAAGGACGCATCCGGGCAGCCGCCTGGATAATGCCTGTCAGCTCATCCACGGTATAAAGGGATTTTTCCAGATCCGTCAAAGGCTCTACATCGTTGCAGTGTCCATAGCCGTGAGCCAGGATCGCCCGCACCTCTTCCTCGCTGACACCTGCATCCAGCAGCGGCTGCCGGGTGTGCTGCAGATGCTCCTGGGGATGCTGCTGATAGTCATAATCGTGCAGATAACCAATCGCCATCCAGTGCGCTGCATCTGCGCCAAAATGTTTTGCAAGACCACCCATGGCAACCGATACATTCATCGCGTGAAGAAACAGATGCTCTTCAGAGGTGGTGGTGTCAAGCAGTTCCTTTGCCCGTTCCATTGTCAGCATAATCGTTGCTCCTTTTTGTATAGATAGGCCTATTTTACGGCATTTTACGCCCCCCGTCAACTCCCAGTACATAAACAGTACTATTAAAAATTTTTTCAAGACCCCCTTGACAAGCCATACTATGCGTTGTATAGTATTATGTGAAAGGAGGTATTGTATGGACATTCAATTAAAGCGCGGTCTTTTAGATGTGTGCGTCCTGGCGGCCATCCAAAATGAGGATTCCTACGGCTATCAGATCATCAAGGATATAAAGCCTTTTGTGGAAATTTCAGAATCCACCTTATATCCCATCCTTCGCCGCTTAGAAAACGCACAGTTACTGACCGTGCGCACCGCTGAGCACAACGGCCGGCTTCGCAAGTATTACCGCATTACCCCTCTGGGCAAGCAGCGCATCGAAGATTTCAAAAACGAGTGGAAGGAGCTGCTGTCCATCTATCAATTCATTACCGGAAAGGAGGAGCGCCATGAATAAACAAGATTTTCTTGCCGCTCTGCGAGGGCTTCTAAACGACCTGCCCGCTGAAGACATCCGCAGATCCTTGGATTTCTACGCAGAAATGATCGATGATCATATGGAAGAAGGTATGGCGGAAGAAGATGCCGTTGCCGCAGTAGGCCCTGTAGAGCAGATCGCCGATCAGATCCGCGGTGACGCCGGCGCTGCACCCCGAAAGCCGAAACGCAAAGTAAAGCCCTGGAGCCTGGCACTCATACTGTTGGGTCTTCCCCTGTGGCTGCCCCTGCTGCTGGCCGCCGCATCCGTTATCATCAGTGCTTATGTTAGCATTTGGGCCGTGGTGATCAGCCTATACGCCACCGCCGTGGCGTTAGGCATCAGCAGTATCGTCGTGTTCCTGATGCCCCTGCTGTATATCCCCACCGGCAATATGGCTGGCGCATGTCTGATCCTGGGCGCTGCCATGGTGCTGACCGGTATCACAATTCTTCTCTTTGTTGGTCTGAAACCGATAACAAAAGGCACAGTATGGCTTACAAAGAAGAGTTTTGTATGGCTTAAACGCCTGTTTATTCGAAAGGAGGCTACCCGATGAAGCTTTCTGTAAAAGTAGCCCTGATCCTTGCCTGCGTTCTCATTGTTGCCGGCGCCGCACTGTTTTTTGGTGCAGCCAGCACCATGAACTTTGATATACGAAAAGCATCTATGACGGCCATGGTCACCAACTCCTACGACATCACAGAGGATTTCTCCTCCATCTGTGTAAGCGGCCGCGAATGCATCGTAAAATTGCTCCCATCCGAAGATAATACCTGTAAGGTAGTGGTGCAGGAAACAGAGAAACTATATCATACAGTCAGTGTACACAATGGTGTATTAAACATCAACCGAATTGACGTACGCAACCTGATCGATTATATAGGCATTCACTTCTATCCCTTGGAGGTCAATATTTACCTGCCCCAAAAAGAACTGAATAATATTGATATCAATATTATCAACGGTAACATTGATATCAAAAGCATCACCTGTCAAAAAGTTACCGCAAGTGTGATCAGCGGACACATTTTCATATGGGACAGTTATGCAGATACTGTTGACCTGAAAACCACCAGCGGTATGATCGGTTTTTATAACGGTGACGGCAAAAATATCACTTTAAAAACCGTCACCGGCGGGATCAATGCCAGTTTGCTCACCGGAAAGACCTTTGATGTACACACCACCACTGGCCGCATAACCGTACCTGCCGACTCCTCCCCCGACCCCTTTATTGCTTCCACCGTCAACGGCGACATCTATATTTCAGTAGAATAATTCCATTATAAAAAGAAGTCCCAAACCGCCGGGAGTACCCTTGGCAGTTTGGGACTTCTCTTTTTTTCACAAAAAGGTTTATAAACGATCCAGTACCTGCGTGTATTCCGGTACGCTGGAAATGCCGCCGGAACGGGTAGTGGACAGGCCTGCTGCGGTGCAGGCAAAACGCACAGTTTCCCGCATTTCAGCTTCACTCAAAGTTTCGGGTGCTTTGCCGATCTGCAGCAGCTTCCAAACAGCGCTGCCGCCAAAAATATCACCGGCACCGGTGGTATCCTTCACCTGAATATCCGTCAGGCTGGGCTCTTTGCCGGAAGCATTGGCATTTTCAAAATAACAGCCGTCTGCGCCGCAGGTGACGAACACCAGCTTCACACCAAAGTTATCCAGAATATACCGGGCGCCCGCTTCTACACCCAGACCCCACAGGAATTCCACTTCCTCGTCGCTGATCTTCACCACATCTGCCTGACCTAAACCCCAGATGATCTGCTCCTTTGCAGTTTCCAGATTCTTCCAAAGGGGCTTGCGCAGGTTGGGATCATAGGTGATCAGCTTACCCTTTGCCTTGGCATAGGCCACCGCCTTTTGGGTAGCGATGCGGGCCGGCTCATCAGTAAGAGACAGCGTGCCAAAATGGAACACCTTTGCTTCATCGATGAGCTTGCAAGAGATATCTTCCTCCGTGATCTGGGTATCCGCGCCGGGCTTTCTTGCAAAGGAAAATTCCCGGTTTCCGGTCTCATCCAAAGTCACAAAAGCCAGTGTGGTAAAGAAGTTATCGTCCACCATCATACCCTGGGTGCCGATGCCGGCATTTTCCAATGTAGAAAGCAAAAGCTTACCGAAAACATCGTTTCCCACCTTGCCAATAAGACCCACCTTTGCGCCGAATTTGGCCAGCGCTGCCAAAAAGTTTGCAGGTGCGCCGCCGGGATGGGCAGCCATGGTGGGATAGCCGTCACCGTCGGTACTGATACAGGTAAAATCAATGAGCAATTCGCCCAATGCTACTACATCCATTTATTTTGCCTCCGGAAATTCATTACGCAGCTACCACCGGGGTCAGGTGAACCTGAGAACCGGTAAGCGCTGTGACAAAAGGCCCTGGAAAAGTGCGCCTTTTAGCCCTCCAGCGTGATGGTCAGGTGGAAATGCTTTTCCTCATGAGGCGCGATATATTGCAAAATCCCCTGCTCCCGGGCGGTGTGTCTGCCCTCAGTCAGGCAGTTGGCAGGCTCAATGCCCACCACATAATCCTGCAGACCCATCTGCTTCCATTCCACCAGCCAGGGAAGCTCCTCGCTGCTAAAGGAAAGCTTGGCAGAAAGGCCCAGCTTTTCATTGACCAATGCCGCGTAGCTATCTTCTACGCTGCGGCGGTAAAATACCTGCTCAGCATAGTCAGCGGTGGGCTGCTGGAACACTTCAGAAGTACCCTCATAGCCCACACCGGCAGCATCCCGCGCCTTAAGATCTGTACAATTTGTCACCAGCTTGGTATCCTGGCTAACCAGGGGGAAACCGAAGTTGCAATGGTAAAGCAGCATCAAAGGAGAAACAGAGAAACCCTGGTTTTCCACGGTGTCGTGGATGTGGATGCTGTTGTCACCCACCTTGGTGGTAATGGTGCGCTTTAAGACCAGATTTTCACCGAAAACCCTGCTCTGACGGACCTTGCCGGAAACCGAAATTACATAATTGTCTCCTTCAAAATCCTGCTGGATATTTACATCGTAAGCGGGGATATTTGCGATGCGTCCATGCAACTGTTCTTCCTCTTCATTGGGTGCGCCTACATTGGTCAGGCCGCAGGTGGTTAGCAGACCTGCAGTAAAGGACCGAAGGAAATCCGATGCATCATAGTGGTCAGACGCAACAACACCGGTACGGGAAATGAAGCTCACCGGCTTACTATTGATCTCCGCCCAGGCAATATCCATGCCTCTGCCGGGCAGGATGACGAACCGCAAACCGCTGCCGTTGCGCACTTCAATCGCCTGCGTTCCAGCGGCTTTGCCGCCCTCGTAAGTAAAGGGGATCGCGCCTGCCACCTGAGAAATATCACCTACATAGCTGCGCAGCTGCGCTTTTGTAAGCTGTTTTCCGAAAAGTTCCATAACCCTGCCTCCTTGCAGTTACTCGTATTTTGACAAGTTTATTATAATACGCAAAATTCGGAATGTAAATAGCGGGAAACTATTTCAAACGCATACCCTTTTTGCTGCTTTTCGGCAAAACAAAACCGCAGGTAATTGATAATTGTGAACTGTCAACCTTCCATTATCAATTACGAAAGGGCAAGTGGAAAATTCCACTTGCCCTTTGCTTTGTCAGTTATTCAGATCTGAAGACAACAGAACTATTCCCTTACTCCTGGGTGCTGCTCAAAAAAGCCGGGCCGGGATCTTGAACACCAGCTTTTTCACAGGCACAGACTCTGCCACAGCCAAACCGGGCAGATGGGGTTCACCTGTAAGGAATACACACAGATCACCGGCAGAAAGGGTCACATAGGTTCTGCCATCACAGGTGCAGGGTTCATTATCCTTTGCTTCCAAATACTCGGAGAATTTCACCTCGCCCTGAGGGATAGCGATTTTTTCAATACCGGCGCCCAGGACCTGAACATCCACATTTACGCGGTGGGTCTCAAAGACATCCCCTTCCACCGCTTTGCTGTTATACTCCATCACATTGCAATAAATATCATCTGTTACCGTGTGACGACCGTTGCCCAAAGAAGCAGGATCGCAGCTCTGCAGAAACACAATGCAAGCACGCAGGCTCTCGTTGGTTACAGCAGCATACTCGTTTTTTCTGATAATTTCCATTTTAACCTCCTATATTCTAATCCCCGGGACATAAGGGCAGTCTCCTATTCCCGGCAAATTTGTCCTCTTACGGTAATTATTCTAACATATTCTGTTTTGTCGGTCTACTCTTTTTTGGCATCCCATCCTTGCGAGATGTTACCTCTGCGCTTGCTCCGTTTCCTGAGGCTCATATTTCTTGAAGATCTTCAAAAAGATTTTGGAGTTGATCATCGCGCTCATTCCCGGCCACACCAGCACTACCACCGGAATGGCGGCAAAGAACAGTTCTATCCCTCCCAAAATCAGCACCAGCAGCGGCACGCAGTTAATCAGCAGAATGAGCAGCGTATAATGGAAATTTACCAGGCTCATTACCAACGCATTGTGAAACTGCTGAATCATAGGGGTATCATACCGGGCCAAAAGGGGGAACAGATAGCTGAGCATTGCGATTCCAATGATGGCAGAAACCGTCAGGATCCCCTGCACCACACCACCCAAAGGAATATCCATCTGAGGCAGAACATAAAGATCCACCACCAAAAAACCTGCCACGCCTACCACGGTCAACTCCAGCACCAGGGACTGCTTTAAATCCCGGACAAAGGCGTGGAAGAAATTCCGGGTATTCGTACCTTCTTCCAAATGATCCTTCATACAAGCATAGTAAAGGGCTGTAGTGGATGCGCCAATGGTCACCACCGGCAGGCAGCACACAAGCCAGTAAATGCTCAAAAGAAGCATATCAGAGATCTTGCCCAGCGCCCGGTTAAAGCCGCTGTCAATATTAAAAATTCCCATAGTATTTATCCTATCTTATTTTCATAAGTGGTGGTATCGCCCACCTCATCCACATCGAAATACACATCCATCATTGCCTTGGCAATGGGCGCTAATCTGCCGCCGCCGCCGGAACGCTCACCGTAAACGGCAATGGCGATCTGGGGGTTTTCCAGAGGTGCGTAGCATACGAATGCGCCGTTATCCGATGCACCGGTGATGCCGTTCTGAGCAGTACCGGTCTTTGCCGCCACCGTAACGGGATAGCCGGCAAAGGTACTGTAGGCTGTGCCGCCGTACTCGTGAGCCACCTGACGCATACCTTCAGAATATGCATAAAAAGCGGCATCGGAGATCTCCAGACGGCTAAGCACGGAGGTGGAATTTTGCTGGATCAGCTCCCGGTAATCGGTGGACACGATCCGGTTTAAGAAGGTTGCCTTATACCGTGTACCCCGGTTTGCCAGGGTTGCAGCGTAGCTGCAAAGCTGAATGGGGGTAAACCGGTTATCCGACTGGCCGATGGCTGCCATGATCTTGTCACCAGGGCTGAAGACTGTGTAATTGCCGGTGTAAAGCTCCTGCTTGGTCTGTTCGTTTGCCCGGTAACCGGCATACTCATACAGCTCCACACCGGTCTTTTCACCCAGGCCCAGAGCCTTGGCGGTAGCATCCATCGTGGTTATCTTAAGCCGGTCACCCAAATCGTAGAAATAATAGTTACAGGAAACCTTCAAAGCTTCCACCGCATCTGTATTATAGTGCAGGCCGCCCCAGCTGCTGTAAGCCAAACAGGTGGGCCAGAAGCCGGATGCACCGTATTTGGTATAAATACCCTTATCCGGGATGACTTCCGTAAGCGCTACTGCGCCGCTGTCGATACCGGCGATGACCATAGACATCTTATAGGTAGATCCGGGAGGATAAGTAGAAAGCAGCGCCCGGTTATAGGTAGGCCGCAAAGGATCGGAGATCAGCTGATTATAGCTGGCATGGAAGGTGGCCGGGTCATAACTGGGATAGCTGGCGCAGGCCAGCACCTGTCCGGTGCGGGTATCCATCGCCACCACAGCCATACCTTCAATATCACTGCCGGAAGCCAGGGAGCTTTCCGCAATGCGAGCCATTTCCTCTTCTGCCACACGCTGCAAATTCAGATCCAGGGTCACTTCCACATGGTTGCCGGCTTTCGGCTGGATCAGGTAGCGGGAGGAGATGATCGTACCGTCTGCCGTTACCGTATCTTCACGCAGGCCATCAGTACCGTGCAGGTACTGCTCAAAAGCCGCTTCCAGGCCATCCTGGCCCACTTCTGCGTCCATAGCGTAGCCCAGGGTTTCATAATAGGTCCATTGCTCCGGGCTCATCAGACCCACATAGCCCAAAACATGGGCGCCGTACACAGAGCTGTACTCCCGGACACTGGATGCCTCTACATACATACCAGGCATAGCCAGCTCCATAATGGCAGAAAGGCCCTCTTCACTTACGTCGTGGATAAAAACGTAGTTGGAAAGGCTGCCTACGCAGTTACGCAGAGACATTTCATAGCGAAGACCAATAACAGCCCGGGCCTCTTCATCCGTCCATTCAGCCGGGAAGCTATACCGTTCACGAAGCCTTTGGATCAGCAAAGGCGCTGTAATATCTGAGTCCACACCGCCTACATAGTTCAGAAATGTTTGGAAATATCCCTGCTCCGTAGAGCTTTTCTGATCCAGTGTATAGGCAAAGGGACGCTCCATAGTCACAGGAAAGCCTTCGTTGTAATAAATGCCCTTTTCCTGGCAGCGCTTCACCAGATTATAAAGATTTTGATTGGTACCGTTGGCGCTGAGCACCACATAATGGTTGATCACCAGGTCAAAACTGGCCCGGTTTCCCACCAACAGATTACCGTTTCTGTCCAGTATATCGCCACGGGCAGCTTTCACGCGGGTACGGGTGGTAAAGGTAGCCCGGTTATCAGTACTACCACCGGTCTGTATGATCTGCAGATCATACAGCTGAAACGCGTAAGAAAGCATCAGGGCAAAAAACAAGATCAATATGATCAGCGCTCGCCGCTGGGTTATTCTTTCCATGTTTGTCCTCCAATGGATTGGGTTCGCAGCAAAAGGGGATAAAGGATGGGAACTGCCACCAAAGTCAGCCCGCCGGTGACCAAAAAGCCGACCCAGCGCTCCGGCATAGTCAGCCCCAGGAACAACCCCATGAGATAAACACCGCCCTCATAGGCCAGCATACCCACCGCTGTACACAGAAAAGCCGCGCCAAAACCGCTTTGCAGATAGGCCTGCCGGAAAATACTGATGCCTAATGCAAAGATCACCAAAAATACCATGCAGTAAGGCCCGGGCGCAGTGCCGGAATACACATATAAAAGGGAAGAAACAAGGGCAAAGACAGCGCCTCCCTCCCCGCCTTCCAGCACACAAATCAGGAAGATGACGCAGGGCACAAGATCAGTGGTAGCGCCAAAAACGCGGACCCGGCACAGCACCACATCCTGCAGCACCGAAAGCACCAGCAGCACCAAAGCATACAGCGACCATTTATAGATGGATCTTCTCTGCTTTTGCGTGATGTAAAGCCGGGCAAGCAGGCCTGCGCCTTCCTTATCCGGTTTAAATTCCTTCTGTCTTCTCATAAATTACCCCGCAGAATACTCGGTTACGATAAATACCTGTTCCAGGCTGGATGCATCCACCGCCGGCTCCAAAAGGGCATACTTGGCAACACCGGTCTCGTCAAAGCCTACGCCTGTCACATGGCCCACGATCAAGCCTCTGGGATAGACCGTAGAACCGGTGGTGACTACCTGATCGTAATTGTGGGGCATTGCAGCAGTGGCCAAATAGTTCATACGAAGCTTATTCGGCTCATTGATGGAATAGCCGCCCCGAACCATACCGCTGTAGCCGGCCTCACCGGTGGTGGAAATGGTGGCACTGATCTCCAGGGAAGAATCCAACACGGTCTTGATCACCGCATAGTTGCTGCCCACCTGGGACACGATACCCACCAGCTCACCGGTCTGGGTAATGGCGCACATACCGGCAGCAATGCCGTCGTTCGAGCCGCGGTTAACGGTCAAAGTGTTTTCCCAGTCCACAGAGCTGCGGCTGATCACATAGCTGTCCACCAGGCGGAAGTCCTCCCGGCTCTGCTTAAATTCCAGCAGCTCCCGCAGCCGGTCGTTTTCCCGGGAGATGGCGCCTGCCTGACGGGCATCGTCCTCCATCTGGGCGATCTGCTGCTTTAAAGCATTATTTTCTGCCTGCAAGGCTTCATAACGGAACATATAGCTGTAGATCTGCTCTGCCTGATCCGTCAGCTGACTGACACCGGTACGGAGGGGAGCCAGAATACCCTGCACCACCGTAGAGCCGATGTTAGAGCCGGTATAAGAAGCTACCACCGCCAAAACCAGCGCCAGCACCACCGCTGCGATCATCACTACCCGCACACGGGTAGAAAAATAGTGTTTCATTTTGTCATTGCCTCCCGGATCATTTGATTAAGCTTGCATACCGGCAAGCCGACTACGTTAAAATAGTCTCCTTCAATACCCTCCACGAACACCGCTGCGCCGGATTGGATGCCGTAAGCGCCTGCTTTGTCCATAGGGTCTTTTGTGGCAACATAAGCTTCGATTTCCTGCCGGCTGAGCTGCCGGAAATGTACCTGAGTCACCTGGGTGCAGGAAATATGTCCGCCCTGGTGCAATACCGTCACACCGGTCATCACCTGATGGGTTCTGCCGGAAAGGCTTTGCAGCATCTGCACCGCCTCTTCTTCGCTTGCCGGCTTTCCCAGTACCTTACCATCCAGCACCACCACCGTATCTGCCGCCACCGTGATTTTTCCGGGGAAAGCGCCTACGGCTCTGGCCTTTCTCAGGCTCAGCTCTGCTACCTGCGTTTCCACAGTTCCCACTGCGTCCATGGTTTCATCCACAGATGCCGTTTGCACCGTAAAGGGCATACCCAAAAGGGCGATCAGCTCCCTACGGCGGGGAGATGCGGAGGCAAGTATCAGTTCCATAACGCTTTTCCTTTCATTCCACGCCACGCAGGTAAAGACCTCTGGTGCAAGCACCCGGATCAAAAGCACCGGGAGCTGTGCAGGCAGCGATCACCTGATCTACTTCGTGGGGATTTTCTGTGGTAAAGTAAAGCCGGGTAGCCCAAAGGCCCAGCTTGTCCAAATCGTGAGATCGATCCAGCCAGTTCAATTTTTTGCCGTTGAGGATCACAGAGCGGCAGGAATTGCCGTCCTTGATCACCGGGAATTCCGCTCCGGTCTTATCCATCAGCTTTGTGCCGGAAAGGTGGCAGGTACAGTTGCCTGTACGGCCGCGGATCAGGCAGTTCTCCGTCACCATCAAAGGCAGACGGCCATAGCACAGGATCTCACAGGGCACAGCCTTGCTTACATCCCGGATCTGAGGTAATGTCATCTCAAAGCTCAGACAGGCAGACCGCAGCTCCAGTTCCTGCAAGCTGTTGACTGCACCGGAGTTGTAAATGTTCAGACCGAAATCTCCCCGAATGGCCATTTTTGCACTGCGGGCAGGAATCATCAGTCCTAAATTGCCTACCAGAACCTCATCCACACCCAGCATTTTCAGGGTTTGCAGGTCCTGACTTAAGCGGGGCATTTCTCCGTCGTGTACGATTCTGGGCAGTACGGCACAGACCCGCACATACCGCACCAGATCCCGGCAAAGGTCTAAATCTCCCGCTAAAATGTGAAGCGGCACATACAATACCGAGGGACGGGTTTTCAACAAGGCGACGGTGATCTGCTCCCGGGTGGTGACCTGAACGGTCAACTCCGGGTGCTTCCGCAGGCCGGGGTATACAATGTTCTTTTGAGGCTTGCCAATAGTGGCAGCTTCCAGCCGTCCGCGCTGGGCGGTCAGCATATTCAGGGCTTCCCGACGCATACCGTTAATGGAGGCGGCAGGAAGGATCAGTCCCGGTGCTACTTTGACTTTGACCTGAGAACACAGGTAGGGGGTTCCACCGGTTTTAGACAGCCGTTCTGCCAATGCGATCTCTGTCAGCGGCATAGAACGGGCCTGCTCCGGGGCAGGACCTTCCACGGTGCAGGTGCGCCCCTCCG
>JAZOWK010000036.1:0-19167 GCA_045659205.1 Faecousia sp.
AACATCGTTCCCAACTCCACCGGTGCTGCTAAGGCTATCGGCCTGGTTATCCCCGAGCTGAACGGCAAGCTGATCGGCGCTGCACAGCGTATCCCCACTCCCACCGGCTCCACCACCATCCTGAATGCTGTTGTTGCTAAGGAAGTCACTGTTGCTGAGATCAACGCTGCCATGAAGGCTGCTGCTACCGAGTCCTACGGCTACACCGAGGACGAGATCGTCTCCTCCGACATCATCGGCATGCGCTTCGGCTCCCTGTTCGATGCAACCCAGACCATGGTCAACAAGCTGCCCGACGGCAAGACCCAGGTTCAGGTTGTTTCCTGGTACGACAATGAGAACTCCTATGTTTCTCAGATGTGCCGCACCATCAAGCACTTTGCTAAGCTGCTGTAATTTTTCGTAAATCATTAAAACCGCCAACCTGCAAAGGTTGGCGGTTTTTTGTGCGGTAGAATTGACAATTTATAATTGACAGTTGACAATGAATGTGTCGGCAAAGCCGACTTATTAAAATAGGTCGCGAAGCGACACCATAATTGTCAATTATCAACTTTCAATTGTCAATTTGCCCCATGACTCCGTCATTATAGACGCTTGTGATTTTTACTGTGCGAAGCTCATTATGGAGGTTTTCACCCTCTACATACACCTTTACATAGTTCGGTGTATGGCCGGTGAAGTATTTGCCGGTTGGCTCTTCAAAGAGAACTTCCACGGTGCTGCCGATGAGGTTTTGCCGGTAGATGAGGGACATTTCCTCTGCAACGGCAATTGCCCGACGGCTGCGGTCTTCCTTTATATCGTTATTCAGCTGACCGGGCATTTTGTCTGCCGGTGTGCCGGGGCGGCGGGAATAGGGGAAGATGTGCATATCCGCAAACTGGCATTTACGGATAAAGGCAAGGCTTTGCGTAAACTCTTCTTCCGTTTCACCGGGGAAGGCCACGATCATATCGGTGGTCACAGCGCAGCCGGGGAAGTGTTTACTTAACAGCTCTACGCTTTGGAAGTAACGGGCGGTATCGTATTTCCGCTTCATTCGGGAAAGCACTGTATCGCAGCCGGATTGCAGCGACAGGTGGAAGTGAGGACACAGGTTGGGGAGGGTTTTGATAGCCTGGCAAAATTCTTCTGTGATGATCCGCGGCTCTAAAGAGCCGAGACGGATACGCACGCAGGGAACTGCCTGGCACACCGCGGCGATCAGCGCTTCTAATTTGGGCTTTCCCGGCAGGTCTACGCCCCAGGAGGCGATCTCGATACCGGTGAGGGTGATCTCCCGGTAGCCTTCGCTGGATAGCTGCTTTGCCTGCTCTACTGCCAATTCCAAAGGCGCAGAGCGGACAGGGCCACGGGTGTAGGGGATGATGCAATAGGTGCAGAAATTTACGCAGCCGTCTTGCACCTTCAGCATACCCCGGGTGCGTCCTTCCAGGCCGCCGGCGGGCAATATTTCAAATTCTCTGCGGCGCAGGGCATTATCCACCAGCATTTGTTCCTTGCCGGCAAAAGCTTCCAAAAGGGCGGCTATAAAAGCTTCTCTGCCGGCAGAGCCGCTGATTACATCTACACCCAGCGCTTTTACCTGTTCCTGAGCGTGCTGGGGGTAACAGCCGCATACACCGATGACCGCATTGGGATTTTGCTTGCGGCAGCGGCGGATCACCGCCCGGTTTTTCTTATCCGCTACAGCGGTGACGGAGCAGGTGTTGATAATATAGCCGTCGCAAACACCCTCGAAGGGCGCGACTTCGTGTCCACCCATTTTCAGCAGCTGCTCCATAGCCTGGGTCTCATATTGATTTACCTTGCAGCCCAAGGTATAAAAACCAAATTTCATTGTGAATACCACCAAATACCAAGTGTTTGTTTTGTGAATATCGTCTAATTCGTCCATTGAAAAAGATGGAAAAAATGCTATAATAAGCTTTGTTCGTGCTTCCATTATACACGAAGGGAAGCATTTTGTACAGCTTGGAATCAAGGAAGATTCCGGCTACCGTTTACATAGGCTATTCGTAGCACCGTCCCGGGAATACCTGGGGCGGTTTTTTCTTGCCGCTTTTGTATATATTGATGAAAAAACTGCAAAAAACGCTGAAAAATCTCTTGCCTTTTGTGCGTTATTCCATTATAATGATTTCATCCTGAGGAAAGGAAGGCTTCCAAGATGGCAGAATTGATCGCGGTCCTGTCCGGTAAGGGCGGCACAGGAAAAACCTCTGTTTGCGCCGGCTTGGCAACTGCTCTGGCAAGTATGGGGCAGCGGGTGCTTTGCATTGACTGTGATATCGGTCTGCAGAATTTGGACATCGCTTTGGGTATCAGTGACCTGGGCGCTATTTCCTTCCAGGATGTTTACCGGGGAGATTATACCCTGGATCAGGCCGTTCGGCATCCGGACTATCCCTACCTGTCTTTTCTGACAGCGCCTATGAACTGTCCTGCGTCTATGATCGACCGGGATGCGTTTGCCGCTATGCTGCAGCAGGCCCGGGAACGGTTTCATTATGTATTTTTGGATGCCCCCGCAGGTATTGAGGCGGGCTTCAGCCTGGCTGCCCAGTATGCAGACCGGGTGCTTTTGGTCACCGGGCCTGACCCGGCGGCTGTGCGGGATGCTACCCGGGCATCCCAGTGTTTGGAAGAAATGGGCAAGCAGAATGTGCGGCTCATCGTCAACCGCATTGATGAGAAGATGTTGAGCATTATGGGTATGACCGTGGATGATATTATGGATCAGGCGGGCAGACCCCTTTTAGGTATCGTACCGGAGGATAGTAATGTGGTGCTCTCTGCTGCTTTCAAGAAGCCGCTTTTGATGGCTACCAGGAAGGGCGCTGCTGCCGCCTGCAAGCGGATCGCCCGCAGAATCTGCGGCTTATCCGAGCCCATCCGCTTATAAAAAGAAAGGGAGTGTATGGTGTGAACATCGCGTTTTTGGCACACGACAAGAAAAAAGAACTGATGGTTCAGTTCTGTACAGCATATAAAAGTGTTCTTATTAAACACGATCTGTATGCAACGGCCACAACAGGCCGGCTGATCGCAGACAATACCGGTCTGCCCATTACACTGCTGCTTTCCCATAAGCAGGGCGGCCACCAGCAGATCAATGCCCGGATCGCTTATAATGAGATCGATTTGGTGCTGCTGTTTAGCGATCCCAATACCACCGAGCCTTGGGACGATGCGCAGATGATCGAAACGGTGCGACATTGCGACAAGCACAATGTGCCCATCGCTACCAATTTGGCCAGCGCGGAGATCGCCATTATGGGTCTGCAGCGGGGCGATTTGGATTGGCGCGAAATGTTGCATACCAAATCTCGTCATATTTGATATTTGCCGCCTGGAAACTAATGCGGTTTGCAGGCGGTTTTCTTGTGAGGTAATTATTATGGATAGAATCAAACCACGCACCCTGTCCGGTTTTATGGAGCTGCTGCCCCAGAAGCAGGCGGCTTTGGAACGGATGATGGGTATTTTGCGGCAGACATACAGCCTGTACGGCTTTGCAGCGCTGGACACCCCGGCGATCGAGGATGCCCAGATCCTTTTGGCCAAGGGCGGCGGCGAAACAGAAAAGCAGATCTACCGCTTCCAAAAGGGCGACAGCGATTTAGCTTTGCGCTTTGACCTGACTGTGCCTCTTGCCAAGTATGTGGCGCTGCACTATAACGAGCTGGCATTTCCTTTCCGCCGGTATCAGATCAGCAAGGTCTACCGGGGCGAGCGGGCGCAAAGAGGCCGCTTCCGTGAGTTTTATCAGGCGGATATCGATATTATCGGTGACGGCAAGCTGGACATCTTAAATGAAGCGGAGATCCCCGCCATCATTTACCGGGTGTTCCGTGGTTTTGGTCTGCAGCGTTTCCAGATCCGGGTGAATAACCGGAAGATCCTGAACGGTTTTTATGCGATGATGGGTCTTGCCGAGCGCTCCGGTGATATTATGCGTACTGTGGACAAGCTGGATAAGATCGGTGCAGATAAGGTGCAGAGCATCCTGATCAGCGATTGCGCTTTGACAGAAGATCAGGCCCAGGAGATTTTGAAATTCATCTCCATTCGTGGCACCAATGATGAGGTGCTGAAAGCCCTGGAAGGCTATACCGGCCGGGATGAGATCTTCGATCAGGGTCTGGAGGAATTAAAGGCAGTTACCCGGAATTTGAGCGCTTTCGGTGTTTCCGAGGAGAACTTTGCCGTGGATCTGACCATTGCCAGAGGCCTGGACTATTATACCGGAACGGTTTATGAAACCACGCTGTTGGATCATCCGGAGATCGGCTCTGTTTGCTCCGGTGGTCGTTACGATAACCTGGCAGGCTATTATATCGACAAGGAGCTGCCCGGTGTGGGTATTTCCATCGGCCTGACCCGGCTGTTCTATGTGCTGGATGAACAGGGTCTTCTCAATCCTGAGCTGCCCAATGCCCCGGCAGATGCCCTGGTGGTGCCCATGACCCAGGATCCCGCTCCGGCCATCAGCCTGGCGGAAACCCTGCGGAGTAAGGGCGTGCGGGTGCAGTTTTACGGTGAGCAGAAGAAATTTAAGCAGAAGATGAGTTATGCCGATAAGATCGGTGTGCCTTACGCTGTGCTTTTGGGTGAAGACGAGATCGCCCAGGGTCTGTGTTCCCTGAAGGATATGCGCACCGGTGAGCAGGTGTGTGTCACCGCTGAAGAAGCGGCAGAGCGGATCAATGCCGGTCTTTCTGCTTGCGGCCCGGTGATCCTGGAGGGCTAAATGGAAGAAAAATTCCTGGCCGCCTGGGAAAAGTCCCGGCAGCAGGCAAGCGCCCAAGGTGTGCGTTTGCGGCCTATGGAGCTTAATATGGCGAATGCCCACCGGCAGCTATCCGGAAGACGGGAAAGCGACGGCTTTTTCACTTTGGCAGATAAAGGCCTTTTAAAGCTTTCTTTGGAGGCTTTGGCGGTGAATAAGGCTTATACCGGCCTGTTTACCGATGAAGAAGCCAACAATGCCCTGATTCGGCTGCTGGATGCCGGTTATAAGTTTTAAAAAAGAGCGATGCTTACGCATCGCTCTTTTTATGCATATTTTGGATCTTTAATCAGCATCGGGGACATCATAGGCGCTTTAAAATATTCCTGGAAGCGGGCGCATTTAATTAAAAATGCGTAGTACACCGGGTAGCCGCAGTCATACAGGCTTTCTGTGTTGCCCATGCCCTTGGCAAGGATCACATCAGCGCTGGCAATAGCGGCTTTGGCTTCCTCACTGATTTCAGAAAGGGGCGTGCCGCCAATGGCTTTGCCGCTGTCCATCACCTTGAAGGGAATCTGCACCGCCTGGGCGTCTTCCCGGGTGGCATCGTTGTGGGCAGGGCCGCCCCGCACCATAAAGGTGATCGCCAGCTGGGGATATACCTTTTGCAAGGTTTCTGCCAGAGCCCTGTCAAATACGATCTCACCGGCATTGTCGGTGATGAGCAGGAAGCTTTTGGCATTTTGCAGGTCAGCGCAGAATTGCTGATAAGTATCCTGCTGCACATGGATATCCTTTGCCTGCTCTAAAAGCTTTTCCAGTTCTTGGAAGCTGACTTTGCCGTAAAGGGCGCCAAAATCGATATAATTGCCTAAAATGGCCAGCTGCAACGCGGTATAAACAGGGTCTTCGGAAGAGGCGATCATTTGCTGCATTTGGGGAAAACGCGCCAAAGCAAAGGCGTTGGATTGCTGCTTTTCTTCCCGGAAACGATCAAAGGGAATATCGCAGTACTCGTGCAGCAGGTGCGCTACCCGCTCACTGACAAAGCTGGAATCCCGGCCCTCCGGCAGCTCCAGAAAAATGCGGATCATATCCTTGGCAAAGGCGGTAGCCACCTCTTCGCCCTTCAGGCTGCGCACCAGGTCGATCTGCTTATTTAAATGGCACTGCATACAGGCGCTATTTACGGGTATGGGCATGGTTAACCCTCCAAATGACGGCGGATCACGCCTTCGATCATATCCAGCGCCACCACATTTTTGCCGCCCTCCGGCACAACAATATTGGCATACTTCTTGCTGGGCTCTACATACTTTTCGTGCATCGGCTTTACGGTCTGCTGGTACTGGCTCAAAACAGATTCCAGGCTGCGACCCCGCTTGGTTACATCCCGCTTGATGCGGCGGCACAGGCGGATATCTGCATCCGTATCCACATAAATACGAATGTCCATCAGCTCCCGCAGAGCCTCCGGCTCAAAAATCAGGATGCCTTCTACGATGATCACCCGCTCGGGAACGATGCGAATGGTTTCGTCGCTGCGGTTATGGACGGTAAAATCGTACACCGGGCAATCGATGGCCTGTCCGTGGCGCAGCTGATCCAGCTGAGATACCATCAGGCTGGTATCAAAAGCATTTGGCTCATCATAGTTAAGTAAGCAGCGCTCATCATAGGTCAGCTCATCGTGGCGCTTATAGTAGTTATCGTGGCTTAACACCGTCACCGAGCCGTGGAATTTTTCAATGAGGTTTTTCATCAGGGTGGTCTTGCCGCTGCCACTGCCACCGGCAATACCGATCACTAAAATATTATCCATTATTTATAAGCTCCATAGAAAGTTTCAGAATTTGGCTGCAGCCAAGGCTGTTTTCCATCTGCACCGAGCCTTCTCCGTTTAAAAGCAGACCGGCTTCGGCCAACCGCTTTTTGGTTTGCCGGGCTGTGCCGTAGCCACCGTCAAACAAAGGAATGTCACCCATCACCTGCCGGATGGCATTTGCCGTAAAGGGATAATGGGTGCAGCCTAATACCAGTGCGTCCAGCTTGCCGATGTGATCTTTCAGGAGCGCTTGCAGCAGCGCTACAGTTTCGGGGCTGTCCGCCTGTCCGCTTTCTACCAGCTCCACCAGACCCGGCGCGGGAATGGGGATCAGGGTAGCGTCCGAAAAATGCGTCAGCTGCCGTGTGAGTTTTTCTTCATGGAGGGTCACCGGGGTGGCCATAATGCCGATCCGTCCGGTGGGGAAGCGGCTGACCGCCGGCTTGATCGCCGGCTCGATGCCGGTGATGATCCGGTCCGGGTATGTTTGCCGCAGGGTATCGATGGCGGCAGCGGTGGCGGTATTGCAGGCGACCACCAAGGCTTTCGCGCCCCGGTCAAAAAGCTTTTGGGCAGCAGCCAAAGTCAGCTGGCGCACTTGTTCCGGCCGTTTTGTGCCGTAGGGGGCATTGGCAGAGTCACCGAAATACAGATAGTTCTCCCCAGGCATAACCCGCACCAGCTCCCGCAGGACGCTGATACCGCCTACACCGGAGTCGAATACTGCAATATAATCCTTGGCGTTCAATCCATCACCGCCTTTTCTTTTTCCTTATTGTAGCAAAAACTGTTAGGGGATTCAATACCCCTTATCATTCATACAGGGGCGCTATCGGGTCGTAGGGCTGGGGTTTGTAGGTAACCGAGCCGATAGGCTTTCCGGAAATGCCGTACTTGGGGTTATAGCCGAACAGATTTATGTACCGGTGCAGGTCGTTCCGTTCGTCTTCCATAGCCTGCAGCACCGCCACAGTAGCCAGCACATCGTCCACCGCCCGGTGGGAGTTGACCACTTTATCGGAAAGACCGTAAGCTTCGATAGCGTTGCAAAGCTTGTGGGGATAGCTGTGCCGGTCTTTGTAAGTGGTTAATAGATCCAGCTTGTCCTTGCCCTTTAAAATGCCGGGGTCACCGTGACGCAAAAGCAAGTAGAATAAAAAGCACAGGTCAAAATGGGCATTGTAGGCAAGGATCAGGGTGTTGCCAGCAAGCATCCGGGCAATATCGGTGCAAAGCTGGGCCTTGGGGATGCCTTTTTCTGCCACATCCTCGTTGGTGATGCTGGTGAGCTGTACGATCTCCGGGGGAATAAAGCTGCCGGGACTTAAAGTGACCAGCTCATCATATTCTTCTGTGACGCATACCTTGCCGTTACGCTTTTCCAGCACCACGGCAGCAAACTCAATGATCTCATCCCGGCTGTAAACAAGGCCGGTGGTTTCTGTGTCAAAGATCATCAGTTTGTCGTATTTTTCAAATAAACTATCTAATTGCGCCATGTTATTCCTCCCTTAACGCAAGGGCTCTGCGGAATTTGCTTTTTGGTTCGGGCTTTAAGGAGAACCGCTGGGCAAGCTCCCGGGCAAAGACCATCAGGGATGCTTCAGAGCCGCTTTTCAGCTCCGCCTCAACTTCCCAAAAAGGAAGAACTTTGTTTGTGCCGGTGAGCACGCCCCGATCCAGCGCCAGTTCGATTACCGCATCCGGCAAATGAACGGTTTTTGCGATCCGGGTGAAGCGGGCGCCACAAGTGGGGATAAGACCCTGCTTAACCAGCGCAGGCAGCTCTTCTGGGCCGCCGAGTTTACATAACACGGAAATGGCATCCCGGATGTCTTCACATTCGGTCTCCCATTCGTTGCGGCCCTGGCGGGCGGGGGTCTTCAGGGTGCAGACGCTTTTGCCGTTTTCGAGCCTTCTGCGCAGGGTATAGTGCCGGGCGGATAAAGCGCCGTCCGGGGTATCATAATAGGTGGTTTCCATTTGCAGCTTTATACCCGACTCCGGGAAAGCCGCTTCTATGGCCTGCAAGGTGGTTTCATCGGCTTTATATTTTAGCTCCAGTTCTACACCCATAGCTACACCCCCATTGTAATTTGTTCTTATTATACACCTTTAGGGAGCATCGTGCAAGAATCTTTCCTGTAAAACTGATTACGACAAAAAAATTCTTTCTTTCGTGGTAGGATTTTATCAAAGAAACGGAAAGGTCGTGCGTTATATGATGCTTATGCTTCAATCTTATGTCCGGAAGCTCCACCGGACAGTGCGCCTGTGGCTGCTGGATACCCGGGTACATATTTTATTGCGGTGCGCTGTTTATTTCTTTGCTGCCTTTATGCTTAGCGCTGCCAGTTTGTATCATCAGGTGCTGCCTTTGAGTATGGCATTTTTATTCGCCTGTCAGGGGTGGAGCGCTGTGCTGGCGGCAGCAGGCGGCTGCTGCGGGTACTTTGTGTTTTGGGGACAGGCCGGGCAGCAGGGGGCATTTTGGATGGTGGCGGCGCTGCCTGTGGTAATATTGCTGACCGGGCGGCAGATCGTAAAGGATGCTCCCGCTTTGATGCCGGCGCTGGCTGGCTTTGTGGTGGCGGCCTCCGGTGTGGTATTTCAGGGCCTTTTTCTAAGCGCTGATCCGGTGGTCACTTATCTTCTCCGGGTGGTGCTGGCGGCGGGGGCAAGCCGGGTATTTATCCTGGTGCTGGCAGGCAGAAATCCTATACTGGATTGGATCGCCGGCAGCTTTGGGGTGTTGGCTTTGGCTCAGATCGCGCCGGGGATGTACTTAAATTTAGGCTTTTTTGCGGCGGGGTACTTTTGCGCTGCCGGGGCGTTCCCGGCGGCTGCTTTGGCGGGTCTTGCTTTGGATCTTTCTCAGGTTGGGCCTGTGCCTATGACGGCAGTATTGGCTCTTTCTTACTTAGTGCGTTTTATCCCCCGGTGTCCTAAAACAGTATGCGTCATTACTCCGGCGGTGGTGTATGTGGGAATGATGGTGCTTTGTAATGTGTGGGCGCCTTACCCGCTGCCGGGTCTTTTTATTGGCGCGGTGCTGGGTACGGTGTTCCCCATGCAGGGCAGAAAGATACACCGGCGGGGGGAGACCGGTGTTGCCCAGGTGCGGCTGGAGCTGGCAGCCGGGGTGATGGCGGAAACCCAGCAGCTGTTAGCTGAAGTGCAGCCTGCCCAGGTGGATGAGGATGTGCTGGTAGCGCGGGCGGCAGAGCGAGCCTGCAATGGCTGCTCCTACCGGAAAAACTGCAAGGATGCCAGAAGACTTGGACAGCTGCCGCCGCTGCTTTTGCATAAGCCGCTGTTGAGCGCCCAGGAGCTGCCCATCGTGTGCCGGAAAAGCGGCCGGTTTTTGGCAGAGCTGCACCGCTCTCAGGAGCAGCTGCGCTCTATTTTGGCAGACCGGGAGCGGCAGCAGGAATACCGGGCGGCAGTTACCCAGCAGTACCGGTTTATGGCGGAATTTTTGCAGGATCTATCGGATTCTCTTTCCAAGCGGGCAGCCATCGCAAGCCCCGGTTTTCGGCCCGGAGTCCATGTGTTCGGCAACCGCCCGGAGGCGGATAACGGAGATAAGTGCATCTATTTTTCCGGTACGGGAAATAAGTACTATGTGATTTTGTGTGACGGTATGGGCACAGGCTTGGGCGCTGTCCGGGAGGCCCAGACTGCAGGAAAGCTATTGCAGCGGCTGCTTTGCGCCGGCTACCCGGCAGAGTATGCTTTAAGGAGCTTAAACAGCCTTTGCGCTTTGCGGGACAGAGCCGGTGCAGTGACGGTGGATCTGGCGGAAGTGCTGTTGGATAGTGGTAAGACCGTGCTTTACAAATGGGGCGCTGCGCCCTCTTACCTGGTCACCCGGCAAGGGGCAGAGCGAATCGGAGTGGCCGGCCCACCTCCGGGCTTGAGCGTCAGCGATTACCGGGAAACGGTGGATAAGGTATCCTTGCGCCGGGGAGAATACTTGGTGCTGGTCAGCGACGGCTTGGGGCAGGCCCAGACGATGGCCTGCTGTATGGAGGGCAATTCTCTGCCGCCGGCAGAGCTGGCCCGGCAGATTTTGGGCGGCGCCCAAATCCCCGGCCCGGATGATGCTACGGTAGTGGTGATCCGCCTGGAGGGCGTTGAAAAATAGGAAAGAGCGTGCAGCAGCACGCTCTTTTTCAGCTTTCCATCTGTTTGCCTAAAAACCCGGCTACGGTTTGGGCCAGCTTTTGATCCGCTTCCTGTACCGGCTTGCTGTTTTCATCCATCAGGAGCATCACGCAGCCCATCAGATCACCCTGACACAAAATAGGGGAGGCCACGCCCAAGTGGTATTTTTCAGAGCCGTCCGTTACATGGAGCACCGTTTCGCCTTGCATATAGCGGTAGGTTTTGCGGCTTTCCATAATTTTTCCCAGTTCGTAGGAATTGGGCTTGTCCATCAGCTCCCGCTTGGGCGCGCCGGACAGAGCAATGATGCAGTCCCGATCAGAAACAGCGGCAATATGGCCGGTGTTTGCCCCGATGGATTCACAGATCTGACTGGCAAAATCCTGCAGATCGCTCATAGGGGAGTACTTGCGGAAGATCACACCCCCGTCCTTTTCTGTGTAGATCTCCAAGGGGTCACCTTCACGGATTTTTAAAGTTCTTCTGATTTCTTTAGGAATAACAATACGACCCAAGTCGTCCACTCGTCTAACAATTCCCGTTGCCTTCATAATATATCTATCTCCTTTTACAGACATTGATTTTACAAATTACGCTGTTAGTATCTGTAAACAAGGCAAGATTATACTGACTGATTTACTTTTTGCAGTTGCCGTGATATGATAAATAAAAAGGCGGTGATTTTGATGAAACTAAATACCCACGACCGTACGCCAAGACCCCAAAACAGCAAACTTATAAACGCATTGTTTGCAATATGTGGTATTTTGATGTTTGTCATTTTCGGCTTGCTTTCTTTTGCTTGTTTTTATTATGCACAAAGTATTGTTGGTGGAATATTAGCAATTTTTATTCCGATTTTGCTAACAGCAACCATACTGATCTATATCAAAGATATGGAAAAAGCATATGTTGAGATAAAAGAAAAGGAATTCCATGTTGTAGATTATTACTGGGGAATCAAAAAAGAAAAACATATTTCTTTTTCTGATATTACTTCCGCTGAAATTCACCTTGGATATTCGCACAAAGTAAAGGGATACCGATTCAGCAACTTAGGAATGAGATACATAGTCTTTAAGAAAGATAATAAATACCTGTTCAAAATTATATATCTTCCCGAAACAGAAGAACTATTCAGGAAATACTTAAAATGATTTAACAGCGAGGTGAAATTCACCTCGCTGTTATTTTTTGGATAATGCTATGTATCGGGCGATAAAATCTGCCCTTCGGTGTCAATGCTGTTAATAGGTGATGCTGGGGTCGTAATCTTCCAGCATACCGGGGACCTGTATGGTTTCACCCAGAAGGTCGGCGCGGATTACCCGGTACAGCCAAGGACGCAGCGGGCGGGTGGGGGCGTTGAGCACATGCTGGGCATAGTAAAAGGTCATGTTATTCACCGGGTCTACCGAGGCAAAAGCACCTGCCGCGCCGCCCCAGCCAAATTCTGTCCAGGTGGGATCAAACCGGGGTGTCCGCGTTCCCAGGCCGTAGCCGTTGACGAATTTATCATAGGTATACATCTGGCGCTGCTGCTCTGTCAGCCGGTCGGCGGACATCATAGCAATGGTTTCCTTTTTCAGGATCACATCACCGATGCGAAGGGCTTCCAGGAACTTGATATAATCTTCCACCGTGGAAACGCAGCCTGCACCGCCGCTGGCGTATTCTTTTCCCGGGCGGTAGGTGTTTTCCCACCAGGGTTGATATTCGCCTGTTTGGGGATCGTAACGGAACTGCCGGGCAAAGCCATCCCAATCTTCCATCGGGTGGAGGAAATCGGAGTTTTCCATACCCAGGGGATCGAAAATGTGTGCTTTTACATAGTTTTCAAATTTTTCTCCGGATAGCTTTTCCACCAACGCGGCCAGTACATCGTGGCAAAGGCTGTACAGCCAGCCTTCACCGGGCTCAAAGGCAAGGGGTGCTTTGGCTACCTCGTTTATCAGCTCCTGGGTGGGGCTGTTGGTGCCGGTGGCATAGTAGGCCTGAAGCGCCGGTGTTCGCAGATCATAATTCATACCGGCAGTCATAGAGAACAGGTGGTGGATCTTGATCGGTTTTTTGGCCTTTTGAATACCGTTTTCTGTTTGCACAAACATTTCCCGGAAAGCGGGCAAGTAATCGGCCAGATCATCCTCTAAAGAAAACATGCCCTTTTCCCACAGCTGCATAGCTGCCACGCAGGTAAAGAGCTTGGAACAGGAATAAATATGATATTTTTCATTTCCCTGCATAGGGATCTTATTTTCCGGATCAGCATAGCCACCCATATGCCGCAAAATGCATTGGCCATCCTTATAAACGATCAGGTCAAACCCAGGGATGCCCTTTTGTAAAAACCACTGACACAAAGCTTTTGTTTGCTTGAACATACACTCGCCTCCTTGCGTTAAATATACTGGGAGTTCTTGGGGAAGTCAAGGCGCATTTGCCGGTTTACTCCCGAAAACAGGCTTTTTTCAGAAAATTTCTCTTGATTATCTGATAAAGGCAAGGTATAATATAATAAGTATAATGTAGCAAAGATATAATATATTTATTATAGGAGGTGAGAGCGGTGGAGCTATCGGCAAAGTATGCCTATAAAGTTTATAAAGAAAAAAGCTTTTCGGCAGCGGCAAAGGCTTTATGCGTTTCCCAGCCGGCTTTGAGCGCCACCGTCTCACGACTGGAAAAGGAGCTGGGCATCCGCATTTTCGATCGGTCCAAGCTGCCGCTGACTCTGACCGGGCAGGGCAGGATCTATATGCAGGCCGTGGAGGAAATGCTGGAAAGCGAGAATATTATGCGCCGAAAGCTCCGGGAGCTTTCCGATATGAGCAGCGGCTCGATATCGGTGGGCTGCTCCGGTTTTGCGTCCTGTGTGTGGATGCCGCAGATCTGTGGCGCATTTCACAAGCAGTATCCGCAGATCAAGGTGACGCTGGATATTGGCGATGCCGATGCTTTGGCGGAGAAGCTGGCGGGCAACGCTTTGGATCTGATGTTGACCGATTCTGCCGACGAAAGCAAATTTACAAAAGCGCCCATTACAGATGACCGGCTGATCATTGCCATGCATAAGGATATGCCGGGGGCAAAGGCGTTGGCGCATCTGGCCCTTAACTACCGGGAGGTAATGGCCGGGGAATATGCCCGGGAGCTGGAAGACCTGTCCATCTTTGCAGATATTCCCTTTATTCCTTATGCAGAACATTCAGACATTGCCAAGCGGATGTCCCGGATGTTAGGCTCGTACAAAACGGCCTTTTGTCAGGTGGAAAATGCTCCCGGCGGGGAAATGCATTATAACCTGATGTGCAGCGGTATGGGCGCGGTGGTAACCACCCAAGGGCAGCTCCTGCAAAAAGAATACAGCGCGCAGGATATTCTGTTTTTTGTTCCCAAAAGCGAGGAGGCACACCGAAGTATGTACCTTGCTGCAAGGCACAGCGCGTCAGATGATCCTGTTGTTCAGAATTTTATACAAGTAGCAAGGGAAACCTGCGGCAAGAACCGGCTTAATTAAAAATACAATGCTTATAAAGAAAGGGGCATTTATTATGGAACAGACAATAAAAAGAGGCATTTACCGGCATTTTAAGGGTGGGGAATATGAGCTTTTGGCATTGGCTACCCACTCGGAGACTTTGGAAAAGATGGTGGTTTACCGCGCCCTGTATGGGGAAAAGAAGATTTGGGTGCGGCCTGCGGATATGTGGAACGAAACTGTGCAAACAGACGGAGTATATATGCGGCGGTTTACTTATGTAGGCCCTGTGGGAAAGTGAGGCTTATATGAAAGCGGGAAATAAAAGTAAATTCTATTTGGCTCTTGTGATCTTCAGCCTGATCGGTCAGGTGGCGTGGGTCGTTGAAAATATGTATTTCAACGTGTTTATCTACAAGATGTTCCACGCGGATGCAGGCGCCATCTCTGCAATGGTCACAGCCTCTGCGGTGGCAGCTACGGTAACCACCTTGCTTATTGGCGCCCTTTCTGATAAAATTGGCAAGCGCAAGCTCTTTATTTGCGGCGGTTATTTGTGCTGGGGTATTTCCATTTTGTGCTTTGGCTTTGTGCGGATGGATATTTTGTCCGCTTTCGTGCCGGCTGCCCAGGCAGCGTCTTTGGGCATCAGCCTGGTGATCATTTTGGACTGCGTGATGACCTTCTTTGGCTCTTCTGCCAACGATGCCTGCTTTAACGCATGGCTGACAGATGCCACCGATGAAAATAGCCGGGGCGCGGTGGAAGGCATTAATGCGATGATGCCCCTGATTGCCATTTTGGTGGTATTTGGCGGCTTTATGGGCTTTGATCAAAACCTGCCGGATACCTGGACGACGATCTTCTGCATCATCGGCGGTGTGGTATTTGCCATTGGTATTTTAGGCTTCTTTATTATTGAGGAGCCGAAGCTGGACCGGACCGGCAATGAAAACTATTTTAAAAATATTTTCTATGGCTTCCGCCCCAAGGTGATCGGCCAAAATAAGCCTTTGTATCTGGCGCTGGTGGCTTATGCGCTGTTTGGTATTTCCATTCAGATCTTTATGCCTTATCTCATCATCTATTATGAAGTGTCCCTGGGTATGAAGGATTATGTGCTGATCTTTGCTCCCGCTATTATTTTGGCAGCGGTGTTTACCTTCTTCTACGGACGCATCTACGATCAAAAGGGCTTCGGCTTTGCGGTGCTGCCCAGCCTGGGACTTTTGATGGCCGGCTATGTGCTGCTATATTTCTGCAAAGATACGGTTATGGTATTTATTGGCACGGTGCTGATGCTCTGCGGTTACCTTTCCGGTATGGCAGTATTCGGCGCGGTGATCCGGGACTTTACACCGGCTAACAAGGCCGGTATGTTCCAGGGTCAGCGGATCGTGGGTCAGGTATTGATCCCCGGTATCATCGGCCCGATGATCGGCAAGGCGGTGCTTGCCGGCGCGGAAGTGATTGAAAACAGCGACGGCACCCAGTCCTTCAAGCCCAACGAAAACATTTTCCTGGCTGCCCTCGTTGCAGCGGTGGTGCTTACTGCATTCACGATCCCTGTGATGGCTAAGCTAAAAAAGGAGAAAAACAATGATTAATGATCTTTACACCCTGCGTGGTGAAGAAATAACAGAAAATCCCTGGCAGGTATATCCCCGGCCGCAGCTGAAGCGGGATAGCTTTCTGAATTTGAATGGCCGGTGGGAGTTTGCTGTGAGTACCGGAAAGCGGTTTCCGGAGTATGACAAGACCATCTTAGTGCCTTTCTGCCCGGAGAGCCTGCTTTCCGGCATCCACGCCCACTATGGTGAGGATACATTCCTTTACTATCGCAGAGCGTTTACTTTGCCCAAAGGCTTCTGCAAGGGTAGGGTGCTGCTGCACTTTGGCGCGGTGGATCAGGTGGCGGAAGTGTACCTGAACCGGAAGATCGTGGGTAAGCATATTGGCGGCTATGAGGCTTTTACTGTGGATATTACCGATTATCTGCAGGAAAGCAATGTGCTGGAAGTGCGGGTCAAGGATGACCTGCGCAGCAAGGTGCTGCCCTACGGCAAGCAGACCCTGAAGCGGGGCGGCATGTGGTATACCCCTGTGTCCGGCATCTGGCAGACCGTGTGGGTGGAAAGCGTACCGGAAAAGCATATTGAAAAGCTGGAGATCCGGGTGAACTTGGAAGAAGCTACGGTGCGCGTAGAGCCCAAGCTTACCGGCACGGTGCTTTTTGAGGGCAAAGAAACAGAGCTGGTGGATGGCACTGCGGTGCTGCGTCCGGAAGTGATCGAAAACTGGACTCCGGAAAACCCCAAGCTGTATGATTTTTCTGTTGTTTGCGGCGATGACCGGGTGGATTCTTACTTTGCTCTGCGTACAATAGAAGCCAAGGAAGTAAACGGTATTCCCAGGCTGTGCCTGAACGGAAAGCCCTATTTCTTCCACGGCCTTTTGGATCAGGGTTACTGGCCCGACGGCATTTACACCCCCGCAGCCCCGGAGTGCTACGCAGAGGATATTTTGGCTATGAAAAAGCTGGGCTTCAATATGCTCCGCAAGCACATCAAGGTAGAGCCGGAGCAATTTTACTATGATTGCGACCGGCTGGGTATGGTGGTTTTCCAGGATATGGTCAATAACGGGAAGTACAGCTTCCTGGGCGATACGCTGCTGCCTACCATTGGCGTGCAGAAGATGAAGGATTGCAAGCGGCATAAAAATCCTGCCTCCCGCAGAGCTTTTTATCAGGGTATGGAAGCAACTGTAAAGCAGCTGAAAAAACATCCCAGCATCCTTTACTGGACCATTTTTAATGAAGGCTGGGGTCAGTTCTGCGCGGATAAAGCCTTTGATATGCTGCTGGAGCTGGATGACAGCCGGATCATCGACAGCACCTCCGGCTGGTTCAGAAGAAACAAGACCCACGTGGAGAGCCTGCACATTTACTTTGGCTCGTTCCGCAAGCTGAAGGCAGGGGATAAGCCCTTGGTGCTCAGCGAGTTTGGCGGCTACTGTTATGCAGTGCCGGAGCATCTGTTCTGCCCGGATAAGTCTTACGGTTATCGCAACTGCAAGACTTTGGATGATTACCGCACGGATCTGGAGGCTCTTTACCGGGAAAAAATCATCCCGGCAGTAAAAAAGGGTCTTTGCGCGGCGGTTTATACCCAGGTGTCCGATGTGGAAGAGGAAGTAAACGGCCTTTATACCTATGACCGGAAGGTTTGCAAGGCAGATGAACAGAATATGCAGGTTTTGGCTCAGGAGCTGAAGCGTGCAATACAGCAAGAGGAGCGGGAAAATGAGATTTAGTTATATTTTTAAGCGGCTGTTCCATATGAATTACGGCCAGATGCTCCGCAAAATCAATTCTATTCATAAGAAGACCGGTATGGGTCGGGTAAAGATCTTTATGGATATGAAGGACTGTGCGGTGAAGTATGGCGCAGGCTATATGGACTACGATCTTTTTGAGATGTATAACCTGACCGATGAGCAGCGGGATACCTATATCACCCGGGGCAGAAACAATGAGCTGGTGAAGCAGTATAACGACCTGTCTTATTCTCATTTCTTTGATAACAAGGATGAGTTCAATACCCGCTTTGCCGATTATATCAATCGGGATTGGGTGATTTTCGGTCAGGACAACAAAGAGCAGGTGCTGGAATTTATCAAGACCCATTCTCCCTTTATCTTTAAACCCATTGGCGGTATGTGCGGCAAGGGCATTCAGAAGCTTCGCACAGAGGACTTTGAAAGCCTGGAGGCTTGCTACGATTATATGATGGATCAGGAAGGCGATTTTGAGCTGGAGCAGGTGATTCAGCAGCACCCGGCAGTCAGCGCCATTTATCCCCACGCCATCAATACGGTGCGGGCAGTGACCATCTTTAAGGACGGTAAGGCCCATCTGGTATGCACCTATTTCCGCATTGGTAATGGCGGCCGCCCGGTGGATAACTTTAACAGCGGCGGTATGGTGACCCCGGTGGATGAGGTCACTGGTATCGTGCTGCAGCCGGCCATCGATAAGAATAAGGTGCTTTATGAAAACCATCCTATGACCGGCACACCCATTAAGGGCTTCCAGTTCCCGGATTGGGATAAGGTGATGGAAATGGTGAAGAAGGCTGCTGCCGAAGTGCCTCAGATGGGATATCTTGGCTGGGATGTGGCCTTTACTCCTGACGGCCCTTGCCTGGTGGAGGGCAATCACTTCTGCGGACACGATATTTATCAGCTCCCGGAGCATACGCCTGACAAAATCGGCATTATGCCGAAGTTCAGAGTATAAAAATAAGTGCCGCAATAGCGGCACTTATTTTTTGCCCCATAGCTTGTCTGCCTGCTGATACAGCCATATGCCGCCTAAACTTACCGGCATCCATAAAAGGGAAAACTGGGGGCAGATCTGCCCTTTGTAATTGAGGGCTTTATTTCGGTAATCCCATACCTGATAGTGGCGGTTGAACAGCAGACCGGCAATCAGCTCTGCGGCAGTGATCAGGGCAGAGCCCAGCAGCGCCCGGGAAAGGAGCGGGCGGTCTTTCAGCTTTCCTAAAAGCAGAAAGCAGATGCCACCGGTGAGAAACATACTGCTGTGGCTGCGTTTTCGCCATAAAAGCTCCAATAGAACATAGGTAGTTCCGCCGGCGGTAAAATACAAAAAGGGTTTGCAATATTTCATATTTCTTAACTCCTATACGGTATGCTTTCAGTTTCCCCAAAAAAACTTTATAAAATGCAAACATTTCTCTTGACAAACGAAAAGGCGTTGGATATAATAACAAAGCCTTTGGAGCGATCCAAGCTATATGGCGGCGTAACTCAGCTGGTAGAGTACCCGGTTCATACCCGGTATGTCACCTGTTCGAATCAGGTCGCCGCTACCAGGCCCGTTGGTCAAGCGGTTAAGACACCGCCCTTTCACGGCGGTAACATGGGTTCGATTCC